>JANMJI010000359.1:0-14466 GCA_031371275.1 Betaproteobacteria bacterium
TTGATTGCCAGAACAGCGCCGCACCCGCACGTTGGGGCCCACAGCTCAAGGCCATGGACATGATGTGGCCGACGAAGACAAAGTGCCCCAGCGTCATCAATGCGCCACCCAGGCTGCGCGACTGCAGGTAGGGCAGCGTCACAGCCACTGATTCCATGAACGGCCGCGCTGCGTCCAGCATCGCCTTGCCCTGCAGCCAGCCCCCTATCGACAAGCCCACGAAGTAGATGGCAATGCCCACCACCACCAGCCAGAAGTGCAGCGTGATGAGCTTGGGATAAGGCCATTCCCAGTTCAGCACCCGCGGCAGCATGAAGTAGATGGCACCGAACAGCACCATCGAAACGAAGGCATACATGCCCAGGTGGGCGTGCGCCACCGTGAAGTGCGTGAAGTGGGTGACGGTGTTGATGCTGCGCAAAGATTCCAGCGAACCCTGGAACGATGAAGCCATGTACATCAACCCGCCCAGCATCATGAAACGCAGCGTGGGCGAATAGCGCGCCAGGTGCATCTGGCCTTGCATGGTGCCGAACTGGTTGACACTGAACGCGATAACCGGGATGACCATCATCATGCGCTGCACGATCGACAAAGTGGTCAGCCAGCCCGGCACCGGGCCGCCGATGAGGTGGTGGCCACCGACCTGGCCGTAGAAGAAGGCCAGCGTCCAGAAGCCGAGCAAAGAAAGGTTGTACGAGCGTATCGGCCGGCCGATGATTTTGGGCAGGAAGTAGTAGATGGCACCGACCGCCACCGGCGTGAACCACAGCCCCAATGCGTTGTGGCCGAACCACCAGTTGGTGGTCGCCTGCTGCACACCATAGTGCACGCCCGGCAGCTTGCCGACGACGTAGAGCAGGGCGATCCACAGCAGTGCCGCGACGAAGTACCAGACGCTGACGTACGGTGTTCAACGCGGCGGTTGACGAGCGTGAACATCACCGTGGCAATCACCATCACAAAGCCGACCGCGATGAAGATGCCGATCTGCCACGGGATTTCCAGGTACTCCATGCCGTCGGTCCAGCCGATGGCGATGGCGCCGATGCCCGCGGCCACGCCGACGTTGATGAGCGTGCCGCCCAGCATCGTCCACAGCGCGCCGTGCAGCCGTGTGCGCAGCAACCGTGGCAGCAGCCAGATGATGATGCCCAGGCTGCCGTTGGTGGCCCAGCCGTAGATGACTGCGTTCAAGTGCACGGTGCGCACGCGGCCGAAGGTCAGCCAGGCGTCGTCGACCAGCCAGTCGGGCTGGTGCAGCTTGATGGACGCCACCAGCCCGGCGACCGAACCCACCAGCAGCCACAAACAGGCGAAGGCCAGGAACACGAAAACCGGGAAGGCGCTGGATTGATCGGCCGCGATGCGGTCATCGGTTTCCGTCAGGTCGGCTGGCACCACCGGGTCGCCGCGCGGTGCCACCGCGCTCTGCATCGCGTGCTGCACCGGCGCTGCAAGTGCGGGATCGTCGACCTGGCCGATTTCACCCTTGGCAAAGATGACCGACGCGCCGCGCGGGTTCTCGACCAACAGCCCCTGGCGCAAGGTCTAGATGAACGCGAACAAGCCGATGAGGGAGAGCACAAAGGCGCCCAGCAGGCTGAGCAGGGCGCTGTCCATCAGCAACGCCGGGGCAAGGACGGCCGGTGCGCGGGCCGTCGCTGTGAAGCTGCGGGGGCCATCGGGCAGAGATCGAATGACATTCGCATCGATTACGGTGCCCGGGCAGCGCGGGCGGGTCTGCGCGATGCCGAACGCAGGCCAGAGCCATTGACTGCCGACCGGCCACCGATCGTGCTTGACCGCGGCTTGCGAAATCATGCGCTCTGTGCGGCGACACACGGACCCGCGCCAGGCGCCACACCACACTGGCCCACCCACTCCGAGGTCGACCATGCCCTACCAAAGCATCAACCCCAACAATGGCCAGGCGCTGCAAAGTTTCGAGCACCTGAGCAGCGCCCAGCTTGAGCACGCGCTGGCCGCCGCCGAGCAGTGTTTCCAGCATTGGAAGCACAAGCCTTATGCCGACCGCGCCGTGGTCTTGAACAAGGCCGCCGCTTTGCTGCAAGCCAGGGTCGACGAATTCGCCAAGCTGGCCACGCTGGAGATGGGCAAGCGCATCAGCGAAGCGCGTGGCGAAGTCAAATACAGCGGCGCCATCCTGGCCTACTACGCCGAACATGCCGAGCGCTTTCTGGCCCCCGTGCAGCTGCATCCCAGGGTCGGCGAAGCGCATCTGGAAAGCAGCCCCCTGGGCGTGCTGTTCTGCATCGAACCCTGGAACTTTCCGTATTACCAACTGGCCCGCGTGGTGGGCCCGCAATTGATGGCCGGCAACGTGCTGGTCGTCAAGCATGCGGGCAACGTGCCGCAATGCGCGATTGCGTTTGAGCAGTTGATGCTCGACGCCGGCGCGCCGCTGGGTGCATACACCAACCTGCTGATCTCGCACGAACAAAGCAACCAGGTCATTGACGACCCGCGCATCAAGGGCGTGGCCTTGACCGGCAGCGTCGCCGCCGGCCGGGCCGTGGCGGCACGGGCCGGGCAGAACCTGAAGAAATCGACGATGGAATTGGGCGGCAGCGACGCCTTCATCGTGCTCGACGACGCCGACCTGGACAAGGCCGTGCCGTGGGCGGTATGGGGCCGCATGTACAACGGCGGCCAGACCTGTTGCGGCGCCAAGCGTTTCATCGTTGTTGAATCGGTGGCCGACAAGTTCATCGCCAGGCTGCAGGCCGCGCTGCAAGACCTGAAGCCCGGCGACCCGATGCTGGAAGCCACGACACAGGGCCCGCTGTCCAGCGAAGCAGCGCTGCTGCTGCTGCAAAAGCAGGTGGATGACGCCGTGGCCCACGGCGCCAAGCTGCTGCTGGGCGGCAAGCGCATGGCCCGGCCCGGCGCCTTCATGCAGGTCACGATCCTGGCCGACATCGCGCCAGACAACCCGGCCTTCCGCGATGAGTTCTTCGGCCCGGTCTTCTCGATGTTTCGGGTCAAGAACGAAGAACAAGCGATTGCCCTGGCCAACGATTCCGACTTCGGCCTGGGCGGCTCGGTCTGGACCAAGGACGCCGCGCGCGGCAAGCGCATTGCCAGCCGCATCGACACCGGCATGATGTTCATCAACAACCTCGACTGGAGCGATGCCGACCTGCCTTTCGGCGGCATCAAGGCTTCGGGCTACGGGCGCGAACTGGGCGCCATGGGCATCCAGGAATTCGTCAACAAGAAACTGGTGCGCAGCGCGCAGCTTGAGGCCCCCAAGTGAGCAGCACCATGCCAGTCATGCAGGCTGCGCGGTGATGGAAACCGTACTCCATGACGTGCCGTTTGCACCCGGGCTGAGGACCTTCGCAAAGCACAAGCTCGAAGGGAAATTTCATTCAGTGCCGGCTACTGCGGCGGCATTGACACTGACCGATCTGCGCAACCTGCCGCTGCGCAAGCTGGGTGTCGAACGCCAGCGACTACCGGCGTGGTGACCGCCCGAGCGTGCGCTGCTCGTCGCGCGCTGACAAGCGGCGTGACCGATTGCCAACCCGGCGCTGAACATGGGCACCGGCAGCTCACAGACGCCCCGAACGCCGCGCAAGCGCCCCCCATGAAACATCACTCGATGTTCTGCACCTGAACTTCGAGTGCGAAGCCAAGCGCTTGTCGTGCCTTTATATTTTGTGGGCCCTGCCCGGAAAGGGCGCGCAATGGTCTGCGGCGCAGTCTTGAGACTCCGCGCGCGTGGCCAGGCTAGGTCAGAGCACCCTGACCCCCGGCAGCTTTCGCATGCCGCGATCGAAGGTTGCGGTGAAGTCGCAGCCCTGTCGCGCATGCTTCGCGACCACCAGGCAGTCTGCGAAGCCGCAGGAGCCTGCTTCGAACAGGCCGAGCGCAGTCGAGACCGCTTCGCGGTCCTCGAACGCGAACGCAGTCTCCTCCAACAGGCTGCGCACCGCGAGCGACTGGGCGTCCTTGCCTTGTTCGAAGGCCGACTTCAGCGTCCAGACTGCTTCCACCAAGACGACATCCGTCACCAGCAGCGAACCCGGCATACCGCCGTGCGCTTGCAGCAGCGCGTCGATGCGCTTGTTCTGCGCCGGGTCGTCGTTGAGCCACAGGCGCAACAGGATGTTGGTGTCGATGCCGATCATCGGCCAGCGGACTTGCGGCCCGCCGGGCTGGGTGCGTGCTTGTCGCGCAAGTGCTTCGACACGGCCTCGTCCATCTGTTCGACGGTCAGTGGCGCGGCTTGAGGAGACTTGAGCAACCCTCGGATGCGCCGAGCGTCGGGCTGCACTTGCCGGGCGGTGATCGTGTTGTCGGCCTGGATCTGGAAGTCGAGGATCGCTCCTGCATCCAGGTTCAGACGGTCGCGAATCTCCTTGGGCAGGGTGAGTTGTCCCTTGCTGGTCAGCGTGGCGAACATGATCGCGTTCCTTCTGGATCGACAGATTCCTTACATTCTATCCAGGTAAGGAGCTTCGCGCGACCCTCGATCATTGGGGCCCGAAGGCTCCGCGCCGCAGTGGGACTGCAAGAGACGCCATGGGCCTATTCCAAATTCTGCACCTGTTCCCGCATCTGCTCGATGGCGACCTTCATCTCCACCGCCACCGTCGTCAATTCCATCGCCGCGCTTTTGCTGCCCAGCGTGTTGGCTTCACGTTGCAGTTCCTGGATCAGGAATTCCAGCCGTTTGCCGAGCTCGCCACCGGCTTTCAGCAGCCGTTCGATCTCGTCCAGGTGCGCGCCCAGGCGGGCCAGTTCCTCGGCCACGTCAATGCGTATGGCGTAGGTCGCAGCTTCGCCCATCGCGCGTTCGTGCAGTGATTGGGCGGGCACCGTGGCGGCGGCCTGCACGGTGGCCAGCGCTTCATTCCAGCGTTCCAGAAAACGTTGTTGCTGGCGCTGCACCACGGCCGGCACCAGCGGTGCGGCCTGGGCTGCCAATTCACGCAGGCGGGTCACGCGTTCTTGCAGGATGGCGGCCAGGCGTGCGCCTTCGCGGGCGCGGGCTTCGCGCAGGCCTTCGACGCAACGCCGCGCGGCTTCCAGCGTGGGTTCGTCCAGCTTGACTGCGGCGCTGCCGCCCTTGCACCAGTGCAGCACTTCGTTGACGCTCAAGGAGCGCGCCTGCGGCAGCCAGCCTTGCACCTGCGCTTGTTGATAGGCCAGGCGGTTGAGCTGGTCGCTGGTGGGGGCGGGCAGGGCGCTGTCGGTTTCGCGGCCGGTGGCGACGCGCAATTCGATCTTGCCGCGGCGGAAAGTGGCAGTCAGCACTTCGCGCAGCGCCGGTTCCAGGCCACGCAATTCATCGGGCAGGCGCAGCGCCAGGTCCAGAAAGCGGCCGTTCACCGAGCGCGCTTCCACGGTCACCGCGGCTGCGGTTTCCAGGGCTTCAGACGCCGCGTTGGCGTAACCCGTCATGCTATAAACAGCCATCAATCTCGCCTCAGTAGCCCAAGCCCGATTATGTCCAAGCCCAAACCCGCGCCCTTGCCTTCGGGCACTGTCGTGGCGGGCTACACCATCGTCAAGAAGCTGGCCGCCGGCGGTTTCGGCGTGGTCTACCTGGCCCAGGGCGACAACCAGCAACTGGTGGCCATCAAGGAATACCTGCCGGCGTCGCTGGCCGAACGCTCGGCCGGTGAACTGACACCGCGCGTCAAGCCCGACAAGCAGCCGCTGTACCGGCTGGGGCTGAAGAGCTTTTTCGAAGAAGGCCGTTCGCTGGCCCAGATCAGCCACCCCAGCGTGGTCAGCGTGCTGAACTTCTTCCGCGAAAACGAAACCGTGTACATGGTGATGAACTACCTGCAGGGCGACACGCTGCAGGATTTCATCGTCACGGCGCGCGATTTGAAGCGCGACAAGGTGTTCCGCGAAAGCACGATACGCAGCCTGTTTGACGAGATCCTGCGCGGCTTGCGCATCGTGCACCAGCACAAGATGCTGCACCTGGACATCAAGCCGGCGAACATCTTCGTGACCAACGACAACAAGGCCGTGATGCTCGACTTTGGCGCCGCGCGCGAGGTGCTGAGCAAGGAAGGCAACTTCATACGCCCGATGTACACGCCGGGTTTCGCCGCGCCCGAGATGTACCGGCGTGATGGCACGTTGGGCCCGTGGACAGACATCTATGCCATCGGCGCCTGCATCTACGCCTGCATGCAGGGCTACCCGCCCAACGACGCGCCGCAGCGCATTGAAAAAGACCGCCTGGCACTGAGCCTGAGCCGGCTGCGCAACATCTATTCCGACAACCTGATCGAGGTCACCGAATGGTGCATGTCGCTGGACCCGCTAAGCCGCCCGCAGAGTGTGTTTGCACTGCAAAAAGAATTGGCGCGCGAAACCGAGCGGCGCTACACCAAGCTAAGTTTTGGTGAGCGCTTGAAGCTGCAGATTGAAACCTTGAAGACCGGCCAAAAAGCCTAAGGTCGAAAGATCATGCAGTTCAGCGTGTACCAGATCAGCCGCAAGGGTGGCCGCGAAAAAAACGAAGACCGCATGGGCTATTGCTACACGCGTGACGCTGGCTTGTTTGCGCTGGCCGACGGCATGGGCGGCCATCCGGAAGGTGAAGTGGCATCGCAGTTGGCGCTGCAAACCTTGTCAGCGATGTTCCAGCGTGAAGCGCGCCCGCGGCTGGCTGAGCCGCTGCGCTTCCTGCACGACGCCATCATCGCCGGCCACCATCAGTTGCTGCGTTATGCCACCGAACGGGCGTTGATGGACACGCCGCGCACGACCATCGTGGCCTGCCTCATTCAAGGCAACACGGCCTACTGGGCGCATTGTGGCGATTCACGGCTGTACCTCGTGCGCGGTGACAAGCTGGTGGCCCGCACGCGCGACCATTCCTACAGCGAACTGCAAGAAACGCTGTCGCAGGTGGTGCCCATGGGCGACCGCGTCAACCGCAACGTGCTCTTCACCTGCCTGGGCAGCCCGGGCAAGCCGGTGGTCGACACCGCAGGGCCGCTGCTGGTACATCCCGGCGACCGCGTGATGCTGTGTTCAGACGGCCTGTGGGGCAGCCTGAGCGACCCCGTCATCACCGACATCATGGTCAAGCAGGCGATCTCTGAAGCGGTGCCCGAACTGGTGGATCTGGCCCTGCGCACGGCCGGTGAAAAAAGCGACAACGTCACCGTGCTGGCGGTGGAATGGGAAGCCGCCGAAGACCTGGACAGCAAGGGCGCCATCAGCACGTTGTCGCTGGGCGATGAGGTCTTTGCTTCCACCATCCAGGCCAGTCTGGGCACCGACGCCAACGCCGACGACATGGACGAAGCCGAGATCGAGCGCAGCATCCGCGAGATCAACGAAGCGATTCAGCGTTCATCCCAGAAACGCCGTTGAGCGCGACATCCGCACACAGGCCGCGCCCGCCACGGTGCGGCTTCTTTGTTTCCTGAAGGACACCCGCAATGAGTTTCGAACGTTCCACCGGCCGCTTGGCCGACGCTTTGCGCCCCGTCAACATCCAGCGCCACTACACACGCCATGCCGAGGGTTCGGTACTCGTCAGCTTCGGCGACACCAAGGTCTTGTGCACCGCTTCGGTGGAAGAAAAGGTGCCGCCCTTCAAGCGCGGCAGCGGCCAGGGCTGGCTGACCGCCGAGTACGGCATGCTGCCGCGTGCCACCCACACCCGCAGCGACCGCGAGGCCGCCAAGGGCAAGCAGAGTGGCCGCACGCAGGAAATTCAGCGCCTGATAGGCCGCAGCCTGCGCAGCGTCTTCGATCTGGGCGCCCTGGGTGAACGCACCATCAGCCTGGACTGCGATGTGCTGCAGGCCGACGGCGGCACGCGCACGGCGGCCATCACCGGCGCTTTTGTGGCCGCGCATGACGCGGTCGCCTGGTTGCTGGAAACAGGCAAGCTGGGTACCAGCCCGCTGCGCGATTTCGTCGCCGCGGTGTCGGTGGGTGTGGTGCGGGGCACACCGCTGCTGGACCTGGAGTACACCGAAGATTCGGCCTGCGACACCGACATGAACGTGGTCATGACGGGCAGTGGCGGCTTCGTTGAAGTGCAGGGCACGGCCGAAGGCGCGCCGTTTTCTCGCGCTGAGATGGACCGGTTGCTGGCGCTGGCCGAGAAGGGTATCCGTGAACTCAACGCGCTGCAGAAGGCGGCGCTTGGGGTGGTGTGATGCGCCTGGTGCTGGCGTCGAACAACGCCAAGAAGCTGAGCGAGCTGCAGGCCCTGCTGGAAGGGCTGACTGTCGAGTTGGTGACGCAAGGCAGCCTGGGCATTGAAGAGGCTGGCGAGCCGCACCACACCTTCATCGAAAACGCGCTGGTGAAGGCCCGCCATGCGGCAGCGGCGGTGGGCGGTGCAGCCATCGCCGACGACTCGGGCCTGTGCGTGCACGCGCTGGGCGGCGCGCCAGGTGTGATCTCGGCGCAATACGCTGGCGTGGTGGCGGCCGTGGGCGCGCGCGAAGATCAGCGTCGCGTGCAAGACGTGGCCAACAACCAACACCTGCTGCTTCAGCTGCAGGGCATGACCGACCGCCGCGGCCATTTCGTCAGCACCGTGGTGGCGGTGCGCCACGCCCAAGACCCCGAACCACTGGTCGCCGTGGGCCGCTGGCCGGGCCAGATTCTTCAAGCCCCGCGCGGTACACAAGGCTTCGGCTACGACCCGCTGATGTTCATTGCCGAGCTGGGCTGCACGGTGGCCGAGCTCGACGCCGCGACCAAAAACCAGCACAGCCACCGCGCCCGCGCGATGGTGCAAATGCGCGCGCTCATCTGCGAGGTGTGGCGCGAGGTGTGGCGGCTGTGATCGCGCGCCCATGACCCCGCTCCACCCGGTCGCTGCGCCGGCCGTGCCACCGGCCGCCGCACCGCGCGACGTGCAGCACTACCTGCGCCCCGGCACGCTGCAACTGGCCGCACTGCCGCCGCTGTCGCTGTACGTGCACCTGCCGTGGTGTTTGAAGAAGTGCCCGTACTGCGACTTCAACTCGCACGAGGCTCGCGGCGAACCGCCGTTCGAGCGCTACATCCAAGCGCTGCTCACCGATCTCGAATCCGCACTGCCGCTGGTCTGGGGCCGGCGCGTGCACAGCATCTTCATCGGCGGCGGCACGCCCAGCCTGTTTGCGCCGGAAAGCATAGACACGCTGATTGGCGGCATCCGCGCGCGCTTGCCGCTGGAACCGGGGCTGGAAATCACGCTGGAAGCCAACCCCGGCACCTTCGAGCGCGAACGCTTCAAGGCTTTCCGCGGCGCGGGTGTGACGCGACTTTCGATAGGCGTGCAGAGCTTTGACGATGAAGCGCTGAAGGGTATCGGCCGCGTGCACGACGCCGCGCAGGCCCACGCCGCGGTCGAAGAAGCACGCGATGCTTTCGACACCTTCAACATCGACCTGATGTACGCGCTGCCCGGCCAGACGCTCGGCGCATTGGCCAAAGAACTGGACACCGCGCTGGCCTACAAGCCGCCGCACCTGAGCATCTACCACTTGACCGTCGAGCCCAACACCGCCTTTGCGGTGAAGCCCCCGCTGCTGCCCGACGAAGACAGCGCCAGCGACATGCTCGACCTCATCACCGAACGCACCGCGGCCGTGGGCCTGCGGCGCTACGAGGTCAGCGCCTTCGCACAGCCCGGCCACCGCTGCGGCCACAACCTGAACTACTGGGAGTTTGGCGACTACCTGGGCATTGGCGCCGGCGCCCACGGCAAACTGAGTTTTCCGCACCGCGTGCTGCGCCAGGTGCGCTGGCGCGAACCGGCGGCTTACATGCAACATGCACTGACAGGCCGGGCGGTCAGCAACGAACATGAAGTGGCGCGGCGCGACCTGCCCTTCGAGTTCATGCTCAACCTGCTGCGCCTGCGCGAAGGCTTCGAGCTGCACCGCTTCACCGAACGCACGGGCTTGCCGCTGTCGGCGGTCGCCAAGGCCATCGCCCAGGGCCGTGAGAAGGGCTTGCTGCAAGCCGACGACGGCAGCCACACCCTGCGCCCCACGGCGCGCGGTTTTGACTTCCTGTCTGACCTGCAGGCGTTGTTCCTGCCGCCTTCAACAGGCGACTAGCCGCCCTGAAGCGCCACCAGTGCCTGGCGTGAAAGCGCCATCTCGTCGTGCAGCCATTCGCGCAGCGCGGCCAGCGGCGGCCAGTCGGCCAGCGCTGGCGGGTGGACGAACCAGAAGCTGGACGATGCCTCATCGTCCAGCGCCAGTCCGTGCAGGCGCACCAGGCGGCAGGCGGTCAGCGCGTCAGCGGCCAGCAGTTCGCGCGCCAGCGCAATGCCCAGGTCCATTTCAGCGGCCTGCAGCATCAGGCCAGAGTCGTTGAAGTCGGCCACGGGTTTGCTGGTCAGCCGCGCGCCGCCCAGCGCCAGCCAGCGTGCCCACTGTGCCACGTCGCCCAGCAGCGGCTCGGCCGCCAGCGCAGCAACGCCGGTGCCGGCCAGGCGCGCAGCGCGCCCAGGTGCTGCCACCGCGATGAGCGGCGAGTCGATCAGTCTTTCGGCCTGCAAACCCTGCCAGGGGCCCTGGCCGGCGCGCAGGGCGGCGTGGAAGCCGTCACGTTGCAGATTCACCAGCTCTTGCGATGCGTTGACTTCAAGCGTTATGTCTGGATGGCGTTCACGCCAGCGGCCCATGCGCGGCAGCAGCCAGCGCTGCGCAAAAGAAGGCAGCACCGAGAGCCGAATCTGCTGCGTGCTTCCCGCCGCGCTGGCCAGTGCAGCACGCGCGCCTTCGGCCAGCTGGTCCAGCGCCGGTACCACCGCCCGCAGCAGCGCCGCGCCGGCGGCGTTCAAGGCCACGCTGCGCCCGCGGCGGTCGAACAGCGCCACGCCCAGTTGCGCTTCCAGCAGCTTGATCTGCTGGCTGACGGCGCTGTGCGTCAGGTGCAGCTCATCGGCCGCCGCACGCAGGTTCTGGCGCCGCGCCACGGCGCGGAAGGTGGGCAGGGTATTGAGAGGCAGGCGACTCATGCTGGTAAGCATAGCTGCACAGTGAGGCCAGAAATGCTTGATTCACAGCGGGATACGGGTCGAATATCTTTCCAGCACCCGAATACCGGCCGCCAAGCCAAGGACCCTGACCATGAACACCGCCTGCGCCCCCCACGCCCGGGTCATCCGCAGCCCCCGTTGGCCATGGCGCCGGGTGTCGAGTCTGCTCGTCGACGCGATGCAAGCCTGGCGCACGGCCGTGCAGCAGCAGCGCCGGTTGCGCGCCTTGCAGGGTTTGAGCGCGCGCACGCGGCGCGACATCGGCCTGGCCGACGAATGGCCGCAGCCGCCCGGCGGCGTCACGCTGGCCGACTACGAGCGCATGCGCTGGTGAATGAGTGCGCCGCGCCGTCGCGCGCTCAGACGCGCGACACGGCCGCGCCCGCGTGCTGGCGCAGCCATGCCAGCAGCCGCGGCGCAATCTGCGGCAGTGGCAGCACTTCGCTGGCCGCGCCGTGGGCGATGGCTTCGCGCGGCATGCCGTAGACCACGCAGGTGGTTTCGTCCTGCACCAGGTTCCAGCTACCGGCATCGCGCATGGTGCGCAGGGCCTTGGCGCCGTCGGCGCCCATGCCGGTGAGCATGACGCCCAAAGCGTTGCGGCCGACCACGCGGGCGGCGCTGTCGAACAGCACTTCGACGCTGGGCTTGTGGCGATTCACAGGCGCGCCGTCTTGCACCCGGGCAATGTAGTGCGCACCCGAGCGTTGCACCGACAAATGAAAGCCGCCCGGAGCGATGTAGGCGTGGCCGGGCAGCACCCGTTCACCGTCGGTCGCTTCGGCGACACGGATGCGGCACAGCCCGTTCAAACGCGCGGCATAGCGCTGGGTGAAGCCGGGCGGCATGTGTTGCGCAATCAGCACCGCGGGGCAGTCGGCCGGCAGGCTGGCCAGCACTTCGCGCGTGGCTTCGGTGCCGCCGGTGCTGGCGCCGATGAAGATCAGTTTTTCTGTCGACAACCGGCCCAGGCTGGCCATGGCCATGGCCATCCGCTTGGCTGGCGCGCCGTCGGCCGGTGGCGCCGCCGGCGTGGCCAGGCGGTGCACGCGGGCGCGCGCCGCAGTGCGTATTTTTTCGGTGATGTCGGCGCCCAATTGGCGCAGGCCGTCGGCGACACCGATCTGGGGTTTGGCGACAAAGTCCACCGCGCCCAGCGCCAGCGCCTTCAGCGTGACATCGGCACCGCGTTCGGTCAGCGTGCTGACCATGACCACCGGCATCGGCCGCAGGCGCATCAAACGCTGCAGGAAATCAATGCCGTCCATGTGCGGCATTTCGATGTCCAGTGTGATGACGTCCGGGTTCAGGTTGCGGATCATTTCGCGCGCCACGATGGCGTCGCTGGCCGCGCCGATGCATTGCATGTCGCTCTGGCGGTCGATGAGCTCGGCCAGCAGGCTGCGCACCAGCGCCGAGTCATCGACGACCAGCACGCGGATCTTGCTGCTCATGGGTCTCACTCCACTGCATTTGTTTGTTAGAACAGACAGACGCTGCCGCCGGCACCGGCCAGCGCTGCGGCGGCGCGTGTCGCTGCGGCATGTTCCAGTGCTGCCAGCGCTTCGGTGTTGGCCGAGGCCAGGCGCTTGACCATGGCCTGGCCGCTGGCGGGCAGAAAACAGACCTTGCGCGGGTAGATGTCCAGCACGTCCTTGCTGACGACGGTGATGCGTTCGGTGCGCAGGTAGTCCAGCACAAAGGCGGTGTTGCGTTCACCGACGTGGCTGTTGTTCATGCCGCTGATGACGGCGGCGCCGCCGAACACCTTGGCTTGCATGGTGCTGCGCGTGGCGCCGCGTTTGACCATCTCGCCAATCAGCAAGTCCATCGCAAAACTGCCGTAGCGGCCGCTGTCAGAACCCGCGCCACCCGAGCCCGTGTCCGGCAGCAGAAAGTGGTTCATGCCGCCGAGCCGTTTTTCACGGTCCCACAGGCAGGCGGCAATGCACGAGCCCAGCGTGGTCAGCAGCAGCAGGTCTTCGTCGGCGACATAGAACTCGCCCGGCAGCAGCTTCACGGCGTCGTTGTGAAAGTGCGCGTCGTAGAAAAAAAAAGAAGCCTCGCCGGGCTGGCGCGGCTGGCTTTTCAGGCGTTCCAGCCGGCCCGGCAAAGGGCCGGCCGCGGCCGTGTGCGGGGCTGCGGACGGGGTTGTGGCAGCGGCGGTCATGGCGGGCATCTCGTGGGTTATCGGCACGCGCCGCCAGCGGCTTGAGTGCCTGCTTGAGCCCAGGCTTGCGGCCCGGCTTGAACCGCCCCCGTCAAATGCGTTCGTAGATGGTCTTGCCGCGCAGCCTGAACAGGTTGCGCGCGTCGGCGAAGTTCTCTGAATGGCCGCCATACAGCAAGCCGCCCGGTTTGATGGCCGCGTGCATTTGTTGCAACACCTTGCGCTGCGTCGGGTTGTCGAAATAAATCATCACGTTGCGGCAGAACACGAGGTCGAATGGCTCGCCCAGGCTGGCCCAGTTGGGGCTGACCAGGTTGAAGCTGCGGAATTCAATCAAGCGCGCCAGTTCGGGCTTGGCCCGAATCTGGCCACTGTTGACGCCAGTGCCGCGCATGAAGTGGCGTTTCATGCGCTCGGTGCTCAGGCCACGCGCAGCGGCCGCATAGACGCCGCGCGTGGCGCTGGCCAGCACCTTGGTGTCGATGTCGCTGCAGACGATCTTCACCTGCGCTGACAGGCCCAGTGCCTCGATCACGGTGATGGCGATGGAGTAGGGCTCTTCGCCGGTGGCAGCGGCGTTGCACCAGATGCGCAAGGGCCGTCCTGGGGCGGTGCAGGCGCGCGCCTTCAGGTCTTGCTCCAGCGCGTGAAAGTGGTGTTCTTCGCGGAAGAATGCGGTCAGGTTGGTCGTCAGGCAGTTGATGAATTCCTGCCACTCGGCTTGGGCCTCTACACCGCTGGCGGCTTGCAGCCATTGCAGATATTGGCCGAACGAGCCCAAGCCGGTTTGACGCAAGCGGCGCGACAAACGGTTGTAGACCATGGCCTGCTTGCCATCGTGCAGGCTGATACCGGCGCGTTGGTAGATGAGCTGGCGCACGCGCTCGAAGTCGGCCGCGGTGAGCGTGAATTCTGCTTCGTTGGCCGAAGCGCCCAGGGGTTCCGCAGGGGCTGCAGTGGCCAGGGTGGCTGGCCCAGCCGGGGTGGACAAGGCGGCGGTCATACGCAAGTCTGGCTGCGCAGCCGGCTGCGCAAAGCCCGGATATGGCGGGTTGCCGCTGCGCATTTCCCAGGCTGCCGGCAGGGGCCCCACTGCCAGTGCAGTGTTCGATGCTAGGCAGCACTTAATAAAACCGCTGGATTTGTCGTCCTGGTTAGACACCATGGTCGCGGCGCGAGGCGAAGGCGGCCGGCCTCCTGCGCCGTAGGTTGCAAGCCGAGGCCTGCCGAGCTACATGTTGAGACTTGCGTCATCAACACGACCTTTGGAGGCCGACCATGAATGAGACTACCA
>JANMJI010000365.1:0-14003 GCA_031371275.1 Betaproteobacteria bacterium
GGTCGCGGTTCTCATTGGGGCTGATGCCCTTCAGCCAGGCATTGCGCGCATGCACGATGAACACGTCGCAGCCGGCCGCCGCGACGGTGCCGACCAAGTCGCGCACGAAGGCGTAGTTCTCGCCGCGGTCGATGCCGATGCGGTGCTTGACCGTGATCGGCAGCTCGACCGCCTCACGCATCGCCGCCACGCAATCGCGCACCAGGGTCGGCTCGGCCATCAGGCAGGCGCCGAAGGAGCCGCGCTGCACACGTTCACTCGGGCAACCGCAGTTGAGGTTGACCTCGTCGTAGCCCCATTGCACGGCCAGCCTGGCGCAGGCCGCCAGCTCGGCCGGCTCGCTGCCGCCGAGTTGCAGCGCCAGCGGGTGCTCGGTCTCGTCGAAATCCAGGTGCCGCGGCACATCGCCATGCAGCAGCGCCCCGGTGGTCACCATCTCGGTGTACAGGCGCGTGCGTCGCGTGATCTGGCGATGGAAGACGCGACAGTGCCTATCGGTCCAGTCCATCATCGGGGCTGTACACAAGCGCCATGGGCTAAGTGGTTGATTTGATTGCACTAATTCTCTCTGTGTTGGTCCACACTTGGGTGGGACCGACGAGACGAAGGCTTGGCTGTATGCAAGCCGATTTGTGCATGGTAATCAATGACTTGCGGGAGATGATCCTGCGACGAAGACGCCCGATGCAAGGCCGGTTTCTGGCTTCGCGCACGGCGCCAGTGCTACGGATTTGCTCCGGGCATCAAGCACGATTGCTACATCACCGGCGCCACCTTCGCGTCAAGTGTGCGTGCCTAAACCCTCAAGAGACAATTGCGGCCCCGAACGCTCCGCCTCGAAGCGGCCATTCGCATATGCACCGAGGCCCAGGCGGCCCCGCAGCAGCGGGCATACACAGGTACATCAATCCAATTGCAGACCCAATCGGTCGATCACCGCACTCCACTTCTGCGTCTCCCGCTTTAGGCGCGTTGCCGCTTCTGCGGGAGTGTTGGGAACAAATTCGAGATCGCTGGCCAGCATCCGCTCGCGCACCTCGGGCTGCTTGAGGATGTTGGCTATCGCTTCGCTGACGTACTTGACGATCGCATCGGGAGTGCCCTTCGGCATCGGCAGCATTTCGCCGACGAAGCTTCGTAGCCGGGCACGCCGGCTTCCACGATCGTCGGCACCTCGGGGGCGATGGGCACGCGCTTTGACGACGTGACGCCGAGCGCATTCAGTTTCCCGCTCTTGACGTGCGGCATCACCACCGGCGTAGCCAGGAACCCGCACGGCAGCTACCCGCCGATGACGTCTTGGGTCGCCGGACCCGGGCCTTTGTAGGGAACATGGGTCATCTTCAGGCCCGTTGCGGCGATGAACAGTTCCGCCGAGAGGTGGCCGGGAGTGCCCTGCCCGCCCGAGGCGTAGTTGAGCTCGTGGGTCTTCGCGTAGGCGACGAATTCCGCCACCGTTTTCACCGGAACAGCCGGGTTGCACACCAGAGTCTGTGCGGTGTTCGCGAGGTAGATCGCCGGCCGCAGGTCCGTGTCGGCCTTGAAGCTCAGCTTCTTGTACAGACGCGGATTGATGGTCACCACGGTGTCGATCGTGGCCAGCAGGGTATGGCCGTCTGCAGGCGAGCGCGCCACGACTTCGGCGGCGAGATTGCCGCCCGCCCCGGGCGGTTGTCTGCGATCAGTGGCTGCTTCATCGCCGCATTGAATGGCTCGCCGATGAGCCGCACGATGAAGTCGTTCGGAGCGCCGGGCGGGAACGCGACGATGACATTCACGGGCCGGCTTGGATAGCCGACGGGTTGGGCCATCGAGGCGCCGAAAGTCGACACGAGCAAGGCGCCCGCAGCCAGAAGTGATTGACCGATGTTCATGACCTTCCTCCTTGAATTTCGTTCAAGCTGTGGCGGCGTCACCAGGCGCCGATGAATGTGCCGCTGCGCGACGCCTTGGCAGTCCATGCAGCGGCGTCGTGATCGCGAATCGTCGGGTGGATCCGAAGCCCTCGCACCCAGTCGAAGAGCATCAAAGCGTGTTCTTGCCGAACCGGCGCCCTGGAAGAATCGGTGCCGAGGTCGTCGAGTTCCATCGGGTCGTCCTGCAAAGCGAAGAGTTGCGGCGGCAGGCCGTCGTAGTGCACGGACTTGAAACGCGAACTTCGCACCATGAACATCCTGCAGCCGTCAACGAGGCGGCCCAGCGGCTCGCGCACGAAGCTGCGAAACGAGTAGTCGCCTTCGCTGATGGCGAACTCGCGCCACGGTCCGGCAAAGGGCTCACGGCGCAGCAAAGGCACCAACGAGCGCCCCTCGAGCTGGTGCGTCGCAGGCTCACCGCCAAGGCTTTCGACAAAGGTCGGCAGCAAATCGATCGCCTCGACAAGTCGGCTTTCGACGGCCCCGCGCCTTGCATGCGCGTCGGGCGACGCGATGATGAATGGCACCGCCGCGACCGTGTCGTGAAACAGTTCTTTCTCGCCGAGCCAGTGGTCGCCGAGATAGTCGCCGTGATCGCTGCAGAACACCACCATCGTGTTGTTCCACAGCTTGCGCTCCTCCATGAAAGAGAACAGCGTTCCGAGCTGGTCGTCGATCTGCTTGACCAAGCCCATGTACGCGGGCACGACGTGACGGCGCTTCGCATCGTCGGAGAGGTTGCGGCTGGCGGGTTGCGACTGGAAGCCGCGCAGTACCGGGTGCGGTTGGCTTTGCTCTGCAGCGCCGCGAATGGGGGCCGGCACATCGTCGGCGCCGAACAGCCCGTGATACGGCGCTGGCGCCACATACGGCCAGTGCGGCTTGATGTAGGAAAGATGCAGACACCACGGCGACTCACCGCATTCGGATAGGAAGTCCATGGCACGGCGTGTGGCGTACGCCGTCTCCGAGTGCTCGGCCGGTATCGCGGCAGGCAGATGCGCCCAGCGCATCGACCAGCCGCTGCGCGAGATCTCATCACGGTCGACGGCCGAGTTCGCCCAGTCATGCCATGGGTTGCTGCCGCCGAACCCCTGAGCACGCAGACAGTTCGCGTAGCGGTTGTCGGCTGGCACAGTCGGGCCGGGCCAGATTCCGTCATCCCGCTCGAAGTCTTCAAACCCTCCGTCAGCGGCGCGTCGTGCCGCGAGTGAGCCCATGTCAGCGACGACTCTGATCAAGCCTTCGTGGTCGGCCGTGACATGGGTCTTGCCGACGACCGCGACACGCAGACCGAGGGCACGCAAGTGATCGCCCAGTGTCGGGTTGTTCAACGGCAGCGGCACGAAGTTCCAGTTCGATCCGTGGCTGGCCATGTAGCGGCCGGTGTAGTAAGACATACGCGAGACGCCGCATGCCGGCCCCTGGACGTACGCGTTGGTGAAGCGCACGCCGCGCGCTGCAAGTGAGTCGAGGTGCGGTGTCGACAGGTTCTTCGCGCCGTGGCACGACAGGTAGTCACGCCGAAGCTGGTCGGCCATGATGAAGAGGATGTTCTTGGTCATTGGCGTCGGTGGATGCCTGGGTGCAAGTAGAGCAGGCCGATGGCAGCAGCGTCAGATGCCGGCGTCATATTAGCCATAACTGCCGGCTATACAGGAGCCCTGCGATGCGACTCACCCAGATCAGGGACTTCGTGGCGGTCGTTGACGCCGGCAGCTTCTCTTCGGCGGTGCGTTTGCTCAACGTGTCGCAACCGGCGTTGACGAAGAGCATCGGCAGCCTCGAGGCTGAGTTGGCAGTCTCGCTGCTGCAACGCACGTCTCGGGGTGTGTCGCTGACACGCTACGGACGCGCCTTCTGTGCGCGCGCACGCGCAGCGCATTCAGAGATCGACAAGGCGCAGCAGGAACCAATCCAGCTCGCGGGAGGGCACACCGGCAAGGTGGCAATCGGGTTCGGGCCCCTCGCGGCGGCTTTGGTATTGCCGCGGGCGGTGCAGAGATTTCGGCACCAGTACCCGACAGTCGAACTCAGATTGCTGGAGGGCTTCGCGCACGCCCTGATGCCGCTCACGCGTGACGAAACGCTCGACATGATGATCGGGCCGCGGCTCCCCGGGCACCGCGCCGATCCGTCCGTGCGCTACCGGCCGATATTCAGCAACGATCAGATCGTCGTGGGGCGACGGGGGCACCCGCTGGCTCGCGCTCGCTCGATTAACGAACTGGCCGAGGTGTGTTGGCTCAGTTTTGAGCCTCGCGCGGTCATCGATCGCGTCCTCGTCGCACTGGGATTGACAGGTGCGCGCGAACTCATCCAATGTGAATCGTTGAACGTGATGGTGGCTTTGCTGGCAAATACGGACATGCTGGCGGTGTCGTCGCGACGGATGTTGACGCTTGCGCAGGCCGGCGCATCTTTGCTCGAAATCAGACTTGCCGAACGGATACCGCCGATGACCACTGGATTGTTCACCAGGGCAGATGCGCCGCTCACGCCTGCAGCCGCCGCGATGGCGAAAGCACTGGTTGAAATCGGGCGGGAGTTGCCGGCGAGCGACGCAAGCGCCACGCGGCGGCCTTGATGGCTACGACGCTGGCTTATCGAGTAGTCCTGACTGCGGGAACTGGTCGCGCCATGCGGCTGACTGCAACCATTGAAGTTAGGTGGCGTTCGACGCGACGCGACCCGACCCGACACCGATGGCCTGGCGCTGAAAACGCAGCAGCGTCAGCCCGGCTCGAACGTGAACATCTCGCGCACCCGCAGCCGCAGCGCATCGGCCACTTGCTGCAACCGCTCGGCCGCCACGCCGCGGTAAAGCGTGGCCTCGTAGCGCTGGACTTGCTGCTCTGCCAGGGACAGCCTCTCAGCGAGTTCTTTTTGCGTCAGGTTGCGAACGATGCGCGCCTTGATCAATGCCTGGCCAATGCCAACGATCGATTCAGCTTCGAACTCGGTGACTCGACCTTGACTCAAGGCATCGTACTCGGCCAACTCCGTCTCGATGTCGTCGAGTTGGCTGCGCAGCCCGGCGTTCATCGCCTTCACGGCCTTGGGATGCAGGCCTTTCACATCGGGCGCGGCAAGCGCTTGACGGAAACGTTCAGCCTGGCCCTGTGCGACGAGGTACTGACGCTGATTGGTGATCATGACAAGTCCTTCAAATCGATGACCACGATGCCCTTGCGTCGGCCCTCGCGGTCGGTCTGGAAGAAATCCCGGAAGAGTGTGCCCTGTGGATCGGCGCGCGCGTCGGAAATGAAGAGTTCGCCCAGGAACGCTGCCTTCTGCGTTGCCCGGCCACGATCGAAGGTGAGCAGCCTTTCGTCGACCCTATCGAAGTCCACGCCTTCGGCGTCCCAGCAGGCATCAATGTCACCGGGCTCCTCCTTGGCAGTCACGAAGCTGCCGTCGATGTAGGCGCGGAAGCAGCCTGCAAGCTTCAACAGGCGCAACGCTTCGAGCATCCCCGCCAATAGCTGCTGCCGCCAAGGCGTGCAGCCGAATCGGTCAATCATGTCCTGCCACGTAGCGGCATGTTCCCCGCTCGGAAGGTTGCCAGTGACGGGATCAAAATCGGGAATCACAACACAACTCTATCATTGTGTTGATAGCGCTGCAACCACCCACGTCGTCAGGCACGGAGCCGACTGCCTGCGCCCCATCAAGTGGGTCCAATCGACGTCACTCGTTGTTCCAAGCATCGCCAACCCGGTGCTACAGAACTGCTACAGACCGCGCCACAACCCGCATGAATGCTGAACACAGTGTCCAGTCGATCATGGGGGCAACGCTCAGGCGCCAGGGGCCAAGTGATTGATTTAACAGCACTGATTTTCTCTTTGTCGGTCCACGCATGGGTCGGGCGGACGAACTGGGGGCGCGCCCGGTAGCAGGGCCACTCATGCATGTTAATCAATGGGTTGCGGGTGAGGCTCACGCGACAGTTTGGCGGGTTTGGGGCTCACTTTGCGGCGCGCGGCACCGCGTCAGTGCGACGGATTTGCTGCGGCAACAAGCGGCGATTGCCACCGCGCTGCGGCAACCTGCGACGGCAGGTGAACGCGTGTGTGATTGCTGAGCGCCGCAGGCGGCATGGACTGGCCCACGCTGCCATGCGCAGCCATGCAGTGGCATGCGCTATTCGGCGCTGATCCTCGCCGCGGTGATGATGCGCGCCCAGCGTTCGACCTCATCGCCCAGGAAGCGGGCGAAGGCCTGCGGGCCGCGCGCGTCGACGCGAAAGCCCTGCGTGCGCGCGCGCTCGTCAATGTCGGGCGCAGCCATGATGCGCAGCACTTCGGCGGCCAGCTTTTCCACCGCCGCGTCGGGCGTACCGGCTGGCGCCATGATGGCCGTCCAGTTCTCCACCGCCAGTTGCGGCGCCCCGGCTTCGGCGGTGGTGGGTACGTCGGGCAGCATGGGGTGGCGGCTGCTGCTGGCGCCTGTGCTCGTAATCGCCAACGCACGCAGCTTGCCGCTTTTCACATGCGCCACGCTTTCCGGGAAGTTCGAGAAGACCACGTCCAGCTGGCCGCCTATGAGGTCGGTCATCGAGGGCGCGCCACCTTTGTAGGGCACATGCTGAACGTCGGTCTTGAAGAGGTCGTTGAAGAGGGCCAGCGTCAGGTGCGGCGGTGTGCCGTTGCCGCTGCTGCCGGCATTCAGCCGGCCGCCGCGGGCGCGCGTGATGAGGTCCTTGAAGTCCTTGACCGGACTGGCCGCGGGCACCACCACCAGCATCGGGCTGCCGGCCAGCAAGGCCACCGGGCGCAGGTCTTTGCTGAAGTCGAAATTCGCCTTGCCCTTGAACAGCGTGGCATTGGCGGCGTGGGTCAGGGTGATGGCCAGGATGGTCTGCCCATCACCCGCGGCCTTGGCCACTTCGGCGGCACCGATCTGGCCGCCACTGCCGGGTTTGTTGTCGATGACGACGCTGATCTTCCAGCGTTCGCCCAACTGCTGCCCCACCAGCCTGGCCATCACGTCGGTCAGGCCGCCGGGCGGAAAGGGCACCACGTAGCGCAGCGTGGCGCCGGCCTTGGGATAGTCCTGCGACCAGGCCAGCGTGGGCAGCAGCAGCAGCAGCGGCAAGGCGTGGGTCAGATGTCGGCGTTGCATGGCGTGGGGTGGGCACAGGCCCTGGCAGTGGGTGGCGGGTTGTACCGCAGGTGGGGCGGGGGTCAGGCGGGGGTGAGCTGAACTGCGCATGCCGTCAGACGGCCAGCCACGCCGCCAGCGTGGCATCGGTCACTTCCAGGCCCTCGGCCTGCGCCATGCGCAGCAATGCCGCGCGCCGTGCGCCCGGCAGCCGCACGCCGTCGTCCTTCAGCATCTCGGCCACCAGCACCTCGACGCGTTCGAGGTAATGCGCGGCGCCGGCCAGCGCACCGGGGTCGATGACGATGAAGGCCTGGCCGATGCCTGGCCGGTTGCCCGCATCAACAAAAAAACTAGATGCCTCGAAGCCGAAGTTGGCACCGATGAGTGCGGTCACCAGCAGCTCGACCACCAGCGCCAGCATCGCGCCCTTGCTGGACGTGGCAGCACCAATGGGCAGCATCGAACCGCCCAGCGCCGCCTGCGCGTTGGTGGTGGGCTGGCCGGCAGCGTCCAGCGCCCAGCCAGCTGGGATCGGCCGGCCTGCTTTGGCCGCCACCATCACCTTGCCGCGCGCCACTTCACTCAGACTCAGGTCGATCATCAGCGGGTCGGCTGCGCCGCGCGGAAACAGCGCAGCCACCGGGTTGGTGCCGAACACCGGATGCCTGCCGCCGGCCGCCGGCATGGCCGCCGGCGAGTTGGCAAAACCCAGGCCGACATAACCTGCCAACGCAGCGGGGCGCAGGTGGTCGACGACCACGCCGCAGTGGTGGCTGCGCACCACGCCGGCCACGGCGATGCCGTGTTCTTTTGCAGCCGCCATGGCCTCCTGCACCGCCAGCGCACAGGCCGCAAAGGCCAGGCCCTCGCCCGCATCCACCACCAGCGCGCCGCCCTTGCGCCGCAGCACCTGCGGCACCGCGGCGCCATCGACACGCCCGTTGCGCAGGTGCGTGGCGTACTGGCCCACTCGGCTCAGACCGTGCGAGCCCAGGCCTTGTGCTTCGGCCAGCACCAGCGCCGCGGCGGTGGCCTGCGCCATCGCCGGGCTGGCGCCTGCGGCCTGCAGCGCGAGTGCCACGCGGTGTTCAATGTCTTGCAGCGCCAGCTTCACGCCAGGGCCTCCAGCACCTTGGTGGCGATCAGGCTGCTGACGCGGTCGTTGGCCTCGGCGCTAACGCCGGCGATGTGCGGTGTCAGCAGCAGGTTGGGGCAGCCTGCAAAGTGTTCGGCCAGCGCCAGCGGCTCGGCACCAAACACGTCAATGGCCGCACCGCCCAGGTGGCCGCTTTTCAGCGCCGCGGCCAGTGCCACTTCATCGACGATGCCGCCGCGCGCGGTGTTGATGAGCACCGCGCCACGCTGCATGGCCGCCAACCGCGCGGCGTTAAACAAGCCCCGCGTGCTGTCCAGCAAAGGCACATGCAGGCTCAACACGTCGGCGCTGGCCGTGGCCTCGTCCAGGCTGACGCAGCGCACGCCGCGTTCGGCGAAGATGGGGTTGCCCTGATCCAGCATCGCATCGAAAGCGATGACCTGCATGCCCAGGCCCTGCGCCAGCCTGGCCGTCAGTTGCCCGATGGCGCCGAAGCCGACCAGGCCCAGCGTCTTGCCGGCGATTTCGCGCCCGTTGGACAGCGCCGTGCGCGGCCACTGCCCGCCCGCCACGGCCGCGCTGGACAGGTAGGCGCCACGCAACAGCACCAAGGCGCTGGTGACGACGTATTCGGCCACGCTTAGCGCGTTCGCGCCGGTGGCCGGAATCACGCGCATGCCGCGCGCTTCGCAAGCCGCCACGTCGATGTTGTCCAGCCCCACGCCAAGCCGGCCCACCACCTTGCAGCGTGTCAGCGCTGCCAACAACGCGCCGCGCACCTGGGTGCGATTGCGCACCACCAGCACGTCGGCACGCGCTGCTTGCGCCAGCAGTTGCGGTGCGTCGTCCACCAGCAGCGGTGCGTACAGCACGTCGTGCGTGGCCTGCAACTGCGCCACGGCGCGTTCGTCCATGAATTCGGTGATGACGATGCGTGCCATGCTTTTACCAGGTTATGTCAAGTCCATCCAAGTCAGGCCGACTCGTACAGCCGCGTCAGCACGAACTCGCGGTGGCCCAGCGCCTCGGCGGCAGTGAGGCGGCCGTTGGCCGTGCGCAGCATGCAGTCCAGCAAACTTTCGCCGGCCTCGTCGAGCGTGATCTCACGCTGCAACAGCCCGGTGACATCGACATCGACGTGCTCGCTCATGGTGCGCACGGTGCGCGGGTTGGCGCAGATCTTGATGACCGGCACGATGGCGTTGCCTATGACATTGCCCTGGCCGGTGGGGAACAAGTGCACGGCATAGCCCGAGGCCGCGCACAGCGTCACCATTTCGGCCGCGGCGCTGGAAGAATCCATGAACCACAGGCCAGCGTGGGTGGGCATCTCGGCCTTGTCGATGACGCCGTCGACAGTGCACTTCTTGCCTATCTTCTGGATGTTGCCGAGTGCCTTCTCTTCAATCGTCGTCAAACCGCCCAGGATGTTGCCCTTGGTGGGCTGGCTGTCTGACAAGTCACTCGTCTTGTGGCGGTTGATGACATCCTGGTAGCGGTTGAACATGAACATGAACTGTTCGCGCACACGGTCGTTGGCGCAGCGCGCGGCCACGATGTGCTCGCCGCCAGTGAGTTCGGTGGTCTCGCCAAAGCACAGCGTGCTGCCCAGTGCATGCAGCTTGTCAAACGCATCACCCACCGTGGGGTTGGCGCCGCAGCCGCTGGTGGTGTCGCTTTCGCCGCACTTGGTGCTGACCCACAGTTCGCTGAGCTTGCATTTCTCACGCTGCTGTTCGCTGGCCTGCTGCACAAAGGCGCGCGCGGCCTTGCTGGCGCGCAGGATGGTGTCGTGGTCGCCGTGCTGCTCGATGCCGAAGCCGACCACCGGCTTGCCGGTGGTCTTGATGCCGTCGACCACCTTCTGCGTCCAGCTGTCCTCGATGCCGATGACCACCACCGCCGCCACGTTGGGGTTGCAGCCGGCACCGATGAGGGTGCGGAAGTGCAGGTCCAGATCAGCCCCGAACTGCAAGCGGCCATAGGGGTGCGGTATGGCCATCGCACCCTTGATGTTGTGGGCCACAGCCTCGGCCGCGGCGTT
Source organism: Betaproteobacteria bacterium (assembly GCA_031371275.1). Lineage (GTDB taxonomy): Bacteria > Pseudomonadota > Gammaproteobacteria > Burkholderiales > Burkholderiaceae_C > Rubrivivax. The sequence continues at coordinate 10,166 of JANMJI010000365.1, forward strand.
GGACAGGTCGTCCAGCGGCAAGACGATGACGTGGTTGCGAATGCCGACGCGGCCGTTCTCACGCCGGTAGCCGAGGAAGGTGGTCTTCTTGCTGATGATGCTCATGAGAGTCCTTGGGTGGCTGCGGTACGACAGATCAAGCGACCGCCGCGGAACGGGCTTTGCCCGGCCGCCAGCGGCGCCCCCTTGAGGGGGAGCGGCAAAGCCGCTCCGGGGGTGGTCACATTCACCAGCGCTTGGTCTTGATGTTGTGGACATGGGCATGTTCGCCCGCGGCGATGGGCTGCACGACCTTGCCCATGTCGATGCCGTACTTGACGACGGTGTCGCCCACCGCCATCTTGCGCAACGCCACCTTGTGGCCGATGGGAATGTCCTGCTTGGCGGTGACGCTGGTCATGGTGTCCTCGTCCATGATCCAGCCTTTGAGCTTCATGCCCGCCGTCACGCCTTCCACCACGACCACGGCGACAGAGTCCTGCCGGTCGTGCAACACGAAATGAATCATCCAGTGCTCCTGTGCTGCCCGCTGTTTGGCGCGGGCCGGGGCCAAGTATCGGCGCGGCTGTAGCCCCGCGTCAATCAGGTCATCCATATGACATGGTTGTTGTGACGTGTGCGGCCTAGAATGCCGGCATGCCCGCCGCCAGCACATCGCGCAGCACGCCACTCAGCACCCGCGGCGTGGCGCTGCACAGCCGCGCCGCGCCGCGGGGTGCATTACCTTCAGCGGCCTCGGCAGCCGCACCAAGCCCCGCCTTCGCCCCCATCCAGCCTGAAGCCGCCGGCATGCCGCTGTTCCGCGCCGTGCGGCGTTCGCTGCTGCGGGCCATCGAGGCCGGCAGCGTGGCGCCAGGCCACGCACTGCCCAGCGAGGGCGAACTGGCTGCCAACTTCGGCGTCTCGGTGGGCACGGTGCGCAAGGCGGTCGACGACCTGGTGGCCGAACACATCCTGGTGCGGCGCCAGGGCCGCGGCACTTTCGTGGCCACGCACAACAGCGACCGCTTCCTGTTCCAGTTCTTCCACATCGAACGCTGCGACGGGCTGCGTGAAGCGCCGCAGGTGGAACTGTTGTCCTTCGAACGCACCCGGCTGGATGAAGACGCCGCCAGCGCACTTTCGCTGAAACCCGGCGAGCCGGCCTTGCACATCGAAAACCGCTTGCTGCTGCAAGGGCGTGCCGTGGTGCATGACCGCCTGGTGATCCCCGCGGCGCTGTTTCGTGGCCTGACCGAGAAACGCTTGCGCGAGCGGCCCAGCACCATCTACCACCTCTACCAGATCGAGTTCGGCATCACCGTCGTGCGCGCGCAAGAACGGCTGCGCGCCGTGGCCGCCGACCGTGGCGCGGCGCGCGTGCTGGGCGTGGCGCCCGGCGCGCCGGTGCTGCAGGTGCGGCGCGTGGCCATCGCGCTGGGCGGCCAGGCCGTCGAATGGCGCATCAGCACCGTCGTCAGCACACAGCACGACTATGTGAACCTGCTGCTGCGGCCCGCGTGAAGGGGCCTGCGTGAAGGGGCCTGCGTGAAGTTGCCTGCATCCGCACCTGCGCTTGCGCCTGCACCGGCAGTTGCACATGCACTTGCAATCTGGCCGGGGCTGGCGGTGGCCGCGCTGTTGGGCGCGGCGGCCACGCTGGTGGCGGCGCTGCACGGCGGGCCGCAGATGCTGTACGCGCTGTTCTTCGGCGTGTCGCTGAACCACCTGGGCCGCGGCGGCCGCATGGCGGCAGGTGCCGAATTCGGCGCGCGCACCGTGCTGCGCCTGGGCGTGGGGCTGCTGGGCGCGCGCATCACGGCCGCGCAAATCGTGGCCCTGGGTTGGCAGACGGCCGCGGTCGTGGTGCTGGCCGTGCTCAGCACGCTGGCGCTGGCGCTGTGGCTGGGCCGTCGGCTGGGCCTGCCGCGCGCGCACAGCGTGCTGGCCGGTGGCGCGGTGGCGATCTGCGGTGCGTCGGCAGCGCTGGCCATTGCCGCGGTGCTGCCGCGTCACAAGGACAGTGAGCGTGTCACGCTGCTGGTGGTGGTGGGGGTGACGCTGCTGTCGACCATTGCCATGGTGCTGTACCCGCTGCTGGTGCGCGTGCTGGGCCTGCCACCGGCCTTGGGTGGCCTGTTCCTTGGCGCCACCATCCACGACGTGGCGCAGGTGGTGGGCGCGGGCTACACGATCAACCCGGCCACGGGTGATGCGGCCACGGTGGTCAAGCTGTTTCGCGTCACGCTGCTGGTGGTGGTGGTGGCCGGCGCGGCCTGGGCCTTTCGCAGCGAACGTGTGGCTGCGGCCCCGTTGGCGCAGGGCGGAACCGGGGCACAGACGCCATCCGACAAAACAGCGCTGCTGCCCTGGTTCCTGTGGCTGTTCATGGCCATGGTGCTGCTCAACTCCACGCTGGGCCTGGCCCCGGCCGTGCAGCAGGCGCTGGGCCAGGTGTCGCGCGCCTGCCTGGTGGTGGCCATCGCGGCGCTGGGCATGAAGACGTCGTTTCGGCAACTGGCGCGCATGGGCTGGCGGCCGGTGACGCTGATACTGGTTGAGACGCTGTGGCTGGCGCTGTTTGTGGGGGTGGCGGTGCTGGTTTTGCGTTGATGGCGTTGGGCGCACAGGCCGCAAGCATCACCTGTCACCCATCCGCCATCAGCCGCCGGCGCAACAGGCCACCGCCTCAGACCACCGCCTCAGGCCACCGTGCTGCCCCGGGCCACCAGCGTCCACGGCAGCGACACCGGGGCGGCTGCCTTGCCGTGGCGCAGGGCTTCCAGCAGCGAACGCGCCGTCTCGGCCCCGATGGCATGGCGCGGCAACTGCACGCTGGACAGTGCGGGCTTCAGCTGGCGCGCGATGGCGAAATCACCAAAGCCCAGCAGCGCCAGACGCTGCGGCACGGCCAGGCCGCGCTGCGCGGCTTCCAGCAGCGCGCCGCAGGCCAGGTGGTCGTTGGCAAAGGCCGCGGCGGTGATTGGCCGCGCGCCGGCCTGCGCCGCATGGGCCTGCTCGACCAGTTGGCCGATCACCTGGCGGCCGGCGTCGAAAGCGTCGCCGGCCGGCGCCACCATCACGCTGACCGCGGCGCCGGCCGCACGCGCCGCCTGTGCAAAGGCCATGCCGCGTTCGTGCGCGCGGTAGTCTTCGGCCACGCCGCTGTCCACATAGGCCAGTTGCCGGTGGCCGGCGCGCAGCAGGTGTTCGGCCATGGCGCGGCCCACCTCGTCGTGGTTGAAGCCGATCTGCGTGAACGTGGTGCGCCGGGCGCCGCGTTCTGGCGGATGGTGGTCCCAGATCTCGATCACCGGCGTGCCCGCAGCCTTGGCGGTGGCCAGCAGTTGCAGCGTGCCTGGCGCATGGCGCCGGCCGGTCACCACCACCGCGGCCGGTTGCCATCCCAACAACGCGCGCAACTGGTGTTCTTCGCGTTCGAGTGAATAGCCCGTTGACGCGATCAGCAGTTCATAGCCCGCCGCCTGCAGGCCGTCGCTCAGGCCCTGCGCGGTTTCAGCGAAGATGGAATTGGCCAGGTTGGGCAACAGCGCCGCGACGATGTTGCCGGCGCCACTGGCCAGCAGCCCGGCCTGCTTGTTGGGCACATAGCCGGTGTGCGACAGCGCACTTCGGATGCGCTGGGCGGTGTCTTCGGCCACCACAGCCGGTTCGCGCAGAAAGCGCGACACCGTGATGGCCGTGACACCGGCGGCCACGGCAACGTCTTGCAGCGTGATGCGGCCGTGGCCGCGCCGTGCCTGGCGCGCGGCGGGCGTGGCGAGGGCAGGTTCCGCGGGTGACGCAGTGGCCGCAGGCTTCACACGGGCCGAATGCACAGCAAGCCCCGCACGCGCCG
>JANMJI010000377.1:0-11453 GCA_031371275.1 Betaproteobacteria bacterium
AGCGCTGGATCAAGCGATGCCCTACGCCGCGCTGCTGGAAGCCGTGACACGCCGCACCGCGACATTGATGGCGCAGTGGCAGGCAGTGGGTTTTTGCCACGGCGTGATGAACACCGACAACATGTCGATGCTGGGCCTGACCATCGACTACGGGCCCTTTGGCTTCCTCGATGCCTTCGACCCCAAGCACATCTGCAACCACAGCGACCACCAGGGCCGCTACGCCTGGGCCAGTCAACCCAACGTGGCGCTGTGGAACCTGCACGCACTGGCGCAGGCGCTGATGCCTTTGATCGAAGACAGCGATGTGGCGCTGGCCGCGCTGGCCGCCTACCAGACGGTGTTTCCACAAGCGCTGCTGAACGCGCTGCGCGCCAAGCTGGGCCTGCAGGAACAGCGCGAAGAAGACCGCACGCTGGCCGATGACCTGCTCAAGCTGATGGCCCAGGACCGCGCTGATTTCAGCATCACTTTCCGCCGCCTGGCAGGCTTTGCCGGCGTGTCCGCTGCGTCAGGTGCGCCAGAAGCATCAGTTGCGCCCAACACCGCCGTGCGCGACATGTTTATCGACCGCGCCGCCTTCGACGCCTGGGCCTTGCGCTACAGCGTCCGCCTGGCAGCAGAAAACAGCACCGACGCTGCCCGGGCCTTGCGCATGAACCGCGTCAACCCCAAGTTCGTGCTGCGCAACCACCTGTGTGAAACCGCCATCGCGCGCGCCCGTGAAGGCGATTTCAGCGAAGTGCAACGCCTGCTGCAAGTTCTGCAGCGCCCCTTCGACGAACAGCCCGAACACGAGGCCGACGCCGGCTTTCCGCCCGACTGGGCTTCTGCACTCGAGGTTTCCTGCTCCTCATGAAAAACCACGATCACGACGACCCGCGCTACGCGGTGCACAAGACCGACGCCGAGTGGAAGGCCGCGCTTGACCCGATGCAGTTTCAGGTGGCGCGCCAGGCCGCCACCGAGCGTGCTTTCAGCGGCAAATACTGGGACCATTTCAGCGACGGCAAATACCTGTGCGTGGGCTGCGGCACGCCGCTGTTTGAAAGCGGCACCAAGTTCGACGCCGGCTGCGGTTGGCCGAGCTACTGGCAAGCCATCAACAGCGAAGTGGTCGAACGGGTGGTCGACAAAAGCCACGGCATGGTGCGTGTGGAAGTGCGCTGCAACAAGTGCGGCAGCCACCTGGGCCATGTGTTCGAAGACGGGCCCGAGCCCACGGGTGAGCGTTTCTGCATCAACTCAGCATCCATCAACTTCAAGCCTTCAAGCCCAAACCCGCAGGACCATGAATGACGGCCGATGACATCGCAGCCCGCCTGCAAGCCGCACTGGCCCCCACGGCCTTGCAAGTGCAGGACGACAGCCACCTGCACGCCGGCCATGCCGGTGCCAGCGAAGGCCGGCACTTCAGCGTGCAACTGACCTGTGAGCGCTTCACCGGCCTGGCCCGCGTGGCGCGCCACCGCCTTGTGTATCATTCCCTCGGTCCTTTGGCGGCCCAAGGCGTGCATGCCCTGGCCATCGTGGCCAAGGCACCGGGCGACGACTGAAACAGCCCGCAGCACGCGGTCATCGCCACCTTCGCAAACACGCCCCCTGCAAGGCGTTCATTTCGACAAGCCGCACAAGCCGCGCAGGCCGGCGGCACCACCCCCTTGAAAGCCCTCTCGCCCATGAAGCCGAAGACTCCTGCCGCGCGCGCGGCCCTGCCCCGGTCCTTGACCCTGTCCCTGTCCTTGTCCATCACCCTGGTGCTGGCTGGCCTGCTGAGCCCCATGGCAGCACAGGCGCAGAACCTTGCCACCGTCAACGGCAAGCCCGTGCCCAAAGCCCGTGTTGAAGCCCTTGTCGCCCAGGCCAGCCGTGCTGGCCAGCAGGTGACGCCAGAGATGCAGGTGCAGGCGCGCGATTCGGTCGTGCTGCGCGAAATCTTTGTGCAGGAAGCGGCCAGGAAAGGCCTGGCCGCCGGCCCCGACTTCGCAGCGCAGATGGAGTTGGCACGCCAGAGCATCCTGATCCGCGATCTGTTCGACGACTACCGCAAGAAGAACCCCGTCACCGACGACGTGGCGATGGTCGAATACAACAAGTTCAAGTCCCAGGCCACGGGCACCGAATACCGTGCCCGCCACATCCTGGTGGAAAAGGAAGAAGACGCCAAGGCGCTGATCGCCAAGATCAAGGCCGGCGAGAAGTTTGAAGACCTGGCCACCAAGAACAGCAAGGACACGGGCTCGGCGGCCAACGGCGGTGACCTCGACTTTGCCAAGGCCGAAAGTTACGTGCCCGAATTCGGTGGTGCGCTGGCCAAGCTGAAAAAAGGCGAGATGACCGAAGTGCCGGTCAAGAGCCAGTTCGGCTACCACATCATCCGCCTGGAAGACACGCGAGACGCCGCATTCCCGGGCTTCGAGGAAGTCAAAGCCCAGCTGAAGCAGCGCCTGGAGCAGGCCAAATTGCAGGCCTACCAGGACGAACTGCGCAACAAGGCCAAGACCGATTACAAGTTCAGCGGGCGCTGATTTTCAGCAGCAGTGCAAACGACCAGGGCGCCTGCGGGCGCCCTTTGTTTTGCGCCGGCGCGCGTGACCTCAAAGGCCGCGCTGCTCGACGCGCTTTGGAAGCTCGGCCGCGTTGTCCTCGCGTGCACTGCAGTGGTCCACGAAATAGGGGCAGGCATCGCGCGCCAGCAGCGTGAACTTGAACAGTCCTTCCATCACATTGACCTGCCCAAGCCGGCGATGCCGATGCTTGTGGACAGGTGGGGTTGCGCGGCCCCCCGCCTGCAGCGGGCGACGGGGTGATGCGGTTGGTCCTGGAGTTGCCAGCACACGCGCCGCAAAGTCATTGACAGCCGCAGGCGACTGAGCCAGCATTGATTTACAAGACACATCGGAGGAAACATGACCAGCCTGATCTTCAAAGCCTCGGTATTCACGGTCTCGACGCTGTTTGCCGGTGCGGCATGCGCAGTCTTGCCGCACGGGTCCCTGAGCTTCGTGCAGCCCACGGGCACCGTGACGCCCACTGCGGTCATCGACGTGCGTATGCGCTTTACCATCGACCCCACGTCGCCGGCGCTGAATTTCAGCAGCAATCCGCTAACGGGATTCGCCGCCGCCGACTTGCCGACCCAGGGGCAGTACTACAACCCGATCACCGGCCTGTTCGAGACGCACGCCATCGCCTCAATCAGCGGCGCCTTCCTGAACACCTTTTTCGGCTGCGACGACACGTTCACGGGTGGCTGCAATCAAAACACCACGAACTACACGTACAGTTTTTTCCTGAGCAGCCAGCCGGGCAGACCGTCGATCAACTTCCTCGAAAGCTTCAACCTCGCCCCCGGCGCGTCTTTCGAATACGTGTTCGCGCAGTTCACACCGGCGGCCGGCGGTGCCCATGCTGGTACCTACCGCTTTTATCGCACCGGCGTGACGCTCAACTTCCGCGCGACCGACGCTGCCGGCCATGACCTGAATGTGAGTTCAGTCGATCTCGCGACGACCTGCACGGGGGGCAACACCGATGCCTGTTCATTCGCGCGCACGGTGGTCGCCGTTCCCGAGCCCGCCAGCTATGGCCTGATGGCGTTTGGCCTGCTGGCAGTAGGTTGTGCCGCCAGACGCCGGCGCCTCTGAGAGGTTGAGAGTCTTTCGCTCATGCCCGAGAAACTCTCAACCTCTGAGCGCTTGTCTCCGAACAGGCCCTGACCAAAGCCCTCCCGACCGACGAAGTTCGGTCCGGTCTGGCCTCACCGAACAGTCAAGTGGTTTGCATTTTCGGTGGCGCACGAGCGGGTCGATGTGGCCGCGCGCGACGCGCCCTGCTCGGCATCGGCGGCGGGTCAGCCCCAGGCCGGGTCCAGGTTTCAGAATGTCCAGCCGCAGCCACCATGCAAGGGTGGAGTTCGCGTCGGCTGCTTTGCCTCGCGGACATTCTTGGGCGCCATGCACGCTATCAAAACACGCTTGTTTTGCCCACTGGCAGGGGCCACCAGGCTGCATCAGGCCGGCGCCTTCTTCGTGACCCGGGCCAGGCAGTTCACGGCATCAAGCAGCATCTGCGGACAAGCACTTCCTGGGCACCGGGCAATAACGAGAACGCCGTGAAGACGCAAGTCTGGTGCGCCGTGGCCACCAAGGTGCTCAATCGCTATCGTCGGGAAGGAACTTCAAATCGAGGCATCGACGTACACATGTCTACTGATCGTGTCGGTGCCGGTGTTCGAGAAACCCCAGCGCTCACACGCCTTTCCCGGCGATGAGTCCACAACCGGGCAGTTGGGGCGACGCCAAGCAGTTTTCGCGCAGTGCGCCGCAGCGCATCAGAAAACGCGGTGGCTGCGTAGATGGCGCATGTGCAATCAAGCGGTCGATGGTCGGCATATCGAACAGCGCGGTGTGCAGGGTGGGCAAGCTGGGGTCCAAATCAAGCACGTCCAGCTCCCGGTTCACGGGCACTGCTCAACAGGCAGCGGTTGACGGCCACCGCCAGCGCTGCGCCCATCAGTTCTGCGGCCACAAACGCCGGCGCACTGGCCGGGTATATGCCTGCAAAGCTGTCGCTGAACATGCGCCCGAAGACCGCCGCCGGGTTGGCAAACGATGTCGATGCTGTGAACCAGTAGGCCGCACCGATGTAGGCCGCCACCACGGCCGCGGACCGGCCCGCCGGAGCGCGCAGGATGACCAACACGAGGCCGAAGGTGGCCACGGCTTCAGCCAGCCACTGGCCGCTGCCGCTGCGCAGCTTGGTGGACAACTGCAGCACGGGCATGTCGAACATCAGATGCACCAGCCCGGCGCCCAACATGGCGCCCAACAACTGCGCCGCCACATAGGGCAGCAGCAACGTTTTGGGCAACTCGCCGCGGGCGGCCATGACGAGCGAAACCGCCGGGTTGAAGTGCGCGCCGCTGATGGGCCCGAAGACTTCGATCAGCACATACAGCCCAGCCACCGTGGCCAGCGTATTGGCCAGCAAGGCGATGGCGACATTGCCGCCCGCCAGGCGTTCGCCCATCACACCCGAGCCTATGACCACCGCCAGCAGCAGCGCCGTGCCCAGCAGTTCGGCCAGCAGCCGCTGCGCGGTGCCTGTGGACATGTTCACGACACCGAGATGGCGTTCAACGCCGCCTGCAACCCGGCGTTTTTCATCGTTTGGATCGGTAGATTCAAGAGTTGCAGCATGCGGTAGCCGATGGCCTGGCGCGTCAGCTCGAAGGCCGCGCCACGCGTGGCATCGGGTGCCGCGGAAGGGTCGGCATAACCCCAGTGCACCTGCACCGGGCTGCCCGGCCAGTAGGGGCAGGCCTCGGCCGCTGCGGTGTCGCACACGGTGATGACGACGCGCATGGTCGGTGCCTGGTCGCCCACGAACTCATCCCAGCTTTTGCTGCGGCAATAGGTGGTGTCCACGCCCGCAGTGCCCAGCACTTCGATGGCCTGCGGGTTGATGCGCCCGCTGGGCGCGCTGCCGGCACTGAAGGCCCGCACGTCCTTGCCCAGCTTTTGCGCCCAGTGGTTGAGCATGCCCTCGGCCAGCACGCTGCGGGCCGAGTTGTGGGTGCACAAGATAAGAACGTTGATCGTCATGTCACTGAACACCGATGTTCTTGATTTGCCTTTGAATGGCCAGCCTGTCCAGGCTTTGCAGTGGCAAGGCCAGCATGAGGTCGAGCCGGCGTTTCATCGTGATGGCCGCACTCCTGAACGCTTTTTCCTTGTCGGCATCGGTGCCTTCCACCGCCGCTGGGTCTGGCATGCCCCAGTGCGCAGTCATGGGCTGGCCGGGCCAGACGGGGCACACCTCACCGGCGGCCTGGTCACACACCGTGAACACAAAGTCCATCTCGGGTGCCCCGGGCGCGGCAAACTCGTCCCAGTTCTTGCTGCGAAGGCCATCCAAAGGCAGGCGCAGGTTTTGCAATTCTTTCAGCGCCAGTGGATGCACGGTGCCCTTGGGATGGCTGCCGGCCGAATAGGCCACGAAACGGCCCCTGCCCTGCGCGTTAAGCAGCCCCTCGGCCAGGATCGACCGCGCCGAGTTGCCAGTGCAGATGAAAAGCACGTTGTAAGGTTTGTTCATGGCACCCCCGTCAGCAGCAAGACGTCGCCGCCTTGACGGCAATGCCGACCGGCTTGCCGGGTGGCGCCGTCGCCGCACAACACGCCGATGCAGGCGCGGCCTTCTTCTGGCTGAACACCGGGATATCGCCCAGTGTGTGGAACTGTTCCCAGGCAATGCCTTGCGGGTCGGTGACCCAGTACTTGTCGCTGCGTGCGTAGCAGCAGCTGGCTTCGCCCACGTCCTGTAGCGTCAACTCGGCGGCTTCGGCGCGCGCCTTCAGCTCAACCAGTTCGGCTTGGGTGTCGGTCTGAATGCCCAGGTGGTTGACACCCGGTGTGCCGCCCCGGGTGGAGATGGCGAAGTTGATGCGGGGGTCATCGACCATCCACTTGGCGTAGTCGCTTTCAGTCCGCGTGGGCTGGGCGCCGAACATCTTGGAATAAAAGTGGATGCTGGCTTGCAGGTCTTCGACATGGGCGTGAACGTGGAAACGCTTCATGGTGGGCTCCTTCGAGGGTTGAAGAAATCAGCATCCGCAGGCGGATGCGATGGGCTCGACCGCGCAGGCAGTGCCCGCACAGCAGTTCTGTGTCAGATAGCCCAGCACACCGTTCATGTGTTCATAGGCCGCGCGGTAGACCAGCGTGCGGCTCGCACGCTCGACACTCACCAGCCCGGCCGTGGCCAGCTCTTTCAGGTGGAAAGAAAGCGTCGTGGCGGGCACGTCCAGCGCCTCTTGCATCACGCCGGGTGTCAGGCCCGGTGCGCCGGTGACGACCAAAGCGCGGAACACCTTCAAGCGCAGTGGGTGGGCCAGTGCGCTGAGGGCTTTGATGACTTCATCTTCTTCCATGAAACTACGATACCAGAATTCCCGTATCGTCGTTTCCTGGAAATTTCAGCATCCACGCGCAGCGGCCCCAGCCGCGGTGCTCACACGTCCAGGCTCAACACCGTAGACCCCGTCGTCTTGCGCGCCTCCAGGTCGCGGTGGGCCTGCGCCACGTCGGCCAATGGGTAACGCTGGTCGATGCGTATCTTCACCGCGCCGCTCAGCACCACGGCAAACAAGTCGTCGGCCATGGCCTGCGTGGCCTCGCGGGTGGCGATGTGCGTGAACAGCGTCTGCCGTGTCACGTACAGGCTGCCCTTGGCACCCAGAATGCCCGGCGCGAACGGCGCCACCGGGCCGCTGGCGTTGCCAAAGCTGGCCATCAGGCCGAAGGGGCGCAGGCAGTCCAGGCTCTTGTCGAAGGTGTCTTTGCCGACCGAGTCGTAGACCACCTTCACGCCCTTGCCGCCGGTGATGGCCTTCACACGCGCGACGAAATCTTCTTTCGAATAGTCGATGGCGTGGGCCGCGCCGTGGGCCAGCGCCAGCTCGCACTTGGCGGCGCTGCCGGCCGTGCCAATAAGCTGCAAGCCCAGCGCCTTGGCCCATTGGCAGGCGATCAGGCCGACACCGCCGGCGGCGGCGTGAAAGAGCACAAAGTCGCCGGCCTGCAGCCCTTCCACAGGCAGCGTGCGCTTGAGCAAATACTGCGCCGTCAAGCCCTTCAACATCATGCCGGCGGCGCTGTCGAAGGCAATGCCGTCGGGCAGCTTGACCACGTTCTTCGCCGGCATCACGCGCGCTTCGCTGTAGCTGCCGGGCGGGTTGCTGGCATAGGCGGCGCGGTCACCGGCGGCCAGGTGCGCAACACCTTCGCCCACGGCTTCGACGATGCCCGCGCCTTCCATGCCCAGCTTCAGCGGCAGCGGGTTGGGATACAGGCCGGTGCGCTGGTAGACGTCGATGTAGTTCAGGCCGCTGGCGTGATGGCGAATGCGGATTTCGCCCGGCCCGGGGTCGCCCACGGGCAGGTCCACCAGTTGCAGTTGTTCGGGGCCGCCGAAAGCGGTGATTTGTATGACGCGGGACATGGTGGTTCCTCTGTGTTGTGAAGCGGGCGCGAGGTTACGCCAAGCCTGCCGCGGTTGCACGCGGGTGCTTCCATGGCACCATCCACACGCGCCATGAAACGCCTTCTGCAAGCCCCCAACCTCGTCCTGGCCACACTGTGGGCCGACCAGCTCACCGGCGCCGGCCTGCCGGCCCGCGTGCAGCGTGCTTATGCATCGGGCATTGCCGGCCATATGCCGCCCGACCAGTGCCTGCCCGAAGTCTGGATGGACGACGAAGGCGACCACGAAAGCGCACTCGCGCTGCTGGCCTGCTGGCAGCAAGCCCCCGAACAACGCTGGCACTGCCGCGGCTGCGACGAGATCATCGAAGGGCCTTTCGAGCAATGCTGGAACTGCGGCGCCTGGCGGCCCGAAGGCGCCTGAAGCATGGCGCTGTGACGGCATGGCCGTGCTGACCCCGCGCCTGGCGCTGTTGATGACGCTGCCGCCCTTGCTGTGGGCCGGCAATGCCGTGGTGGGCCGGCTGATGGCAGGCGGCGCCCAGGCAGGCCAGCCGGGGGCTGCCCTGGTGCCGCCGCTGACGCTGAACTTCCTGCGCTGGCTGCTCACCGCGCTGGTCTTGCTGCCGCTGGCCTGGCGTGCGCTGCGGCCCTGGTCACGCATACGCAGCCGCTGGCCCTACCTGGCCACCATCGGCGTGTTGGGTGTGGGCTTGTTCAATTCCTTGCAGTACCTGGCGCTGCTGACGTCGTCTCCGCTGAACGTCACGCTGGTGGCCGCCAGCATGCCGGTGTGGATGCTCGCCGTGGGCGCGCTGTGCTATGGCGAACAGCCGACACGCCGGCAGTTGCTGGGCGCGGCGCTGGGGCTGGCCGGCGTTTGCGTGGTGATAGGCCGCGGTTCGCTGCACACGCTGCTGCAAGTTCACTTTGTCGTCGGTGACCTGTACATCCTGCTGGCCGTCATCGGCTGGGCTTTCTACAGCTGGTTGTTGGCCAGGCCGCCGGCCCACATGCGCGGCGAAGCGCGGCCCGATTGGGACTGGGCCGGCATGCTGCTGGTGCAGGTGCTGTTCGGTTTGCTGGCGTCAAGCATGTTCACGGTGGGCGAGCAGGCGCTGGGCGCGGCGCCCATACGTTGGAACGTTGGTGTGGTGGCCGCGCTGGTGTATGTGTCGCTGGGGGCTTCCATCGTCGCCTACCGCTGCTGGGGTCTGGGGGTGGCCGAAGGCGGGCCGACGCTGGCCGCCTTCTTCAACAACCTGACACCGCTGTTCACCGCCGTGCTTTCGGCGCTGCTGTTGCACGAAGCGCCACAGGGCTACCACGCGCTGGCTTTTGGCTTGATAGCGGGCGGCATTGCGGTGTCGGCCGGGCGCCGCGCGGCGCCGCCTGTTCAGAAGGTGCCGGGATAGACGCCACCGTCCATCAGCAAGTTCTGCCCGGTAACGAACCCGGCATGCACGCTGCACAAGAAAACGCAGTAGGCGCCGAACTCATCAGAAGTGCCAAAACGCCGTGCCGGCGCCAGTTGCATGCGCGCTTGGGCGATGGCTTCAATGGGCTGGCCGCTCTTGCTGGCCGCGCCCGCCATGGTGACCTTCAAACGGTCGGTGTCAAAGGCACCCGGCAGCAGGTTGTTCAGCGTCACGTTGCGTGAAGCCAGCTTGGGCTGGCGCGCCAGGCCGGCGATGAAGCCCGTCAGCCCCGAACGCGCGCCGTTGCTCAGGCCCAGCATGTCGATAGGCGCCTTCACCGCGCCCGAAGTAATGTTCACCACGCGCCCGAAACCGCGTTCGGCCATGCCGTCCACCGTGGCCCTGATGAGCTCGATGGGCGACAGCATGTTGGCGTCTATGGCTGCCAACCAGGCGGTGCGGTCCCAATCACGAAAATCACCGGGCGGCGGGCCACCGGCGTTGTTGATGAGGATGTCGACCTGTGCCTTACCCGGTAAGGCGGCCAGCGCCGCAGCGCGGCCCTCGGGCGTGGTGATGTCACCGGCCACCGCCAGCACCTGCACGGCGGGGTTCAGCGCGCGCAATTCGGCGGCAGTGGCGTGCAGCGCTTCGGCCCCGCGGGCGGTGATGACGACGTTCACGCCCTCGCCCACCAGCGCCGCCGCGCAACCCTTGCCCAGGCCCTTGCTGGCCGCACACACCAGCGCCCATTTGCCTGCAATGCCCATGTCCATGTTCGGTCACCTTTCAGAAAGAATTTGTCCGTGATCTGGCCGTACTTTTAGCCAATAGCCACACGCCCACCAAGACCAGTAGCGTGCCGGCGCCTATCCACATGTTCAGCGGTTCACCCAGGATCACCACGCCCATGAAGATGGTCGACAGCGGCCCGATCATGCCGGTCTGCGCGGTGACGGTGGCGCCCACCCGTTCAATGGCCATCATGACCATCACCACCGGCGCGAACGTACACAGCGTGGCGTTCAGCAAAGACAACCACAGCACCGCTGGCGCCACGTTGGCGGCCGACAGCGGGCGCAACAAGACAAACTGCAACAGGCACAACGCGCAAGCCACCATGGTCGCCCAGCCCGTCAGCCGCAAGGCGCCCAGGCGCCGTACTTCCTGCCCGCTGTAGACGAGATACACCGCATAGCTGGCGGCGCTGGCAAACACCAGCAGGGCACCCTGCACGGTGTCGGCGCCCGACAGTCGCACCTCGTGCCCGAAGACCAGCCACACGCCAGCGTAGCTGACGGCCAGCGCCACTGTCTGCGCCACACGCACCTTCTGGCCCAGCAGCAGCACGCCCAGTGCCAGCACCAGCGTCGGGTTCAGGTACAGGATCAGCCGCTCGAGGCTGGCGCTGATGAATTGCAGCCCCGCAAAGTCGAGCGAACTCGACAGGTAGTAGCCGCAAAAGCCCAGCCCCACCACCACCGCGAAATCACGCGCTGTCAGCGCCGGTTTGCCGCGCCCGGCCCACCAGGCCAGGCCCATGAACAGCGGCAACGCAAAGAGCATGCGGTACATGATGAGCGTGACCGCATCCACGCCATGGCGGTAGGCCAGCTTGACGATGATGGCCTTGCCTGAGAACGCGATGGCGCCGGCGGCGGCGAGTGCCAGTCCGGACGCCAGACCGGGCGCCACAGCGCTGCGCGGAGTCATGCCGGGCCGGGGCTGCGCACCTCGCTCAAAACCCGGCCGCCTGGCCGTCGCGGCGCGGGTCGCTGGCAGCGGCATAACCTCGCAACGCCACGTCACCCTGGCCTTCGTCCAGGCGCCAGATGAACTGGCCGGCGCCGTAGTCCTGGTAGCTGTCGCTGAAGGGCTCGACATGATGGCCCAGCGCCTGCAGCGCCGCGGTGGTCTGCGCGTTGAAGCCTTGTTCGGCATTCACTGTGCCGCCGTGGTAGCGCCAGCGCGGCGCGTCGCACGCGGCCTGCGGCTGCTGCTTGTAGTCGAGCATGCGCACGAGTGTTTGCATGTGCGCTTGCGGCTGCAT
>JANMJI010000405.1:0-6298 GCA_031371275.1 Betaproteobacteria bacterium
GCGCGCGTGGCCACGGCCTGCGCGCCCTTTGACCAGCCTGAACTGCGCGACGCCATCGAAGGCGCACGGCGCGACGCTGAACAACTGATCGACCACATCAACCTGGACGCGCTGGTCTTCAGCGGCTACGGTGCCCAGGCCCAAGACGTGGCGGCGCACGACGTGCAGCGTTTTGCCGATTTCATCCAGCAGCACAAGGACAGCATCGAAGCGCTGGCCTTCTTCTACGCCCAGCCCTACCAGCGCCGCGCGCTGACCTTCGAGATGGTGGAAGACCTGCACCTGCGCCTGACCCGCCCACCGCTGATGCTGAGCACCGAACGCCTGTGGGCCGCGTATGCGCGCGTTCAGGCCAGCCAGGTGCAGGGCGTGGACGTGAAGCGGCAGTTGACCGACCTGGTGCAACTGGTGCGTTTTGCGATCGGGTTGGATGCGGAATTGCGGCCCTTCCGCGATGCGGTGGACCGGCGGTTCCAGGCCTGGATATTCCGCCACAACGCCCAGCGCGGCACCGCCTTCACAGCCGAGCAGACCGAATGGCTGCGTTTGATGAAGGACCACATCGCCGCCAGTTGTTCGGTGGCGCGTGGGGATTTTGATTACGCGGAATTTGCGAACCGGGGTGGGTTGCAGAAGGCCTGGGGCTTGTTCGGGGCGGAATTGGATGCGGTGATGGTGGAGATGAATGAGGGGTTGGTGGCTTGAGCATTGAGCTTGATTTGCCCCCGTCTTGGGCGACAGCGCGGCTCGATGAAGTCTGCGCCATCAACGAACGGCCTTTTTCGCCGCTGAGTACCGCGCGCGACCTGCCGGTTAGTTTCGTACCGATGGCGGCTGTGGTTGAAGAGTACGGTGGCATCGACGTTTCCACCACTCGGCCGCTGGGTGAGGTGACCAAGGGCTACACCGCCTTTGTCGAGGGCGATGTGTTGTTCGCCAAGATCACCCCGTGCATGGAGAACGGAAAGCTCGCGCTGGTACCGCGACTGGCGAGCCATGTCGGCTACGGTTCAACGGAGTTTCACGTTCTGCGCAGCGGCGACGCTGTACACGCAGCATGGCTTGCACGGTACGTTTCGCAGCTTGCATTTCGCAGGGCCGCGCGCCAGGACATGAGCGGGAGTGCGGGTCAGCTGCGGGTACAGGCGGGGTGGCTGGCGGCGGCCAGCATTCCCGTTGCGCCGATTTCGGAGCAGCTACGAATCCTCCAATGCGTTGATGAAACCCTATCGGAGATAGATGCCGGCGTGGCGGAGCTTGAGGCTGCAAAACGCAGGCTCGCCCTCTACCGCCAGTCCCTGCTGAAGTCCGCCGTCGAAGGCACGCTCACGGCCACGTGGCGCCTTGAGCGCTGTTCCCTGGGCTCCGGTGCGGAGTTGCTGCAACGTGTCGAACGCTGGCGTATAAAACTGTGGCGTCGCATGCGTCTGAAGCCATACGTGCCAGCCAGCAAGTTGACGGACGAGAGCGAGAAACCGTTTGAGGTGCCGGCTCATTGGGTCTGGGCGTCTATCGACTCCGTCACTCAGAGTTCGAGCTACGGAACGTCGGTGAAGTGCGAGACAGGCGCCCTTGGCACGCCAGTGCTGAGGATTCCCAACCTCCGGTCAGGGGTGTTGGCACTTGACGACCTCAAGCGCAGCGTGGAGCCGCTTGGGCTTGACGACGATGAATACCTCACACCAGGCGATGTCTTGGTTGTACGCACCAATGGCAGCGTGTCGCTCGTTGGCCGTTCCGCTTGTGTTCCCCGGCCAGGTCTGGCCGAGCGCGCCTACTTTGCGTCCTACCTTTTGCGACTCCGGCCGGTGCTGCCGCGCATGATGGGCGAATGGATCGTCACCTGGTTGAGTTCGCCCCCAGCGCGTCGGCTGATCGAACGCATGGCAGCGTCTTCTGCGGGTCAACACAACATCGGGCTTTCTGCGTTGCTGCGGGTACCTTTGCCGCTTCCGCCATTGGCGGAGCAGCAAGCGATCCTCAAGCTGCTTCGGGACGACTTTGCGGCAGTCGAGGTGAATGAGTTGGCAATTGATCGCGCGCTGAAGATGGCCACCGCCCAACGCCAAAACATCCTGCGCGCCGCCTTCTCTGGCCAACTCGTCCCGCAAGACCCGAACGACGAACCAGCCGGCGTGTTGCTTGAGCGCATCCGCGCCACGCGCGCGATCACCGACGCCAAGGCGCCTGCCCGCCATGGCCGAAAAGCGAAGATAGCGGCATGAACGACAACGGCCTGACCCTGGAAGACATCGCTGCGCTGGCCGAGCGTGTGGACGTGGAATGCAAGGCCGCGCAGGGCCGCGACGGCCAGGGCGAATACCCGGAAGACTTCTGGAAGACCTACAGCGCCATGGCCAACGGCGAAGGCGGCGTGGTCTGGCTGGGCATCCAGGAAAAACCGCGTGGCCGCTTCACTGCCATCGGCGTTGCCGACGTCGAGCGTGTGCGCAAGGCCTTGTGGGACAACCTGCACAACCGCAAGCAGGTCAGCATCAACCTGTTGAGCGAAGCGCAGGTGCAAGCCATCTCGGTGGGCGGGCACACCGTGTTGCGGGTGGATGTACCGCGCGCGCCACGCGGCGCGAAGCCCGTGCATCTGGGCAGCAACCCTTTTGGCGGCACCTACCTGCGCCGCTTTGAGGGCGACTACACCGCCGACGACGAAGACGTGCGCCGCATGCTGGCCGAACGCGTGGAGGACTCGCGTGACGAACGCATCCTGAAGGGCTTCGACTTCGGCGACCTGGACATGGACACCGTGGCCGCCTACCGCAACCGCTTCGCCGCAGTGAAACCCGGGCATGTGTGGGCCGACCTGGGTGTGCCCGAGTTTCTGGAACGCATCGGCGCTTTCGGCAAGAACCGCGAAGACGGCAGCACCGGGCTGCGCCTGGCGGGGCTGCTGATGTTCGGCCGCGCCGAAGTGATACGCGATGCGTTGCCGCACTACATGCTGGACTACCAGGAGCGGGCCGAGGCGCGCACGGAACGGCGCTGGATAGACCGCCTGGTGCCCGACGGCAGTTGGTCAGGCAACGTCTACGACTTCTTCCGGCGTGTTTATCAAAAGCTAACGGCCGACTTGAAGGTGCCATTCCAGCTGCAGGAAGGGCAGCGCGTGGAGGACACGCCGCTGCACGAATCATTGCGCGAGGCCTTGGTCAACACGCTGATACACGCCGACTTTTCAGGGCGCGTGTCGGTGCTGGTGGTGAAGCGGCCTGACATGTTCGGCTTTCGCAACCCGGGGTTGATGCGGGTGCCGCCTGAACTGGCCGTGATTGGCGGCAACAGCGACTGCCGCAACCGGCGCTTGCAGACGATGTTTCAGTTGGTGGGCTACGGTGACCATGCCGGTTCGGGCGTGCCCAAGATCTATCGCAACTGGGACGATCAGCACTGGCGGCCCCCGGCGCTGTACCAGGTAACGCAACCCGAGCAAACGCTGATGGAGTTGCGCATGGTCAGCCTGCTGCCGCCGGAAGCCGTGGCCGAACTGGAAGGCCACCTTGGCGCGCGCTTTTCCGGCCTGCCCGCACCAGAGCGGCTGGCGCTGGTGATTGCGGCGGTGGACGGCGTGCTCAATCACGCCCGCTTGCGGCAGCTTTCGACCGAGCACCCAACGGACATCACCAAGCGGCTGGCGCGGCTGGTGCGAGACGGCTTGCTGACGCCGGATGGCTTTGGGCGCGGCATGGTGTACCACTTGCCCTGGCAGGCGAAGGCAGGTTTCATGTCGGAACTGGAAGCGCCTGGCGATTTGGTAGAAGCAAACACCGCAGAGCCAGGCAGCTTGGCGCCGGCGTCGGGCCCACTAACACCGGAGCTAAGCCCACTAACACCGGAGCTAAGCAGCCCACAAGCTCCAGCTGCCGGGGCGGGCGGCGAGGCGCCCATCGTGTCGTCGATGGCAGCAATGCCGGCAGGCTTGCTGGCCGACTTGCGAAGGCTGGCCTTGCCCGTCAGCGGAAAAAAACGGGCGCCGCCTGCCGCCGTGCGCCAAGCGGTGCTGACGTTGTGTCGGGGCCACTACCTGGGCCTGCGGGTGCTGGCCGAGTTGCTGGCCCGGCGCGATGGCCAGGGCGACGACCTGCGCAAACGCATCCTGAATCCGCTGGTGCAGGAAGGCCGCCTGCTGCGCGCACACCCGCGCCCCAACGACCCCCGGCAGGCCTATATGACGGCGCCAGATGCCGGTACTTGACGGCTCACACGCGACGGGCCGGTGTGAAGCCGGAACAAACCAACAAATTCAATCAAATCAAAGGCTTGCGAGGCTGGGCTGTACTTGCTGGTCACTTGCTGCCCGCCACACCCGGCCCGCCATCACCCCATGAACACCTCAGCCCTGATCCAGAAAGTCTGGAATTTCTGCCACACGCTCAAGGACGACGGCGTGGGCTATGGCGACTATCTGGAACAGCTGACCTACCTGCTGTTCCTGAAGATGGCACACGAGTACACGCTGCCGCCCTACAGCCGGCCCAGCCGTGTGCCCCCCGGCCACGACTGGCCGGCGCTAAAGCGCGAAACCGGTGCGCCGCTGGAAGCTCAGTACCTGGCCACGTTGCATGAACTTGGCCAGGCCGGCGGCATGCTGGGCGCCATCTTCTTCAAGGCGCAGAACAAGATTCAAGACCCGGCCAAGCTGTCGCGCCTTGTGCAGATGATCGACGCCGAAAGCTGGGTCGGCATGGACGCCGACACCAAGGGCGACCTCTACGAAGGCCTGCTGCAGAAAAACGCCGAAGACACCAAGAGCGGTGCAGGCCAGTACTTCACGCCACGCGCGGTGATACGCGCAATGGTGGAATGCCTGCGGCCCGAGCCGATGAAGACCATCGCCGACCCGGCCTGCGGCACCGGGGGGTTTTTTCTGGGCGCCTGCAACTGGCTGACGCGCGAAGGCCAGACGCTGAACAAGCGGCAGGCCGCTTTCCTGCGCGAGAGAACCTTCTTCGGCAACGAAATCGTGCCCGGCACGCGGCGGCTGTGCCTGATGAACCTGTTCCTGCACAACATCGGCGACATGGACAGCGAACCGGCGGTGGCGCGCAGCGACGCGCTGCTGACCGAACCCCCGCGCAGCTTCGACTACGTGCTGGCCAACCCGCCCTTCGGCAAGAAGAGCAGCATGACCTTCACCAACGCCGAAGGCGACGACGACCGCGACGCGCTGACCTACGAACGCCAGGACTTCTGGACCACGACATCAAACAAACAACTGAACTTTTTGCAGCACATCGTCAGCATGCTGGGCAGCAGTGGCAAAGCCGCCGTGGTGCTGCCCGACAACGTCTTGTTCGAGGGCGGTGCGGGCGAAAAAATCCGCCGCCGCTGGCTGGAAACCTGCGACGTGCACACCATCCTGCGGCTGCCCACCGGCATCTTCTACGCCCAGGGTGTGAAGGCCAATGTGGTGTTCTTCGACGCGCGGCCCAAGGACGGCCATGTGCAGACCCAGGGCGTGTGGTTTTATGACCTGCGCACCAACCAGCATTTCACGTTGAAGACGCGGCCGTTGGCCTTTGACGACCTGCGTGACTTCGTGGCTTGCTACAACCCCGCCAACCGCCACCTGCGCCAGGCCAGCGAGCGCTGGCGCTACCACCGCTACGACGAACTGGTGGCCCGCGACAAAGCCAGCCTGGACGTGTTCTGGCTGAAGGACGACAGCCTGGACAACCTGGCCAACCTGCCACCGCCGCAGGTGTTGCAGCAAGAAATCATCGACCACCTGGAAGCTGCGCTGGCGGCGTTCAGAGATGTCGCCGCAGCCTTGCCGCCGCCGCCTGGCAGCCCCAGTTAGGCCGCCGCGTCCTCGGCCAGCAGCCCATACAGGTGCGTGCTGTAAGTGCGCCCCTTGCCCAACCAGCGCTGGCGCAGGGTGCCTTCGCGTGTGAAGCCCAGGCGTTGCAGCAGCGTGTTGGAAGCTGCGTTGTTCGTGTCCACCTCGGCTTCCAGCCGGCGCAGGCCTGAGGCACCCAAGGCCTGCGTGCACGCGGCCTGCAAGGCCTCGAACATCAGCCCGCGGCCCCAGTGCGCCTGGCCCAGTACATAGCCCACTTCGGCGCGCTGGCTGGCGGCGTCGAACTTGAAGATCAGCAGCGTGCCGACGACGGCGCCAGTATCTTTCAGCGCCAGCACCAACTGCCGCCCGCTGGCGCCGGTTTCCAGCGCCTGCATGCGGTGCAACCAGGCGCGGCCATCGTCCAGCCCGGCCCAGGTGGTGTAGGGCAAAAAGCGTGTGACGGAGTCGTCGCCGTTGATGCGCAGCAGGTCGGGCAGGTCGTCG
>JANMJI010000013.1:0-2054 GCA_031371275.1 Betaproteobacteria bacterium
AGGCGCCTACACCAAGGCCGATTTCAAACTGAACTGGAAATTCAGCGAAACCATGGCCGTACAGGCTTACGTGGACAACATCGCCGACAAGCAAACCATCAACCGCTTCGTGTGGGGCGGCGGCGGCGGCTTGCAGGTCAGTGCGGCCATGCCCCGCACCTTCGGGCTGCGCCTGTCCTACGCCTTGTTCTGAAGCAGGCCGGGCCGGGCCGCGCCGCTTTGAACTGACTCCACATGCAGCACACACCTGGCACGCCACGCCTGCGCACCACCCATGTCGGCAGCCTGCCGCGCAGCCAGGCGGTGGTGGACCTGATCTTCGCCCGCGAAAAGGGCCAGGCCGTGGCCGAAGCGCAGTTCGACGCGGTGTTGGCCGTTGCCGTGGACACCTGCGTGGCGCGCCTGGTGGCCGCGGGGGTGGACATCGTCAGCGACGGCGAGATGAGCAAGATCAGCTACGCCACCTACATCAAAGACCGCTACACCGGCTTTGACGGCGACAGCCCGCGGCGCACGCCGGCCGACCTGCAAGACCACCCCGGCTTCTTGCAACGCCTGCGCGACAGCGGCGGCACGCCCACCTACCGCCGCCCGTGCTGCGTCGGCCCCATTGCAGTGAAAACGATGCTGCCATTGCAGAAGGATATACAGCACCTGCAAGCCGCCGCTGCCCGCCACGGCGCGCCGCAGGCCTTCATGAATGCGGCTTCACCGGGTGTGGTGGCGCTGTTCCAGCCCAACTTGCATTACGCCGATGACGACGCCTATCTGGAAGCGCTGGCGCTGGCCTTGCGGCATGAATACCACGCCATCGTCGATGCCGGTTTGATCTTGCAGATCGACTCACCCGACCTGGGCCTGGGCCGCCACATGATGTTCAAGGAACTGGATGAGGCGGCTTATCTGGCACGCATTGAGAAGCACATTGAAGCCTTGAACTTCGCACTGCTGGCGCTGCCGGCAGCGCGCATACGCATGCATGTCTGCTGGGGCAACTACGAAGGCCCGCACCACAAGGACGTGCCACTGGCCACCATCCTGCCCACCGTGCTGAAGGCCAAGCCGCACGGCCTGTTGTTCGAAACCGCCAACCCGCGCCACGGCCATGAATGGGCCACCATCCGCGACATGCGCCAGCACATTCCGCAAGACAAGGTGTTGATACCGGGCGTGCTGGACACCACCACCAATTTCATCGAACACCCCGAACTGGTGGCGCAGCGCTTGCAGCGTTTTGTAGACACCGTGGGCAGCGAACGCGTGCTGGCCGGCAGCGACTGCGGCTTCGGCACTTTTGCCGGTTTCGGCGCGGTGGAAGAAGGCATCGTCTACGCCAAGCTGGCGGCCATGGCGCAGGGCGCTGCACGGGTCGGCGCGACGCACGCAACAGGCTGAACCTGCGGGCGGGCGGACGTACAGTGCCGCCGCGCCGCCGCGCAGCCTGTGCCTGGCTTGCTGGTGAGAAGATGGACTTGCAAACTTCACGCATTCACCACCGCGCACCCCATGGCCTTCGAAGACCCACTGTGGAAACTGCGCCACGCATTGGCCGGTGTGGCCCTGGCCCTGCTGCTGAGCGTGCTGGTGGCCGCGATGGTGGGCGCTGCCTTGGGTGATGTGATAGCTGGCACCTACGGCGCGCGCGTGGCCGTATACGCAGTGTTGTTGCTCTACGTGGTGGTGGGCGCCGGCGTGCTGTTTGCCAAAGTGGCGCAGCACGAAACGCGGCCACTTACCGCCGCCCGCGTGGGCCTGTGGTTTACCAGCCTGTGGCTGTGGCCGGCGTTGTTGCTGGGCAAGCGCCGCAGCTAGTTGGATTGCATGATGCGGCGGCCTGAGGCTTGCTGCACCGGCCGCGCATTCATCGGGTAGATGCGCGCAAAGATGTCGATCTGCTCGGCCGCAAGCGTCACCGGCTGGCGCATCACGATCCACTGCACACCTTCTGAACAAGGCGGCGTGGTGAGTGAGCCCATGAAGGTGAAATAGCGCCTGTCGGCCGGCAGCAATTCGTTCAATTCCAGCGGCACGCGGGCGGCGGCTTCTTCGTTGCG
>JANMJI010000047.1:0-3037 GCA_031371275.1 Betaproteobacteria bacterium
AGCCGGTGCATCGGTGGCAGCGCTGCGGTGGTAGCAGCGCATCATGTTCGGGCCCTTCAGCAAGATCTCGCCATCGACGGCCAGCCGCACCTGCACCCCCAGCGCGGGCCGACCGGCCTTGCCGATGTTGGCCAGCGCTTCGTCAGGCCGCAGCACGATGCTCAGCGGCCCGGTTTCGGTGGCACCATAAACCTGGGCCACCGGCACGCCGCGGGCGTGGAAGGCTTGAATGAGGTGGTGCGGCACGATTTGCGAGCCGCTGTTGACGAAGGCCAGACTGGACAGGTCGGCTTGTGCCCAGCGCGGGTGTTCGGTCAAGGCCTGCATCAGCGCCGGCACCAGCAGCGTCGTGCTGGGGCGCCAGGCGGCCACGGCGTCGAACCAGGCGTCGGCATCGAAGCGCGCCTGCAAATTGACGCGCGCTCCAGCAGCCAGCGCCGGCAGCGTTTGAATGCACAGGCCGCCAACGTGGAACAGCGGCAGCACCGACAGCACGCGCGTCTGCGCGTTGAGCCCCTGCGCCGCAATCGCCGCCGCGGCATTCGCCTGCAGCCCGGCGCTGGTGTGCATGGCGCCGCGCGGCTGGCCGGTGGTGCCCGACGTATAGACCAGCAGCAGGTCACCGGGCTGCACACCCGCCGCAGGCCCTGGTTGCGGCGTGGCCAGCGTGACCAGGCCCAAGACCTGCGCGGCCAGCGTCGCCAGCTCTGGTGTGCCCATCAGGTGGCTGGCACCGGCGTGCTGGATGACATGCGCCAGCTCGGCCGCTGCCAGCCGCCAGTTCAAGGGCAGCAGCACCGCGCCCAGTGTTTCGCAGGCCACCAGCGTGGCCAGCATGTCCCAGCTGTTGTGGCCCAGCCAGGCGACGATGGCGCCGGGCCGCACGCCTTCATGCCGCAGGTGTTGCAGCGCGGCGGTTGTCAGCGCGGTGGGCAGCAGGCGACAGAACATCGGGCGGCGTCAGGCGGTGTCAGGTGGTGTCAGGCGGTGTCAGGCGGTGGCATGGGCGCATTCTTGCCCACGCCCTGCGCCCAAGGCGGGGCCCGCTTGATGGCGCAAGACGCCGGCCCGAGCGTGGCGCTATTCGATTTCCTCGTCGCGCTCACCCGCTTCGTACAGGCATTCGCGGCCCAGGCGGTCGATGCACAACTCTGCCGTCCACGGCAGCATCAGACTGCCGCAGCGGCTGTCCCGGTACAGGCGTTCCAGCGGCAGGCTTTTCAGCATGCTTTGCCCGCCGCAAGTGCGCACCGCCAGCGCGGCCAGCGCGTTGGCGTTTTCCATGATGGTGTAGTGGGCACCCAGCAAGCGCATGCGGGTGTCCTTGTCGGGATCGACCACCGCATCACGCGCGTTCTGAAGAAACAGCGCGCGGGTCTGTTCCAGCATCACCCGCATCTGCGCCACCGCCATCTGCTTGGTCGGGTACATGCGGCGTTTGACGGCTGGCATGCCCGGCACTTCGGCGCGCAAATAGGCCACGGTGAAGTCGTAGGCGGCCTGCGCAATGCCCATGTAGGTGGGCGACAGGGTGGCGAACATGTGCGGAAAGCGTGCCGCCGCCTGCCAGTACAGGCCTTCGGGCATCAGCCTTGCGCTGTGCGGCACAAACACGTCTTTCAGCAGCAGCGTGCGGCTGACGGTGCCGCGCATGCCCAGCGGGTCCCAGTCGCCCACCACGCTGACACCATCGCTTTGCGCGGGCACCGCCAGGTAGAGCGAATCGCGTTGCGTGGCGCCGGGAATATCCAGCGTACACAGCACGCCGTAAAAATCAGCCGCCCCGGCCAGCGAAGCAAAAATCTTCTTGCCGTTGACGACGTAGCCGCCTTCTCCGTCGCCGGAATCAGGCCGCGCCAGCGTGCCCCAGGGTGCCTTGCCGGCCGCTGCCGCGCCGCCTTCGCTGAAGGGCTGCGAGTAGACCTTGCCGTGCTGCACGATGTTGGTGAAGTGAAGGCTGCGATTGCGTTCATGGTCGGCGCGCTGCTCGGCCGTCATGTCCAGCGCGTCGGCAATGAAACCGGCCCACATGCAGCTGCTGACATGCATGTTCCAGCTCAGCGCCGTGGCACCGCAGTGGCGGCCTATCTCGGCGGCCACCATCACATAGGTGGCGAAGTCTGCGCCCATGCCGCCATGCGCTTTCGGCACGCAGATGCCCAGCAGACCGGCGGCGCGCAGATCGGCATAGTTCTCGAACGGAAAGCTGGCCTGGCGGTCGTGCAGCGCCGCGCGGGGAGCGAACTTTTCGCGGCCCAGTGCCGCCGCCAGGGCGGTCAGTTCACGTTGCTGGTTAGTCAGGTGCTGGGGGTTGCCGGCGATGTGCATGGCGGGTGCATCCCTTCAGGCCAGTCTGCGCTGCAAGAACGACAACACGGCGGCGTGAAAAGCCGCCGGCTGTTCGACATTGGCAATGTGCCCGGCGTTCGGCAGGCACTGGTATTGCGCGCCCGCTATGCGCTGCGCCATGCGCTGCATCACGTCGGGTGGTGCGGTGCGGTCGTGCTCGGCGGCCAGGCACAAGGTGGGCACCTTGATATGGGCCAAAGCAGCGCGGCGGTCGAAGGCGGCGATGGCTTGCAGGGCGCTGCGGTAAGTGGCCTCAGGCACGCGCGACATGACCTCGATGGCCTCGGCCTGCGCCTGCCCATCGGCGCCTGGCGCCAGCATCGCCGGCACCAGTTGTTGCGCCATGCCGGCCATGCCCAAGCCAGCGTCCAGCGGCGCCAGCCGGTCGGCGACAAAACGCGCCTGCCAGGCGCCATCGGGCTTGCCGAAACTGGCACTGGTGCAGGCCAGCACCAACGCGTCAATGCCGGCCGGTGTTCGTGCCACCACTTCCTGCGCCACCATGCCGCCCATGCTGTGGCCTACCAGCACGGTGCGGCGGGCACCCAGGTGCTGCGCCAGCGCCTGCACGGCCTGCACCATGTCGTCCAGCGTGGGCGTGCCGGGCGAAGCGCCATAGCCGGGGAAATCCAGCGCCGCTGCGCGGTAGCCCGCTGCGGCCAGCACTGGCAGTGCTGCGGCCCAGATC
>JANMJI010000073.1:0-7333 GCA_031371275.1 Betaproteobacteria bacterium
CGCCAGGCCGTGCAGGCCCCGCCGCCGCCGGCCAAGCCACCCACACCGGCGGCCGTGCCGCAGGGTGCCATCCTGTCGTGGAACGACCCGCCGCGCGACGGCCGCCTGGTCACGCTGCCGGGCGTGCGCCGCACCGAACCCGCACCGCCCCCTGCCCCGGTGATGCCATCACCGGCACCGGCTCGCAACGCAGCCGCGCGCCCGGTGGGCGGCGGCGCAGCCAACGCCGAACTGCTGCCCGCTTTGCTCGCCGGCCTGGCCACACCTGGTTTGCGCCTCGAAAGCCTGACCCCTGACACCATGCAGTTGCTGGGTCAGCTATTGCGCGAATCCATGCGTGGCACGGTGGAATTGCTCGTCGCCCGTGCGGCGCTGAAGCGCGAGATGCGGGCCGAGATGACGATGATCGTCTCGCGCGAAAACAACCCGCTGAAGTTCTCACCCACAGTGGAAGTGGCGCTGCAACATTTGCTGGGCCCACCCGCGCCCGGCTTCATGCCGGCGGCAACCGCCGTGCGCGATGCCTTCGACGACCTGCGTGCCCACCAGCTCGGCGTGATGGCCGGCATGCGCGCCGCGCTGGACGGTGTGCTGCAGCGCTTCAACCCGCAGCAGCTGGAAGGCAAACTGGCGCGCAAGTCGGCCATCGACAGCCTCATTCCTTCCACCCGCAAGGCCAAGCTGTGGGAGGCTTTCAACGAGCTGTTTGCGCAGTTGCAGACCGAAGCGCAAGACGACTTCGACGAACTCTTTGGCAAGGCTTTTCTGAAAGCCTACGAAGACCAGCTTGACAGGCTGCACGGCGAGCCCGGGCCGCGCTAGTATGCTGACTCGCATGCGCTGACAACGAGAGCGAGAGTGCCCAGATGCTTGCCTTGGAAGTCGCCCTGCTGTCAGACCGCGGTGGCCGCAAGTACAACGAAGACGCCTGCGGCCATTGGCATTCACGCCGCCACCTGTGCTGCGTGCTGGCCGACGGTGCCGGCGGCCATGGCGGCGGCGACATCGCTTCCAAGCTGGCGGTGCAAGAGCTGATAGGCCGCTTCTCGCAGCAGCCCTCTGAACATGCGGGCGAACTCGACCGCCTGCTGCGCGTCACCAACGACGTGCTCATAGGCCAGCGTGTGCCCGGCACGGCCAAGCAGGACATGCACAGCACCGTGGTCTGCCTGGTCATCGACTTCATCCAGCACCGCGCGCACTGGGCGCATTCTGGCGATTCGCGCATGTACTGGTTCCGCCAGGGCCGCGTGCTGGACCGCACACGCGACCACAGCCTGGTGCAAGGGCTGGTGGACTCCGGCGTGCTGACGCCCGACCAGATACGCGTACACCCCAAGCGCAGCGAATTGAGATCAGCCCTGGGCATAGCGCCCGACGTGTTGGAGGTCAGCGCCAGCGAAGGGCAGGACGAGGTGCAGCCCGGCGACGTATTCCTGCTGTGTACCGATGGCCTGTGGGAATACCTGGACGACGATGTGCTGGAAAGCACGCTGGCCGCCGCGCCCAACCCCGGCGCATGGATAGGCGAGCTTTCCACCGAAATACGCCGCGCCGCCAGCCACAAGACCAGCCACGACAACTTCAGTGCGCTGACGGTGTGGACGCGCGCAGCGCCCGCCGACTGAGCAGGGTCAGCCGAGTCATCCGCACTCGGCGTGCCGGGCGGCGATGTCTGACAGTTCCGTGGCCGCCTCGGCGGTAGTTGCCGGCGTGCGCGCGTGCATGCCCTCAGCACGTTGCGCCGTCCAGCGCTCGTACATGCCATCGATGTCTTGCGGGCTGACACCGGGCAGGTTCAGGATCGAGCGCCGGTGCACCGCCGGCAGTTCCAGGTAGTTCTCCGGCAGGTAACCGCGCTCGCGGCACAGGTGGAAGAGCGCCGTGCCGGGGTAGGGGTAGAAGACGAAGACGCCGAAGTCCGCCGGTTGCAGTTCCTGGTGCAACGCCAGCGTCTGTTCCATCTCGGCCACCGTCTCGCCCGGCACGCCCATGATGTAGTTGGCCGTGGCCATGATGCCGGCCTCTTGCGTCCAGCGGAACACGTCGCGGAAGCGCTGGTTGCTGGCCGAACGCTGCATGATCTCGCGCCGCACTCGCTCTGAGCCGCTCTCGACACCGTAGACGATGTGCCGGCAACCCGCGGCGGCCAGCGCCAGCAGCAGTTTGGGGTTCACCGTTTCCACTCGCGCGTGCAACGAGAAGGGCAGGCCGAACTCACTGCCGTAGACGCGGCAGAACTCGTGCACCCAAGGGTGGTGGATGGTGAAGGTGTCGTCGAGGAAGATGACATAGGTCAGCGGCCCGGCGGCACGTATCTGCCGCAGTTCGGCCAGCACGTTGTCGTGGCTGCGTCGGCGGCCGTAGGAAGGGCCGCTCTGCCCAGCTCGGCCGGCCTGTTCGGCGTACAGCTGGTCGTACATGCGCGCGGCGCAGTAGGTACACGGGAAGGGGCAACCGCGCTGCGTGGACATGTGCACCACGCCCCAACGTTCGTCGAGCAGGTCGCGTGCCGCGAAGGCGATGCCGTCGACGGGTTCTATGGGCGGTCGTAGTCCGGCCTTCAGCCCACCGCGGCTGCGGATGTTGGCGATGCTGCCCAGCCGCACGTCGCGTGCAGCGGTGCCGGCGGCCAGCGCCTGCACCAGGTCCAGCAAGGCCTGTTCACCCTCGCCCAGGCAGACGAAGTCGATGCCGTCGTGTTGCAGCACCTCGTCGGGGGCGAAGGTGGGGTGCAGGCCGCCCAGGATGACCGGCACGCCGCAGCGCTGGCGCAGCGTGCCCATCAGATCGCGCGTGCGCAGCCATTGGCGTGTCGTCACCGAGATGCCGATCAGCCCCGGCGCTTGCTCGCGCACGGCCGCTTCTACCGCATCGACACCCACCGTGTGGGCGATGCGGCAGAAAGCCGCTTCGTGGCCGTGGGCGCGCAGCGTGGCGGCCAGAAAGGCCGGGCCCAGCGAGGCCACCGACCAGGTGGCCTCGGTGTCGATCTCCAGGAACAGCACTTTCATGGCGCGAGCGTAGCCTGCCTGGCCACCTATGATGAAGCGATGAATGCCGTGCTCGAAGCCCAGCGCCTGGCATTGGGCGCGATGCAGCAGGCCTGTGCGCGGCGGCCCGGCGTACACGCGCACCAGTTGTTTGCGCTGGATCGCGAACAAGCCTTGTGTGCGGCTGCGGCGACGCTGTCGGACTACCAGCGTGCCGCCGGCGGCAGCTTTGAGCTGTCGCGTGCCGCCTGGCTCGACCGCGTGGCCGGGCGCTTGCGCGTGACGCTGACGGTGGGTGACCGTTTTGCCGCGCGTGCGGCTTTGACCGAGTACCGCGGCGCGCTGGCAGCACACGGGCTGTCGGACTGGGCGCAGGCGCTGGTGGCCGCTGCCCACACCGCCGCGCCGTGGCGTGAACGCGCGGCGCAGGCCAGCAGCAGCCTCACCCGCACCGTGCTGAACATGTTGCTGCACCACAGCTGCACGCCACCGCTGGCTGACCACTGGGACGATGCCGTCGGAGCTTGGCGTACGCTGTGTGCCGCCGACCCCGCGGCGGCCCGCGCGTTGCGCCACAGCGCGGCGTGGCCGGCGCGCGTGGCCCCGCGTCTGCCCTGGCGCGACGGCGTGGCCCGCGCGTGGTTGCAGCGCATGCTGACGGCATTGCCCACGCCACCGGCCGCGGAACCCGATGACGGGCAAGATGACGAAGGAGACGGCGAGCGCGGGGACATCGCCTTCGCCGTGCAGCTCTCGGACCTGTCCGCAGTGTGGCGACGTTCGTTGCAGGACACCACCTGCACCGTGCCTTCTGGTGGCGAATGTGGCTGGGACGCAGTGGCGGCCTCGGCCGATCAGGCCTTGGCACCGTGGCGCAGCATGGCCGAGCCTGCGCCGGGGGCAGCGCCCGTCACCCACGTCACGGCGAGCGTCGCGCGGCGCCTGTTGGCGCTGGCCGCCGATGCCGGCAGCGGCCCCGAGGTGCAGCGTCGTGCCATTGAGTCGGGGCTGTTGACCGACATGGCGGTGGCACCGCTGCGGGCGCGCCTGGACGAGATCGAACAGCGACAGGCAGACTGGCCGCAGCCGCTGCTGGCCGCCCACGCGCGGGCGCTGCGGGCCGCGCTGCCTCAGGCGGGCACGGCCACCGAGGTCGAGCTGCTGTCGGTGCATGCCGATGCCTGCCTGGAGGTCGAGGCCGACTGGCAAAGCCTGTTTTTCGCCGCGCAACTGGCGCCGCTGCGCGCCGCACTGAACTTCGCCATCAGCCCCGCCGAGGCCGGTCGCGGCCTGCGCGGCGCGGCGGTGATCAGCCGCGGCCTGCTCGGCCAGGCGCCGGCGGCCACACTGCAGGCGGGGCTGGTGCAGGCTTTCGTGCACGATCAACTGGCAGGCGATGCGGAACAGCCGGGCGGCGATGCTGTGGCCTGGCGCGGCGAGGTCGGACATGAACTGTTGCCGCTGCTGCGCGCCTGGCGGGCGGTGGCGGCCTCGCGCGGCGAGACGGTGCCGCGCGACCGCGTCGGCCTGCCCGCGGCACTGCAGCGACTGGCCAACGGCTGCCTGGACGCGACAACGCATGCCGCGCCCGTCATCGTGCAGCTTTGGGGCCAGCGGGCCGACGCCACGCAAGCCGCGCAACTGCTGACGGCGCCGGTCAGGCCGTCGGTGCCGCTGTGGCAAGGGATGGGCGATGCCGGCGATGCCGTGTGATAGTCTGGAATCAGGAGGAATCAACCATGAGCGCCCTGGAAAACGCAGTCGCTGCGCTGCAAGACAGCCTGCCCGCGAGCCCCCTTCAGCGCCCGCAGGAACTGTTGCTGCAGCATGGCAGGCACCTCGCGCTGGTCAGCAACCAGGGTGACGACCTGGTCGAGATCCGCGCCCCCGGCGGCATGGTCGAGTTGCGCATCCGCCTCACCGCCGAGGGCCCTGTGCTGCAGATGGAAAGCCTGCGCCTGTCGATGAAGGCGGTGCAGGATGTCGATATCGAATGTGCCAACTTCTCGGTGCATTCGCGCCAGGCCATGACGCTGCGGGCTGACGGCGCGCTGCGCATCCAGGGCGCGGCCGACCTGCATGTCGACGCCCAGGGCGAGGTGCATGTCAAGGGCAGCACCATCCACTTGAACTGAGAGAGCCCGCGATGCCCCCCGCCGCACGCATGACCGACAAAGCCATTCACGATGGCCCGCACTGCCACGCGCCCATCCACCCGGCTGCACCCGTGCCCACGCCGGTGCCGCACCCGCCGATGCCGCTGGACATCGTCCTGAACTGCGTGCCGACGGTGATGATCAACAACCTGCAGGCGGCTGTGCTCACGTCGATGACCAAGCCCTGCATGCTGGCTTCTTGCGTGCCCGCCGGGCCGGGCATGGTGGGCAAGGGTTCGGCCACCGTGCTGATCGGCGGCCTGCCGGCCGCCCGCGCTGGCGACCTGGTGCTCTTTCCGTCCTGCGTGGCGCCCATCCCTTCGCCGACGGGCAAGATACTGCCGCCTTGTTCGCCGACCGTGATGATCGGCGGGTGACCCTCGCATCCGTTCAGTTTCGTGTTCGTGTTCGGGTTCCGTTCGCGGCCGGCCTGAACGGCGGGCGTCAACATGCAGCTTGACCATCTGCAACAGTTGCGGCCGGTCTGCCCGACCTGCCGTGCCGCCGGCCGCGAGCCTGCGACGCTGGTGCTGGGCCCCGTGGCGGTGGCCCAAGGCGACGAGGTTTTAGAGGGCGTGCTGCTGTGCAGCGACCTGCACTGCCAGCGCGAGCACCCGATCATCGATGGCATTCCGGTGGTGGTGGCCGACATCGCCAGCTGGGCGTCTCACCAGATTGGCGGCATCATGCGCCGCGACGACCTGAGCGCCTACGCCGAGAGCCTGCTGGGCGATGCCACCGGGCCAGCTTCAGACTTCCACCGCGACCGCAGCAACCTGGGCATCTACGGCTGGGCCCATTGGGGCGACCTGGCGCCGCCCGCCGTGCGCGGGCACGGTGGCGCCTATGCAGCCTTGCTGGAACATGCGCTCGCGCTGGCCGCCGCGCCGCCGAAGGGCATCTGGATTGACCTCGGTTGCTCGGTCGGCCGCGGTACGCTGGAACTGGCGCGCCGAGGCGTCGCGCTGGCGGTGGGCATAGACCTGAACTTCGCCATGCTTCGCGTCGCCGAGCGTGTGCGCCGCCATGGCCAAGCCCGCTTCCCATTGCGCCGCGGTGGTGTTGTGTTCGAGCGCTTCGAGGCCGCTGTGCCCGATGGGCCTGCCACGCGCCTGAGCCGCACCAGCCACTGGTGCTGCGATGTTTCGAGCTTGCCTTTTGCCGATGCGCGCTTCGACGGTGCCTTGCTGCTGAACCTGCTGGACTGCGTGCCCGACCCGCTGGCGCTGCTGTTCGAGACCGGCCGCGTTGTCGCATCGGGCGGCCCCGCGCTGTTCAGCTCGCCCTACGACTGGTCGCCCAACGCCACGGCGATGGCGCAGTGGCTGGGCGGGCACTCGCAGCGCAACGCGGCGGCGGGCAGCAGCGTGGCCGAGTTGCGCCGCATCCTCTCGGCCGAGCGTGCGGCTGGCGTCGACACCGGGCTGGTGATAGAGGCCGAACTGGACGCGGTGCCCTGGCATGTGCAGACCGGCGAGCGTTCGACCATGGCCTATTCGGTGCACATGGCCCGCCTGCGCCGCATCTAAACCCGACCCGCGGCCTATAGACAGGCGTCACAAAAACAATGGCCCGCGCAGGGCGGGCCATCGGTGCAAAACAGCGAGATGCGCAGCTTAGGCCGGAGGCGCCGCGCGACCGATCTCGACGCGCCGATTTTCCGGGGCGAACGGATCCTTGGAGTTCTTCGGCGCGTTGGCACCGACGCCCACCGGGGCGATCATGGCCGCCTCGGCACCCAGTTCCACCAGGTAGTCGCGCACGGCGTCGGCACGGCGCTGCGACAACTGCAGGTTGGCCGCAGCCGCGCCCGAAGCATCGGCATGGCCTTCAATGCGCACCACCTTGCCGGTGCCGCGCTTGGTCTTCAGCACTTCGGCAAAAACTTCGAGCTGCTTCTTCAGCGTATCGGGCAACTCGGCCGAACCCAGCTTGAAGGAAGATGCCGGCAGCGAGTAGCGCACGGCGGGCTTGAAGCCCATGCACTTGAAGCCGGCGGCTTTTAGCTGTTCGCAGGCGTCCTCGGGGAACAGACCTTCGGCAACGGCCTTGGCGTCGGGAATCGTCTGGCCCATGTCCACTGCGGCGTCTTGAGCCCATGCGGGCAACGACACTGCGGCGGCCAACGCCAGGGCAAAGGGGGCGAAGGGTGCAAAAAACGAACGGTGCTTCATCGGGTGGCTC
>JANMJI010000095.1:0-9299 GCA_031371275.1 Betaproteobacteria bacterium
CCACCGCCCCAGGCCACTTTGCAGATGTCGCAAGCGTCTTTCCAACCTTGCACCAGCGCCTGCGCACGCGCCGCATCGGCAAACCATGCGCTGCCGCCGGCGGCCCAGTAGGCCTGCACCACCAGCGGCGTGGCGCCAACGGTGATGAGGTCGTTGACGGCCATCGCAATCGTGTCTTGCGCAATGCCGGCGAAATAGCTGCGGCCGGTGAGTTGCTGCATCTCGTCGGCGACCAGGGTCTTGGTGCCCAGGCATTCGACGATGCTGGCGATGTAGAACGGCCCCACGTCCACCACATAGGCCGATTCACCGCGTGAGGCTTGCACTTCGCCAAAGCCGTGCCCGGCCAGGTGCGTGGCGGTGGCCGCGGCGGCGCGTTGCGCGGCGACTTTCAGCGGGTCGATCAGGTCGTACTGGACGCCGGCCTGCCCGTAGCTCAGTGGCGCAGTCATCGGCGCAGTCAGTGGCACACTTGTTGGCGCAGTCGGGGGCACATTCAGCGGGGCATTCGTTGGCGTCGTCATGGCCGGTGATTATCCCTGCCCCCCGTAGAATCAAAGCCATGTTGACCGCCAAGCTCACTCCGTTCGCAGCCCCCGGGGCCAGCAATGGCCTCCGTCGGTGTCCATCGGGCACAGGTGCCCTTGGGGCGGCCCGGCGGCGCGCCTGATGTCCTACGTTGTTCTCGCCCGCAAGTACCGCCCACGCAGCTTTGCGCAAATGGTGGGGCAGGAACATGTCGTGCAGGCGCTGACCAATGCATTGACGCAGGGCCGGCTGCACCACGCCTATTTGTTCACCGGCACGCGCGGCATCGGCAAGACCACCGTCAGCCGCATACTCGCCAAAAGCCTGAACTGCACCGGGCCTGATGGCACGGGCGGCATCACCGCCGAACCTTGCGGCGTCTGCCAGGCCTGCACCGAAATCGACGCCGACCGCTATCTCGATTACATCGAAATGGACGCCGCCAGCAACGGCGGCAAGGACGAGATCCGCGAACTCATCGAACGTGCCGCCTACAAGCCCGGCATCGGCCGCTTCAAGGTCTTCATGATCGACGAAGCCCACCAGCTGTCCAAAGACGCCTTCAACGCGCTCTTGAAGACGCTGGAAGAACCGCCCGAATACCTGAAGTTCGTGCTGGCCACCACCGACCCTGACAAGGTGCTGCCCACGGTGCTCAGCCGCTGCCTGCAGTTCAACCTGCGGCCGATGGCGCCAGCCACTGTGCGCGACCATCTGCAGCAGGTGTTGGAGGCCGAAGGTGTGCCAGCCGACGCCGGCGCGCTGCGCCTGCTGGGCCGCGCGGCGCGGGGCAGCATGCGCGACGGTTTGTCGCTCGCCGACCAGGCCATCGCCTACGGTGGCGGCCGGCTGCAAGAAGACGTGGTGCGCACCATGCTGGGCAGTGTCGACCGCGGCCACGCAGGGGCACTTGTGAAGGCACTGGCGCAGCGTGATGGCAAGGCCGTGCTGGCCGCGGTGGATGGCCTGCGGGGGCTGGGTTTGTCAGCCTCGGGCACGCTCGAAGAGATGGCCTTGCTGCTGCAACAGATGGCGGTGGAACAGGCCGTTCCCGGCGCGCTGGACGCACAAGACCCTGACACCGAAGACGCGCGCGCTCTCGTCCTCGCACTCGCCGGCTGCCTGGCCGCTGACGAGACGCAATTGCTCTACAGCATGGTCTTGCACGGCCGCGAAGAACTTAGCCTGATGAGCGACGAGTACGGCGCCCTGACGATGGTCTTGCTGCGCTTCCTGGCCTTTCCTGCACAAGGCCACGCTGCGCCCGCAGCGCGCGCCGCTGAAGGCCCGCGCGAGCCCCGCGCCGCGCCCTTGCGTACACCCGCACCGCCCGCGGCGAAGGCGCCGGTGCCCAGGCCGGCAGCCGTTGCTGCTGAGCAGGCCGTGATGCCCGGCACGGGCACGCCACCGTGGCAGCAGGTCGCAGCCGAACCGGCCATGCCTGCCAACAAGGCTGCGGCGGACGCGCCCGCACCAGCACCCACGTCAGCACCCGCGCCATCACCCGCACCCGCACCAGCACCCGCACCAGTGTCCAGCGCAACCCCGGCGGCCACCAACGGCGCGGCCATCGACCCGGCATTGGGCGAACGCTGGCACGCCCTCGTCAAGCCGCTGTGCGACGACGGCACGCTGGCTGCGCTGGCGCGTGAACTGGCGGTGCAGGCCGGCCGGCGCGCCATCAACAACACCACCACGCCGCCGACCTGGCACCTGGTGGCAGAACGCGAGACCCTGCGTTCACCCGTGCTGCGCGACAAGCTGGCCGCCGTGCTGGCCACCGCACTGGGCCAGCCGCTGCAGCTGGAACTGGAAGCCGGCGTGCCCGAGGACAGCCCCGCCCGCCGTGAAGCCACCGAACGCCAGCGCCGCCAGGCTGCGGCCGAAGCCAGCATCCACGCCGACCCCGTGGTGCGCGAACTGCTCAGCCAGTTCAAGAGCGCCCGCGTGGTGCCCGGCTCCATCAAACCCACAGAACCAAGGAACAGACCATGATGAAGGGCCAACTCGCCGGCTTGATGAAACAAGCCCAGGCGATGCAGGACAACATGAAGAAGGCGCAGGACGAGCTGGCGCTGATCGAGGTTGAGGGCCAGTCGGGCGCCGGCCTGGTGAAGGTGACGATGACCTGCAAGCACGATGTCAAGCGCATCACCATCGACCCCAGCCTGCTGGCCGAAGACAAGGACATGCTGGAAGATTTGGTCGCCGCCGCCTTCAACGCCGCGGTGCGCCGCGCCGAAGAAGTCAGCACCGAGAAGATGGGCAAGCTGACGGCGGGCATGCCGCTTCCGCCAGGCATGAAATTCCCCTTCTGAACCCGCAACACAGCCCGTGACCGAGCGCGCGCTTGAAAGTCTGATCGACGCCCTGCGGCGCCTGCCTGGCGTCGGCGTGAAGTCGGCGCAGCGCATGGCCTTTCACTTGCTTCAGCACGACCGTGACGGCGCGCGCAAGCTGGCCACGGCCTTGAACGATGCCGTGCAGCACATGCGCCACTGCCAGCGCTGCCACACCTTCACCGAAGCCGAGGTCTGCGCCACTTGTCTGGACATGCGGCGTGAAGCGCGCCTGCTGTGCGTGGTGGAAACACCGGCCGACCAGGCCGCGCTGGAACGCAGCGGCAGCTACAGGGGGCTGTACTTTGTGCTGATGGGCCGCATCAGCCCGTTGAACGGCACGGGCGTTGGCGACATTGGCGCCGCGCAGTTGTTGGAACGGGCCGCTGACGGCGTCGTGCAAGAAGTCATCCTGGCCACCGGCTTCACCGCCGAGGGTGAAGTCACGGCCCACGCGCTGGCCACGGCGCTGAAGGCGCGCGGCATCATGGTCACGCGCCTGGCGCGCGGCGTGCCCGCAGGCAGCGAGCTGGAATATGTCGACCTGGGCACCATCGCACACGCCATGGGCGACCGGCGCTGAAGCGTTGTCTAATCAGTACAGTTCAAACGTTATGCCAGCTTTCTTCAACTGCGCTTCGATCAACATCTTCCACGGCCCTTGAGGCGACCAGACCTTGGCCACATCTTCGTAGGCCTGCTGTGGCGCTTCGCCGCCGACCACCACGCGGTACAGGAAGCCCATGCTGGAAGCGCGCAGGTTGACCTGGCAATGCACCAGCACCTTGCGGTCTTGCAAACGTTGCATGGCTTCGACGAAAGCGGTGAAGTCGGTTTCGGTGGGCATGCCGAACGGGATCGGAATGTGGATGAACTCGAGCCCCTGCCGGCGCACGATGTCGGCTTCACCGGGCACGGCATCGGGCACCGTGGCAGGCGCCAGGTAGATCACCGCGCCAAAACCCTGTGCACCCAGTTGCGCCAGCGCCGCAGCGGTGGGCTGGCCGGCGGTGACCAGCCGGGGCGACAGCGGCACCACGTTCGGCGCTTGCAGCAACACATCAGCGGCGCGTCCGGGCGTTGCAGCGGCCGTGAGCAGCAGCACCACGAAGCCGCGGCGGGTCGCGTTGCGCATCGGCAGGGTGCGCGGGCTCAGGCCTTGGCGCGGCGTACGCGCAGCACCTCGTCCAGCACCAGGCACATGGCGCCCAAAGTGATGGCACTGTCGGCGATGTTAAAGCTGGGGAAGTAGCCGCCCGGGAACAGCGGCTGCAGAAAGCTGAAGCGGAACTGCAGGAAGTCGACGACATAGCCGTGCAGCACGCGGTCGACGACGTTGCCCAGCGCGCCGCCCATGATCAGGCTGACGGCAAAGCAGAACAGCTTTTGCGCCGGGTGGCTGCGCAGCATCCAGACGATGAAGCCCGAAGCGACGATGCCCAGCACGATGAAGAACCAACGCTGCCAGCCATTGCCGT
The DNA here is from genome assembly GCA_031371275.1 of Betaproteobacteria bacterium. Lineage (GTDB taxonomy): Bacteria > Pseudomonadota > Gammaproteobacteria > Burkholderiales > Burkholderiaceae_C > Rubrivivax. The sequence continues at coordinate 4,346 of JANMJI010000095.1, forward strand.
CGGCCAGGAAAGAGAACGCCGCGCCCTTGTTGTGGGCCCGCACAAGGTTGAAGAATTCGGTCACCGGCCGCGCATCACCGAGCTGGAAGGCGCCGATGATGAGCGTCTTGCTGACCTGGTCGGCCAGTATCACGATGGCCGCCAGGCCCAGCCACAGCCACAGGCCACCGCCGTTGTTTGCACGGCTGACCATGCTCAGGCCACGGTGCGCGTTTCGCCCGCGCCGTACAGGTTGGAAGTGCAGCGGCCACACAGCGTGTGGTGGCTGGTGTCGCTGCCGACGTCGGCGCGGTAGTGCCAGCAGCGTTCGCATTTGCTGTGCGCGCTGGCCGCCACCTTCACGGCGGCTTCGTCGGCCAGCACCAGGTCGACGGCCGAAGTGATGAAGACAAACTTCAGGTCGTCACCCAGCGCGGCCAACAGTGCGTGGTCTGCGGCGGGCACGGCCAGTTGCACCTCGGCCTGCAACGACGAGCCCACGCCACCGGCGGTACGCAGCGCTTCAATCTCCTTGTTCACGGTGTCGCGCAGCATGCGGATACGGGCCCACTTCGCCAGCAGATCGGCATCGGGCGGGTCGAATTTCCAGAAGGTCTGCGTGAAGATCGAATCGCCACCGTCAAAAGTCTTCCACGCTTCTTCGGCAGTGAAGCTCAGAAAGGGCGCCATCCAGCGCAGCATGGCGTGGGTGATGTGCCACAGCGCCGTCTGCGCGCTGCGCCGGGCGTGTGAATTTGGCGCCGTGGTGTACAGGCGGTCCTTCAGGATGTCGAGGTAAAAAGCGCCCAGGTCTTCTGAACAAAACACCCCCAGCTTGGCCACCACGGGGTGGAATTCGTAGACCTCGTAATGATTCAGCAACTCGGCCTGCAGCGCGGCGGCGCGGGCCATCGCCCAGCGGTCGATTTCCAGCATCTGCGCCACCGGCACGGCGTGTGCTGCGGCTTTGAAATCGGCCGTGTTGGCCATCAAGAAGCGCAGCGTGTTGCGGATGCGGCGGTAGCTGTCGACGACACGCGCCAGTATCTTGTCGTCGACGCTCAGGTCGCCGGAATAGTCGGTGGCCGCGCACCACAGGCGAATGATCTCTGCGCCCAGCTGGCTGGTGACTTTGCCCATCTCGACAAAGTTGCCTGCGCTTTTGCTCATCTTGCGGCCGGCGCCGTCGACCGTGAAGCCGTGCGTCAGCAGCCCGCGGTAGGGCGCGCGGCCTTCCAGCGCGCAGCCGATCAGCAGCGAGCTGTGGAACCAGCCGCGGTGCTGGTCGTGGCCCTCAAGATAGAGGTCAGCCTCGGGGCCGACGTCGTGATGACCGCGGTTGCCCGGCGGGCCCTGGTGCGAGCCGCGCAGCACATGGCTGAAGGTCGAACCAGAGTCGAACCAGACGTCCAGGATGTCGTTGCTCTTGGCGTAATGCTCGGCCGAATATTCGCCGCTCGCACCCAGCCAATCAGCAGCTTCGAGCAGGCTCCAGGCCTCGACGCCGCCTTGCTCTACCAGCGCCGCTGCGCGGGCCATGAATTCCATCGTCTGCGGGTGCAACTCTCCACTCACTTTGTGCATGAAGAAAGGCAGCGGCACGCCCCAGTTGCGCTGGCGGCTGATGCACCAGTCGGGGCGGCTGGCGATCATGTCGCGCAGGCGCGCTCTGCCGTTTTCCGGATAGAAGCCGGTCTGCGCGATGGCCTGCAGCGCCATCGCGCGCAGCGTCTGCGGCGCCTTGTCTGAGGTGAACACGCCAGCGCCTTCGTCCATGCGCACAAACCACTGCGCCGCGGCGCGGTAGACCACCGGCGTCTTGTGGCGCCAGCAGTGCGGGTAGCTGTGGCTGAAATCGCTGCTGGCCAGCAGGTGCTGCGCATCGCGCAAGGTCTGCACGATCAGCGGCCCGGCTTTCCAGATGTTCAGCCCGCCAAACAGCGGCAGCGCAGCTTCGTAGCGGCCATCGCCCTGCACCGGATTCAGGATGTCATCGGGCTTTAGACCATTCGCCAGGCAGGAATTGAAGTCGTCCACGCCATAGGCCGGCGCGCTGTGCACGATGCCGGTGCCGTCTTCGGCGGTGGCGTAGTCGGCCAGGTACACGGGGCTCAGGCGGTCATAGCCCGCATCCACTTGCGCAAGGGGATGGTGGAAGTTCAGGCCGCCCAGTCTTTCGCCCAGGGCTGTGGCCTTCACTTCTCCAGTGAGCCCCCAGCGCTTCAGGCTGGCTTCGACCAGCGCCTGGGCGACGATGAACAGCCCGCGTTCGGTATCGACCAGCGCATAGACCAGCGCCGGGTTCAGGTTCAGCGCCTGGTTGGCCGGCAGCGTCCACGGCGTGGTGGTCCAGATCACAGCGAACGCGGGCTTGTCCAGCGTGGCCAGGCCAAAGGCCGCGGCCAGCTTGGCGGGCTCGGCGCAAAGAAAGGCTACGTCTACCGCGGTGCTTTTCTTGTCGGCGTATTCGATCTCGAATTCGGCCAACGAGCTGCCGCAATCAAAACACCAATACACCGGCTTCTGGCCGCGATAAACAAACCCGCGTTCGATCAGCCGCTTCAGCACGCGCATCTCGCCGGCTTCATTCGCCGCGTCCATGGTGCGGTAGGGGTGGGCCCAGTCGCCAATCACACCCAGGCGTTGGAAATCGGCCATTTGCTGCGCGATCTGCTCGCCGGCGTAAGCGCGGCTGAGCGCCTGCACCTTGTTGCGCGGCAGGCCGCGGCCATGGTCCTTTTCGATCTGGTTTTCAATCGGCAGGCCGTGGCAGTCCCAGCCCGGCACGTAGCGGGCGTCGAAGCCGGCCAACTGGCGGCTCTTCACCACCATGTCTTTCAGTATCTTGTTGACGGCGTGGCCGATGTGCAGCTTGCCGTTGGCATAGGGCGGGCCGTCGTGCAACACGAACAACGGTGCACCGAGGCGGGCGTCGCGCAAGCGTTTGTAAAGGCCGCCTTCCTTTGTCGTGTCGTTCCAGTCCTTGACCCATCCCGGCTCGCGCTTGGGCAGGTCGCCGCGCATCGGGAAGGGCGTGTCGGGCAGGTTCAGGGTGCTGCGGTAGTCGGGCGTGGTGTTCATGGGTGCGGCGTTCGGGTACTTCGGTGGCAGGGCGCTGGCGCGGCGGGTGGCGCGTGTGTTGCGCCACGCTGTGCGGCGGCGCGTGCGCCGCGCTTAAGTCCCACTTCAGGTGGCCGACCGGATAATTCGGTCGCGCGTCGCCTGGCGGCGTGTGGCTGCATGCCAGCGCGCGGGGCCCACACGTTGTTTGGGGTGTCTCGAAGAACGCATGCCGATGATTTTAGCGACCGAAATTGAGCATGCCCCCACGCTTGTCCCGCCTGGCCTTGCCGGCAGCCCTTGTCTTGTGCGCCGCGGCGGGCACCAGCCTGGCCCAGGAAGAACTGCCACTGACACCACCGCCGGCCACCGTCTGGGAAGGCGCCTTCGGCCTGAGTGCTTCCTACCGGCCTGAATACGCCGGCGCGGCCAAGCAGATTTTCAAGGTCTCGCCAGCGCTGTTCTTGCGCTATGGCCGCTTCACCATCACCAACGCCAGCGGCTTTGTCACGCGCCGCGCCGACGACGTGGTGCGCGGCCTGGGCATGGACATGGTGCGCAACGAACAACTGCGCCTGAATCTGGCGCTGCGTTTTGACGCCGGTCGCGGCGAAAACACCAGCGATGCGCTGAAGGGCCTGGGCAACATCAAGCCGACCATCCGCGCCCGGCTGCAGGCCAGCTGGAAGCTGCAGGGGCCATGGCGGGCCGGGGCTTCCTGGAGTTTGGACGCCATCCACCGCGGTGGTGGCAACTTCGGCGATGTCAGCGGCGGCTGGGAACAACGCATCGCGCCCGACACCGTGGTCTCGGTGGGCAGCAGCCTTTCGGTCGGCGCGCAGCGCTACATGCAAAGTTACTTCGGCATCACAGAAGAACAGGCTTCGCGCACCACCTACCCGGTCTTCAAGCCCGGCGCCGGGGTGCGTGACGTGACGGCCTATACCAATCTGCGCCACGACATCGGCAGCGAGTGGATAGTGCTGGGCGGTGCCAGCACCAGCCGCCTGCTGGGCCAGGCCGCGGCCAGCCCGCTGACGGGCCGCAAGACAAGCTGGGGCATCAACGCCGGTCTGGCGCGCAGGTTCTGACGCCGCTGTCAGCGCCGCGCCGCGAACCAGGCCAGCGCGTGCGCAGTGTCGCGTGCAATGCCTTCGCGCAGCGCCTCCAGCGAAGGGTATTTCAGCTCGTCGTGCAGCTTGTGCAGCAGGTCTACGCGCAGCAGCCGGCCGTAGCCACTTTCCAGACCCAGCGTTTCTGGCCATTGCAGACAGTGCACTTCCAGCAACACGCGGCCGGCGTCTTCCACACTGGGCCGCACGCCCAGGCTGGCCACACCCGGCAAGGGCAAGGCAGTCAGGCCGTGCACCTGCACTGCAAAGATGCCGCTGGCCGCAGGGCGCGGGTGGCCGAAGCGCAGGTTCAGCGTGCGAAAGCCCAGGTCGCGCCCCAGCTTGCGCCCGTGCACGACATGGCCGCTGATGCTGTAGGGCCGACCCAGCAGCGCTTCGGCACGCTTCATGTCGCCGCTGGCCAGCGCTTGCCGCACCGCCGAGCTTGAAACACGCAGGCCATGCACTTCGTAGCTGAGCATGCGCGCCACGTCAAAACCCGCGGCAGGGCCGGCGGCGTCCAGCATGGCGTAGTTGCCGGCGCGGCGGGCACCGAAGCTGAAATCGTCACCCACCAGGACGTAGCGCGCGGCCAGCCCTTGCTGCAATACGTTGCTGATGAAGGCCTGCGGCGGCATGGCAGCGAAGCGGTCGTTGAACGGCACCACCACCACTTCATCGACGCCGCAGCGTTGCAGCTCGCACAGCTTGTCGCGCAGCGTGGCAATCCTTGCCGGGGCGCTTTCGGGCTTGCCGGCCCGGCGCGCAAAGTGGTCGCGCGGGTGCGGCTCGAAGGTCATCAC
>JANMJI010000097.1:0-16873 GCA_031371275.1 Betaproteobacteria bacterium
GGGCTGGTGTGCTGGCCAGCATGCACAGCGTGGTCAGCAGCGATGGAAGCACAGAAGACTTCATGGCGGGGCTCCGATAAATGTTGGAAGGCACATTGGTTTTCGTTGGGCACGATTCGCATCGTAGCGCGCACGAAAAAAAGCCTCCCCGGCTTGCGCTGGGGAGGCAGACTGGGCTCGTGCCCTGCTGAGGAGATAGACAGACACCCGAAAGTGTCGGTGTTCAAAATGCAAGCGCCGTGCCCGGCCGGTTCAGACCTAGAAATACAGCGCCACCGCGGCCACAAAACGCGCTTCGTTCAGCACCGGCAACACCACCATCGAAGACAAACCGTGCACGCTGCTGGCCGCGCCGGGCTCGCTGGCCAGGTCGGTGCTGACGCCGGGCAAGCCGGTCAGCCAGCAGCGGCCCACGCTGCCCTGGCCCAGGGTCAGGGTGGCGCCGGTGTCGGTCAGCAGACGGTTCGTTTCGCAAAAGCCCGATTGCAGCGCCAGCGTGTGGCCGCTGAAATCAGGGCGCCAGATTTCCACCCGCCGGGCCAGCGGCGTGCCCAGCGCCGACAGCAGCGCCAGCACAAACCTTGCACCCGGACCCGCGGTAAGAAGCGCCCTCACGCCGCGGCTTTCTCGACATGCCCCTGGCGCGTGTAGAGAAAGTCCAGCACCGCCTTGCGGCATTGCACATAGCTGCGGTCTTCGGCCAGTGCCACACGTTCGCGCGGGCGTGGCAGGTCAACGCGCAAGATCTCGCCGATGGTCGCCGCCGGGCCGTTGGTCATCATCACGATGCGGTCGCTGAGCAGCACGGCTTCGTCAACATCGTGGGTCACCATCACCACCGTGCTCTTGGTGCGCACGACGATCTTCAGCAACTCGTCTTGCAGGCGCGCGCGGGTCAGCGCGTCGAGCGCGCCAAAGGGCTCGTCCATCAACAGCACCTTGGGCTCCATCGCCAGCGCGCGCGCAATCCCCACACGCTGTTTCATGCCGCCGCTGATTTCGTGCGGACGCTTGTTCAGCGCGTGGCCCATGCCCACCAGGTCGAGTGCTGCGGCGGTGCGTGCGTGCAGTTGCGCCTTGCTTTCGTTTTTGCCGAAAACACGGTCTACCGCCAGGTGCACGTTTTCGGCGCAACTCAGCCAGGGCAGCAAAGAATGGTTCTGAAACACCACACCACGTTCCGGGCCCGGTGCGGCAATTTCGCGCCTGTCGCACAGCAGGACCCCGGCGCTGGGTTTCAGCAGGCCCGCTATCAGGTTCAGCAGCGTGCTCTTGCCACAGCCTGAATGGCCGATGAGGGTCACAAATTCGCCTTGCGTGATGCTCAGATCAATCTCGCGCAAGGCGTGGAAGTTGCCCTTCTTGGTCTCAAACACCATCTCGACGTCTTCGACCTTGATGAAGTCGGGCGCCGCAGCGCGCAGAGCATCAGTCGTCATAGCTGAACCTCCTGGCGATGAGCATCAAGAACTGTTCGAGCAGCAGGCCGACGATGCCGATGACGAAGATGGCGATGATGATGTGCTTGACGTTGAGGTTGTTCCACTCGTCCCAGACCCAGAAGCCGATACCGACGCCGCCGGTCAACATCTCCGCGGCCACGATCACCAGCCAGGCCGTGCCCACGCTCAGGCGCACGCCGGTCAGCATGTAGGGCAACGCGGCGGGGAACAGGATGCGTGTCATGACCCGCCATTCGCTCAGGTTCAACACCCGGGCCACGTTCAGATAATCCTGCGGCACACGCTGCACCCCCACCGCGGTGTTGATGATCATGGGCCAGATGCTGCAGATGAAGATGGTCCAGATGGCCGCCGGGTTGGCGGCCTTGAAGACCAGCAAACCGATCGGCAGCCAGGCCAGTGGCGACACCGGGCGCAGCAAGCTCACCAGCGGGTTGACCATGCGGTTCAGGAAGGTGAAGCGACCAAGCATGAAGCCCATCGGTATGCCCACCGCCGCGGCCATGCCAAAGCCCACCGCCACGCGTTCCAGCGAAAACAGGATGTTCCAGCCTATGCCCTGGTCGTTCGGTCCCTTTTTGTAGAAGGGGTCGGCGAAGAGTTTGACGGCGGCCTCGAAGGTCGCTGCGGGGGTCGGGAAGGTGGCGCTGTTGAAGGTCAACAAACCCCACACCGCCACCAGCAGCGCCAGGCCGAAGACCGGCGGCAGCACGGCCAGCCACAGCGTGCGCCAGTCGAAGGGCACACGCTGCGCGGCGGGCGCCGCAGCCGGCAAGGCCGCCACTGTTTTGGTGGCCAGCGCGCGCCCGTCGGCCGCAGGGGCGGCGGCCGTTGCGGGCGGGTCAAGCTGGGCGTGGAATACAGCGGCAACCATGCTCATCAAATCCTTCAGGCCGCAGCCAGCCTGACCTTGAAACCATCGGCGTATTTGGCCGGCTCCTTGCCGTCCCAGACCACGCCGTCGATGAGCTTGCTGGTGCGCATGTCGCTCTTGGGCACGCTCACACCCAGCTGCGCCGCGGCTTCCTTGTAGAGCGCGATCTGGTTGATCTGCTTGGCCACGCCCAGGTAGTCGGGGTGGTCCTTCAACAGGCCCCAGCGCTTGTGCTGGGTCAAAAACCACATGCCGTCGCTGAGGTACGGGAAGGTCACCGCGCCGTCGTTGAAGAACTTCATGTGGTTGGGGTCGTCCCAGGTCTTGCTGTCTTTTCCAGATGCGCCGTTTTGGTAGCGGCCCAGGATGCGGGCGTTGATCGCATCCACGCTGGTGTTGACATAGCTCTTGTCGGCAATCGTCTCGGCCATCTTGTTCTTGTTCTGCAGGCCGGCGTCTATCCAGCGGCCGGCTTCCATCACGGCCATCGTCACTGCTCTTGCGGTGTTAGGGTATTTCTTGACGAATTCGCCGGTGGTGCCTAACACTTTTTCTGGGTGGTCTTTCCAGATGTCCTGCGTGGTCACCGCGGTGATTCCGATGCCGTCGATGATGGCGCGGTGGTTCCAGGGCTCGCCCACGCAGTAGCCGTCCATGTTGCCGACGCGCATGTTGGCCACCATCTGCGGCGGCGGCACGGTGATGACCTTGGCGTCTTTCAGCGGGTTGATGCCCACGCTGGCCATCCAGTAATACAGCCACATCGCATGCGTGCCGGTGGGGAAAGTCTGCGCAAACGTGTAGTCGCGCTTCTCGCTGGCCATCACTTTGGCCAGGCCCGCGCCATCGACGGCGCCTTTCTCGGCCAGCTTCTTGCTCAGCGTGATGGCCTGGCCGTTGTTGTTCAGCGTCATCAGCACGGCCATGTCTTTCTTCGGCCCGCCGATGCCCAGATGCACGCCATAGACCAGCCCGTACAGCACATGCGCCATGTCCAGTTCACCATTCACCAGCTTGTCGCGCACACCGGCCCAACTGGCTTCCTTGGTGGCCACGATCTTCACGCCGTACTTTTTGTCAAAGCCCAGCACGCTGGCCATCACGACGCTGGCGCAGTCGGTCAGCGGGATAAAGCCGATGCGTACTTCTTCCTTCTCGGGCTTGTCGCTGCCGGCGGCGTAGACCGCTGCCTGCAAGCCGGGGATGAGACCGGCGGCGCCCGTGGCGCCCACCGCGGCGGCGGCTTTGACGATCGTGCGGCGTGCCATGTCTGTGCGTCCTGGGGATGGGTGGGTCATGGTGTTTGCAAGTTGAAGGCCAAAAAGCGAAAGGCGTCCACAACACAGTGCGTCGCAAAAAACGACACGCGTGGTGAGGACGCCCTTGTCCCGCCGGCCCCGCACAAACATTGCGCAGACCCGGCGCTGGCGAGAAATCGGCTTTGATTTCTCTCTGCCTCCCAATACGCAAACCGCGTGCCAGGGTTTTGAGGGCGTCACCCAATTCGACCCCGCGGGTTTGCACCAGGGCGCTGCACGGGCGCGCGGTGCTGGTGCGTGCAGGGGGGTGCGTCCTGCGCCACTTCAGGCGCTGCACCAGGCCCTACATCAGCAGGTCGGCGGCATCGACAATGCGTTGTGCGATCTCACCCATCTTCAGGCCCTTGTCCATCGCCGCCTTGCGGATGCGCGCATAGGCCTCGGGTTCCCCGATCTGGTGGCGCTGCATCAGCAAGCCCTTGGCGCGGTCTGTCACCTTGCGGTCGGCCAACTGGCTGCGCGCTTCGGCCAGTTCACTGCGCATCATTTCTTCGTGCTCGAAACGCGCCAGCGCCACTTCAAGCACCGGCTTCACACGTTCGGGCGCCAGGCCCGCCACGACGTAGGCGGTGACGCCGGCGGCGATGGCACCGCGCACATGGCTGGTGTCGGTGTCGTCGGTGAACATGACGATCGGGCGTCGCGCGTCGCGCGTGGCCATGACCACATGTTCCAGCGTGTCGCGGGCCTGGCTTTCGGCGTCGACGATGATCATGTCGGGCTGCAGCTGGGCCAGGCGGTCGGGCAAGAACGCGTCCACCGGCAACACCGCGACGATGTTGTAGCCGGCTTGCAAAAGGCCGATGCGCAAGCTGCGTGAGCGCTCTACCTCCAGCACCGCGGCGTCGTCACCCGGCTCGGGCGCCAGCGTGTCGGGGGCGACGATGACGATGCGCGTTTGTTCCATGGGGGCCATGCCAGAAAGCGTGCAAGTTTCGCGCCGTGCCGGCGTCGCGTGGTGCCACGGCTAGACTGCCCGCATGGCCATAGTTCTCGGATTCGAGTCATCCTGCGACGAGACCGGCGTGGCGCTGGTGCGTGCGGATGCGAGCGGCGCGCCGCGGCTGCTGGGTGATGCGCTATACAGCCAGGCCGACATGCACGCGGCTTACGGCGGCGTGGTGCCAGAACTGGCTTCGCGCGACCACATCCGCCGTGTGCTGCCGCTGGCGCAACAGGTGCTGCAACAGGCCAGTTGCACGCTGGCGCAGGTCGACCTGGTGGCCTATACGCGCGGCCCCGGCCTGGCCGGTGCGCTGCTGGTGGGTGCCGGCGTGGCCGTCGCCCTGGCCGCCGCGCTGGGCAAGCCGGCACTGGGCGTGCACCACCTGGAAGGGCATTTGCTGTCGCCCTTTCTGGCCCCAGGTGATGACGGCCAAAGGCCGCAATTTCCTTTTGTCGCGCTGCTCGTGTCGGGCGGCCACACCCAGCTGATGCTGGTGCGGGCGGTGGGCGGCTATGCCATGCTGGGCGAGACCATCGACGACGCTGCCGGCGAAGCCTTCGACAAGAGCGCCAAGCTGCTGGGCCTGGGCTACCCGGGTGGCCCGGCGCTGGCGCGCATGGCCGATTTCGGTGACCCGAAAGCCTTTGCGCTGCCGCGCCCGCTGCTGCACAGCGGCAATCTCGATTTCTCTTTCGCGGGGCTGAAGACCGCGGTGATGACCCAAGCCCGCAAGCTGGGCCCCAACATCTGTGAACAAGCCCGTGCCGACCTGGCGGCCAGCACCCAGGCGGCCATCGTCGACGTGCTGGTCGCCAAGGCTTTGCGGGCGCTGAAGGACAGCGGCACGCAGCGCCTGGTGGTGGCCGGTGGCGTGGGCGCCAACCTGCTGTTGCGCGAGAAGCTCAACGCCGGTGCGGCACGGCTGAAAGCCAGCGTGCACTACCCGCCGCTGGCGCTGTGTACCGACAACGGCGCGATGATTGCGCTGGCCGCCGTGCTGCGCGTCCAGCACGGTCTGGTGCAACTCGACGATGCCGGTCTTCGCACTGGCGCGTTTGACGTGCGCCCACGCTGGCCGCTGGCAGAGATCGGCTGAACGCCGACCTCTGCCGCGCTGCATCAGTTGACTGTCAACTGCGAAGCGTTTTGCGCGCCGCGTTTGGGCAGGCTCAGCGTCAGCACACCATGTTCCAGCTTGGCGTTGGCCTGCGCCTGCTCCACTTCCAGCGGCAGCGTGAAGCTGCGTGCATAGCGGGTGGCGGTGCGCTCGCGGTAGACGATTTGTTCGCCCTCTTTGTGCTCAGCAACGGCTGTGCTGCCGGCCTGCACGCTGACCTTGCGGCCGTCAATGGCCACTTTCACGTCTTCCTTGGCCACGCCGGGTACTTCCAGCTTCACGGTGTAGGCAACTTCGGTTTCCACCACGTCCAGCGCCGGGCTGCGCGCGGCCACAGCGGCTTCGGGGGCGGGGGTGGCAGTGGGGCTGAAAAAACGTTCCAGCGTGTCGTCAAGCAGACGGGCGAATTGGCGGGAATCACGGGTGACGGGGACGATGAACATGGTGCGCTCCTAAAATGTGGATGAATGTCGCTGCATCGGGTTCAGGGTGCAGCACCCATGCCGGATCAGATGGTCTCGGCCTTGCGCTTTTCAAGATTTCTTCTTCAACGTGAATCGAATTCGACGCGCCGCGCTGGCGCTGCCGCTGGTCTTGGGTTTGCCGGTCTTGCCCAAACATTCGCGCGCTCAGACAGACAGCCGCCAGCCGATACGGCTGGCACTCATCGAAGGCCTGTCAGGGCCTTTCGGCAACGCCGGCGAGGCCGTCTACCGCAACCTGCTGTGGGCCACTGAGCGTGTGAATGCGCGTGGCGGTGTGAAGCTGCCGCAAGCGGCTGGTGCCGCTGGCAGTTCGCGCCCGTTGGCGCTGCTGCGCATGGACAGCAAGGGCAACACCGAAGAAGCCTTGGTGGCCTTGCGCAGTGCCACCGACCAAGGCATAACTTTCATCCTGCAGGGCAACAGTTCGGCCACCGCGGCGGCGCTGGTGGACGCGCTGGACAAACACAACGCGCGTGACCCGAACAAGCGCGCGCTGCTGCTGAACTACTCGGCGGTGGACCCGGCTTTGACCAACGAACGCTGCAGCTTCTGGCACTTCCGTTTCGACGCCCATGCCGACATGCGCCTGGCCGCGTTGACAGAGGTGCTGCGTGAAGACCGCGCCGTCAAGCGCGTGTTCCTGATCGGCCAGGACTACAGCTTCGGCCAGCAGGTGGGCAAGACGGCGCGCGGCATGCTGGCCACCAAGCGGCCCGATATCGACATCGTCGGGGATGAGCTGCACCCGCTGGGCCGCGTCAAAGATTTCCTGCCCTACGCCGCGAAGATCAAGGCCAGCGGCGCGCAAGCCGTGCTCACAGGCAACTGGGGCAACGACCTGACGCTGCTGGTGCGCGCTTTGCGCGAGGTCGGCTCCACCGCGCGGCTGTACACCTTCTACGGCAATGCGCTGGGTGCGCCGGCGGCCATCGGGCAAGCCGGTGTGGGCCAGGTGCTGGCGGTGGCCGAATGGCACCCGAACCTGGGCGGCTCAGCCTCGGAAAATTTCTACGCCGCCTTCCGTCAGCGCTTCCCAGACCCGCGTGACGACTACCTGCATGTGCGCATGCAGGTGCTGGTCGAAATGCTGACGGCGGCCCTCGAACGCGCTGGCCGGGTCGATGCCGTGGCCGTGGCGCGCGCGCTGGAAGGCGCACGCTTCGACAACCGCAAGCTCGGTGGCCTGCACGCCGCGACGATGCGCGCGGCCGACCACCAATTGCAGCAGCCGCTGTTCGTCAGCGTGATGGACCATGCCGGGGCACCCGGTGTGCCGCATGACGTGGAAGGCTCGGGTTTCGGCTTTCGCACCGTGCGCCGTTTCGAGCCTGAAGACCTGGCGCAAGCCCACCAATGCCGCATGAGCCGGCCCGACTGAATACGAGGAATCAACGCGACATGCGCAATGCCATCCACGCCCTGCCAGGCTCCAAGATCCGCGAAGTGGCGAATGCCGGCCTGGGTCGCAACGACGTGCTGCCCTTCTGGTTCGGCGAAAGCGACGAAGTCACGCCCGCGCCCATCCGCCAGGCCGCGGCCGATTCGCTGGCGCGCGGCGAAACCTTCTATTCCCACAACCTCGGCTTGATCGAATTGCGCGAGGCCATTGCTGCTTATGCCAGTGCCTTGCACGGCGCGGTGGACGTGGCGCGCATTGCCGTCACTTCTTCGGGCGTGACTGCACTCATGTTGGCTATGCAGATGTTGCTGGATGCCGGCGACGAAGTGGTGGCCGTGGTGCCCGTGTGGCCCAACCTGACGGCGCAGCCGGCGATCCTCGGCGCGCGGGTCGTTCGCGTGCCGCTGCGGCCAGACAGTCATGGCGCGTGGCGGCTGAATGTCTGCGAACTGCTGGCCGCGGTGACACCGCAGACCCGCCTGCTGCTGGTCAACGCGCCCAACAACCCCACCGGCTGGACGCTGACCCGCGCCGAGCAGCAGCGCCTGCTGGACCACTGCCGCGCCACCGGCACCTGGCTGGTGGCTGACGAGGTCTACGAACGCATCTGGTTCGGTGGCACCGCGACGGCGCCTTCTTTCCTCGACATCGCCACGCCACAAGACCGCCTCATCGTCGCCCACAGCTTCAGCAAGAGTTTCTTGATGACCGGCTGGCGACTGGGCTGGCTGGTGTTGCCGGCCGGCCATACCGAAGCCGCGGGCAAGCTGCTGGAATTCAACACCTCGTGCGCGCCGGTCTTCGTTCAGCGCGCCGGGCAGGCCGCGCTGGCCACCGCGGCCACCACGGTGCCCGCACTGGTCGGACGGTTGGCGATCTGCCGCGACACGCTGTTGGCTGGCCTGCAGGCACTGCCTGGGGTGCGCGTGGCGTTGCCGCCTGGCGGGCTGTATGCCTTCTTTCGCGTCGAGGGTGAAGATGATTCACTCGCCTTCGCAAAACGCCTGGTCGCCGAACACGGCCTGGGCCTGGCGCCCGGTGTGGCCTTCGGGGCTGAAGGCGAGGGCTGGCTGCGCTGGTGTTTTGCGTCGCGCGACCCTGCGCGGCTGGGCCTGGGGCTGGTCCGGCTGGCGGCGGCGCTCAGGTTATAGTCAACGGTTCCCCGCGGGCGGCACTTTGACAAAAGAGCGGTTCGCAGGGAAAGCACGGCGCCGGTCGGTTTCACTGGCGTTCGCAAGTCCAACCCGGAAACCGCTGGCGCCGCATTCCCCCTTGGCGCTGAGCGGCGGTTTCCAACGCAAAACCAAGGAAATCGCATGTCTCTCGCTATCGCCGTCAAGGCCGACATCGTCAAGGCCAACGCCCGCGGCACCGCCGACACCGGCAGCCCTGAAGTTCAAGTGGCGTTGCTGACCGCGCGCATCAACGAACTGACGCCGCACTTCAAGACCCACGCCAAAGACCACCACGGCCGCCGCGGCCTGTTGAAGATGGTCAACGCCCGCAAACGTTTGCTGGCCTACCTGAAGGACCGCGACGCCGAGCGCTACACCGCGCTCATCGCCAAGCTGGGCCTGCGCAAGTAAGAAGCCATAACGGGGTCGCAGTTGCGGTCCCGTTTGTTCATCCACCGGGCCGCATTTGCTGTGTCATTCCAAGGGCATCCCCACGCCGGGTTTCGCTGGAATGGCATGACGTTGCCCACATTCCCATAAGGAAGACCAAGCATGAGCATGTTCAACAAAACCACCAAGACCTTCACCTGGGGCCAGCACACCGTGACGCTGGAAACGGGCGAGATCGCGCGCCAGTCCACTGGCGCCGTGATGGTCACCATGAACGACACCGTAGTGCTGGCCACCGTCGTGGCCAAGAACGAAGTCAAGGCCGGCCAGGACTTTTTCCCGCTGACCGTCGACTACATCGAAAAGACCTACGCCGCGGGCAAGATTCCCGGCAGCTTCTTCAAGCGCGAAGGCCGCCCCAGCGAACTTGAGACACTCACCAGCCGGCTGATTGACCGCCCGCTGCGCCCGCTGTTCCCCGAAGGCTTCTTCAATGAAGTGCAGGTCGTGGTGCATGTGCTGAGCCTGAATTCCGAAGTGCAGGCCGACATCGCCGCGCTGATTGGGTCGAGTGCCGCCATGGCCATCAGCGGCCTGCCGTTCAACGGCCCTGTGGGCGCGGCCCGCGTGGGCTACATCAACGGCGAATATGTGTTGAACCCGGGCCAGACGCAGTTGCTGGACAGCCAGATGGACCTGGTGGTGGCTGGCACCGAAGCCGCCGTGCTGATGGTGGAATCTGAAGCCAAGCAGTTGAGCGAAGAAATCATGCTGGGCGCCGTGGTTTTCGGCCACGAGCAAAGCAAGATCGCCATCAACGCCATCAACGAACTGGTGCGTGACGCCGGCAAGGCCGACTGGCCTTGGGCCGCGCCGGCCAAGGACGAGCCCTTCATTGCCAAGGTGGGCGCGCTGGCCGAAGGCCCGTTGCGCGCTGCTTACCAGATTCGCAGCAAACAAGCCCGCACGCAAGCCTGCCGCACCGCCACGTCTGACGTGATGGCCGCACTGAAGGCCGAGGGCGCTGCCTTTGACAAGGTGGCCGTGGAAGGCCTGCTGTTCGAGATCGAAGCGCGCATCGTGCGCAGCCAGATTTTGGCCGGCGAGCCGCGCATCGACGGCCGCGACACGCGCACCGTGCGTGCCATCGAAATCCGCAACGGCGTGCTGCCGCGTACCCACGGCTCGTCGCTGTTCACGCGCGGCGAAACGCAGGCACTGGTGGCCGTGACGCTGGGTACCGAGCGCGACGCGCAGCGCATCGACGCGCTGGCCGGTGAGTACACCGACAACTTCATGCTGCACTACAACATGCCGCCGTTTGCGACTGGCGAAACGGGCCGCGTGGGCAGCCCCAAGCGCCGCGAAATCGGCCATGGCCGCCTTGCCAAGCGCGCGCTGATGGCCGTGCTGCCGAGCAAAGTTGACTTTCCGTACACGGTGCGCGTGGTGTCGGAAATCACCGAGTCCAATGGCTCGTCTTCGATGGCTTCGGTATGCGGTGGTTGCCTGTCGATGCTGGACGCTGGCGTGCCGCTGAAGGCGCATGTGGCCGGCATTGCCATGGGCCTCATCAAGGACGGCAATCGTTTCGCCGTGCTCACCGACATCCTGGGTGACGAAGATCACCTGGGCGACATGGACTTCAAGGTCGCCGGCACCAACGCGGGCATTACCGCGCTGCAGATGGACATCAAGATCCAGGGCATCACCAAGGAAATCATGCAGGTGGCACTGGCGCAAGCCAAGGAAGCACGCCTGCACATCCTGGCCAAGATGGTGGAAGCCGTGGGCGGCGCGAAGACCGAGGTCAGCGTGTTTGCCCCGCGTCTGTACACGATGAAGATCAACCCGGAAAAAATCCGCGACATCATCGGCAAGGGCGGCGCCACCATCCGCGCGCTGACCGAAGAAACCGGCTGCACCATAGACATCGGCGAAGACGGCACCATCACGATTGCGTCCACCGACGCCGACAAGGCGGAATTTGCCAAGAAGCGCATTGCCGAAATCACCGCCGAAGCCGAAATCGGCAAGGTCTACGAAGGCGCAGTCACGAAGATTCTCGACTTCGGCGCGCTCGTCAACATCCTGCCTGGCAAGGACGGCCTGCTGCACATCAGCCAGATCGCGCACGAACGGGTCGAGAAGGTCACCGACTTTCTGACCGAAGGCCAGATCGTCAAGGTCAAGGTGCTGGAAACGGACGAGAAGGGTCGCATCAAGCTGAGCATGAAGGCCTTGCTTGAGCGCCCTGAAGGCATGGCCGAAGAGCGCTTTGAGCGCAGCGACCGCCCGCGCCGCGAATACAGCGACCGCCCGCCGCGCCGTGAACGCAGTGACCGCGACGACCGCCCGCGCCGTGACGCAGCCCCGGTTGATGCGGGCACGCACGAGGGTGCGGCCCATGCAGTGACACCAGCAGTGACGCCAGCGGTCACGCCTGCAGCCCACGACGCCCCGCACGACGCCCACAACGTCACCCCGAAGGCCGAGTGACGACGCGCATGCGCGCCATTGAAATCACCGCCCCGGGCGGGCCCGAAGTGCTGGTGCCGTGCGAACGGCCCGCACCCGAACTGCGTGCAGGCGAGTTGCTGATTGCGGTGCAGGCTTCGGGCGTGAACCGCCCCGATGTGCTGCAACGCAAGGGCCTGTATCCGATGCCGCCGGGGGTCAGTGACCTGCCCGGGCTGGAAGTGGCCGGCACAGTGGCCGGTGGTGCGCCTGAAGACTTGGCGGCTGCCGGGCTGGGGCTGGGCGATGCGGTGTGCGCACTGGTGGCCGGCGGCGGTTACGCCGAGTTGTGCGTGGCCCCGGTGGGCCAGTGCCTGCCGGTGCCCAGGGGCTTGAACATGGTCGAAGCGGCCAGCCTGCCCGAGACCTTTTTCACCGTCTGGCAGAACGTGTTCCACATCGCCAGGCTGCAGGCCGGCGAGACGCTGTTGGTGCAGGGTGGCAGCAGCGGCATTGGTGTGGCTGCCATTCAATTGGCCAAGGCGCTGGGCGCGCGTGTCATCGTCACCGCGGGCAGTGACGAGAAGTGCGCGGCCTGCGTGGCCATCGGCGCTGACCACGCCATCAACTACCGCACGCAAGACTTCGTCGCCGAGACACAACGCCTGACGGGCGGCAAGGGCGCGAATGTGGTGCTGGACATGGTGGCCGGTGCCTACATCGGCCGCGAACTGGAATGCATGGCCGACGAAGGCCGGCTGGCGCTGATTGCGGTGCAGGGCGGCACGCAGAGCGCCATTGACGCCGGGATCTTGCTGCGCAAGCGGCTCAGCATCACCGGCTCGACCCTGAGGCCACGAACGGTGGCCTACAAGACCGTGCTGGCGCGAGAGCTGAAGGCGACGGCCTGGCCGCTGCTGGAAGCCGGCCGTGTGAAGCCGATCATTCATCAGGTGTTTGCCGCAGCCAAAGCTTCAGAGGCGCATGCGCTGATGGAGTCGAGCACCCATGTCGGCAAGATTGTGCTGAACTGGGTTTGAGGAGAGCAAGTGATGCGACGCAAACTGGTGGTAGGCAACTGGAAGATGCACGGCAGCCGCCCGGCAAACGCCGAGTTGCTGGCCGGTCTGTTGGCCGCCCGCCCCTTCGCCGCCGATGTGGCGGTGTGTGTGCCTTTTGTGTTCATCAGCGAAACAGCGGCCGCCTTGGCGGGTGGCGACCTGCGCTGGGGCGCGCAAGATGTGTCGGCCCACGAACAAGGCGCCTACACCGGCGAGGTGTCGGCGGCGATGCTGGCCGAACTGGGTTGCCGCTATACCCTTGTCGGCCATTCAGAACGCCGTGCGCAGCACAACGAAAGCGACGTGCTGGTGGCCTTGAAAGCGCAAGCCGCACTGGCCCGTGGCGTCACGCCCGTGGTCTGTGTGGGTGAGACACTGGCCGAGCGCGAAGCCGGCGACACCGAGACCGTGGTCAAGCGCCAGTTGTCGGCCGTGATCCACCAGCTGGCGCATTGCGCGGCCGAAATGGTGGTGGCCTACGAGCCCGTATGGGCCATAGGCACCGGCCGCACCGCGTCACCCGAACAGGCGCAGGCCGTGCACGCGGTGCTGCGGGCGCAATTGCAGGCCGCCACCGGCCATGGCAACACGATGAAGATTCTTTACGGCGGCAGCGTCAAGCCAGACAACGCCGCCACGCTGTTTGCACAGGCCGACATCGACGGTGGCCTGATCGGCGGCGCTGCGTTGAAAGCGGCTGATTTTGTCGCCATCTGCAGAGCGGCACGCTGACCGTGCGCCGCGGGCTGGCGGTGCACTGATTCGATTTCTGGAGTTTTCTCAAAATGCAAATCTGGATGACCTTGATCCTGGCGGTGCAACTGCTGTCAGCCTTCGTGATGATCGGCCTGGTGCTGATACAGCATGGCAAGGGCGCTGACATGGGTGCGTCTTTCGGCAGCGGTGCGTCAGGCAGCCTGTTCGGGGCCAGTGGCAGCGCCAACTTCCTGTCGCGTTCCACGGCGGCCTGTGCCACGGTGTTTTTTGTCTGCACGCTGGCGCTGGCCTACCTGGGCAATGCCAACGGCAGCCGCAGCGGCGGCGACAGTGGCCTGGGCGGCGCCAGCGTGCTCGACCGCCCGGCGGGCACCGGCGACGCGGCCAGCGCGCCGACTGCGCCACCTGCCGGCGCGGTGCCTGGCGCGGTGCCCAGTGCAGCGCCCGTGCCCGCGCCTGTATCGACGCAGGCTGCAGCTTCGGCCGCCGTCCCGGCGGCGTCGAAGTAGGCCGCTGCCCCGGTCCTGTGTCCAAGCCCTTCATGGGCAGAAACCCGATGTTTTGCGGCTAGAATTTCAAGTGGTCCGGCAAGCTGGTTTTGTCTTGCAAACCGGGCCGCTGCAGAGGGATGAAACGTCGTGCCGACGTGGTGAAATTGGTAGACACGCTATCTTGAGGGGGTAGTGGCGAAAGCTGTGCGAGTTCGAGTCTCGCCGCCGGCACCAAGGCCTTGCATGCAGTTGCCGCAGGCAGTCAAAAGCGTCACCCTGCTGGCGACTCGCCTGCCACCAGACACCACACCAAAGAGCCATGGAACTGCAACCCTACCTGCCTGTCATCTTGTTCATCCTGGTGGGCGTGGCGGTCGGTGTGGTGCCGCAGTTGCTGGGTTTTATGTTCGGCCCGAATCGGCCCGATGTCGAAAAAAACAGCCCCTACGAATGCGGCTTCGAAGCCTTCGAAGACGCGCGCATGAAGTTCGACGTGCGCTACTACCTGGTGGCCATTCTCTTCATCCTGTTCGACCTGGAAATAGCCTTCCTCTTTCCGTGGGCAGTGGCCTTGCGCGAGATCGGCCCGGCAGGCTTCTGGGCGATGATGATTTTCCTGGCCATCCTGGTGGTCGGCTTCGTCTACGAATGGAAGAAGGGCGCTCTCGACTGGGAGTGAACAATCAATGGGTATCGAAGGCGTTCTGAAAGAAGGCTTTGTCACCACCTCGGTCGACAAGCTCATCAACTGGTCGAAGACCGGCTCGTTGTGGCCCATGACCTTCGGCCTGGCTTGCTGCGCCGTGGAAATGATGCATGCCGGCGCAGCGCGCTACGACATCGACCGCTTCGGCATGTTGTTTCGCCCCAGCCCGCGGCAAAGCGATTTGATGATCGTGGCCGGCACGCTGTGCAACAAGATGGCACCGGCCTTGCGCAAGGTCTACGACCAGATGGCCGAGCCGCGCTGGGTGCTGAGCATGGGCTCTTGCGCGAATGGCGGCGGCTACTACCACTACAGCTACAGCGTGGTGCGCGGTTGCGACCGCATCGTGCCGGTGGATGTTTACGTGCCAGGCTGCCCGCCCACGGCCGAGGCTTTGCTGTACGGCATCTTGCAGTTGCAGACCAAGATTCGGCGCGAGAACACGATCGCACGATGACCCAGAAACTCGACACCCTGCAGGCGGCGCTGGAAACAGCGCTGGGCGCCAAGCTCAAGACCCTGGCGCGTGACCGCGGCGAACTCACGGTCACGGTGGACGCCAGCGTGTACTTGGATGCCGCACGCATCCTGCGCGACGACCCGACGTTGAAGTTTGAACAACTCATAGACTTGTGCGGGCTGGACTACTCCGACTACAAAAACGAAGCGACAGAGGGCTTGCGCTATTGCGTGGTGCTGCACCTGTTGTCGATTTCAATGAACTGGCGTGTGCGCCTGAAGGTGTTTGCGCCCGACGACGAGTTGCCCGCGGTAGCTTCTGTCACTGAACTTTGGGCGGCAGGCAATTGGTTCGAGCGCGAAGCCTTTGACCTTTACGGCATCATCTTCGAAGGTCATATCGACCTGCGCCGCATCCTGACCGATTACGGTTTTATCGGCCATCCGATGCGCAAGGACTTCCCCACCACGGGCCATGTCGAGATGCGCTACGACGCCGAGAAGAAGCGCGTCATCTATCAGCCGGTGAGCATTGAGCCGCGTGAAGTGGTGCCGCGTGTGGTGCGTGAAGACAATTACGGCCATGGCCCTCATTGAGCCGCTGGCGAAGCAAACCTCCTCATGGCAGAGATTAAAAACTACACGCTGAACTTCGGCCCGCAGCACCCGGCCGCGCACGGTGTGCTGCGTCTGGTGCTGGAACTGGATGGCGAAGTCATTCAGCGCGCCGACCCGCACATCGGCCTGCTGCACCGCGCCACTGAAAAGCTGGCCGAAAGCAAAACGTATTTGCAGAACCTGCCGTATATGGACAGGCTGGATTACGTGTCGATGATGTGCAACGAACACGCCTATTGCCTGGCCATCGAGAAGTTGCTGGCCGTGGACGTGCCAGAACGCGCGCAGTACATCCGCGTCATGTTCAGCGAAATCACGCGGGTCATGAACCACCTGATGTGGCTGGGCGCGCACGGGCTGGACTGCGGTGCGATGAACATCTTCATCTACTGCTTCCGCGAACGTGAAGACCTGTTCGACATGTACGAAGCCGTCAGCGGCGCGCGCATGCACGCCGCCTACTTCCGCCCGGGTGGCGTCTACCGCGACCTGCCCGACAGCATGCCGCAGTACAAGGTCAGCCGCATTCGCAACGCCAAGGCCATCAAGGCGCTGAACGACAGCCGCAGCGGCAGCCTGCTTGATTTCATCGAAGATTTCACCAAACGTTTTCCGACCTACATCGACGAGTACGAAACGCTGCTCACCGACAACCGCATCTGGAAGCAGCGCACCGTCGGCATTGGCGTGGTCACGCCAGAACGTGCGCTGAACCTGGGCTTCACGGGCCCGATGTTGCGTGGCAGCGGCATTGCTTGGGACTTGCGCAAGACGCAGCCTTACGACATCTACGACCGGCTTGATTTCGACGTGCCCGTTGGCGTAAATGGCGACACCTACGACCGCTATCTGGTGCGTGTGGAAGAGATGCGCCAGAGCAACCGGCTCATTCGGCAGTGCGTAGCCTGGCTGCGTGCGAATCCGGGCCCGGTGATCACCGGCAACCACAAGGTGGCGCCGCCTTCGCGTGTGGACATGAAGTCCAACATGGAAGAGTTGATCCACCACTTCAAGCTGTTCACCGAAGGCATGCATGTGCCCGAGGGCGAGGTCTATGCCGCGGTGGAACACCCCAAGGGCGAGTTCGGCATTTACCTGGTCAGCGACGGCGCCAACAAGCCTTATCGCTTGAAGATTCGCCCGCCAGGATTTGCCCACCTGGCGGCGCTGGACGAGATGGCGCGTGGCCACATGAT
>JANMJI010000106.1:0-1738 GCA_031371275.1 Betaproteobacteria bacterium
CCCGACGCCGCGATGACGTTGGCCGTGATGGCGCTGTATGCCGACAGCCCGACGCGGCTGACCGGCATCGCCAGTTGGCGCGTCAAAGAAACCGACCGCATCGCTGCGATGGCAGCCGAATTGCGCAAGGTGGGCGCCACGGTGGCGGCAGGCGCCGACTTCATTGAGGTCACGCCACCCGCGCCCATCGGCTGGCGCCCCGCTGCCATCCACACCTACGACGACCACCGCATGGCGATGTGTTTGTCGCTGGCCGCCTTCAACCCGCTGGCGCAGCAGGGCCTGGCTTGCCCGGTGCGCATCCTCGACCCGCGCTGCGTGGCCAAGACCTTCCCCGACTACTTCGAAGCGCTGTTCGGCGTGGCCAGCGCCGACACCGCGCAAGTGCCCGTCATCACCATCGACGGCCCCACCGCTTCAGGCAAGGGCACGCTGGCCGCGGCCGTGGCCGACGCGCTGGGCTACCACCTGCTCGATTCGGGCGCGCTGTACCGCGCCACCGGCCTGGCATCGCAATGGGACGGCGTGGCCGCCGACGACGAAGCCGGCCTGGCCCGCCTGGCCGGCCTGCTGGACCTGCGTTTTGGCCATGGCCACGAAGGCAGCCGCGCCTGGCTGCGCGGCCGCGAGGTCAGCCACGAGTTGCGCAGCGAAGCCGCAGGCCTGCTGGCTTCCCGCGTGTCTGCCCTGCCCGCCGTGCGCAGCGCGCTGCAAGACCTGCAACTGGCCTTTCGCCGCGCGCCCGGCCTGGTCGCCGACGGGCGCGACATGGGCACGGTGGTCTTCCCCGGCGCCACGCTCAAGGTCTACCTCACGGCGAGTGCCGCCGAGCGTGCCGCCAGGCGCCATAAGCAATTGATTTCAAAAGGGATTCCGGCTAACATCGCAGACCTTCGCGCAGACCTTGAAGCGCGTGACGAGCGGGACAAAACCCGCACCGTTGCGCCTTTGAAGCCGGCCGAAGATGCGCTGTTGCTGGACAACTCGCACTTGAGCATCGAAGACTCGGTGCAGCAGGTGCTGGTTTGGTGGCAGCAGCGCAGGCCGTTCTGAAGGACTGAAGTACAGAGGTACAGAGGTACAAGGAAGGTCCAACCCGGTTTCAGCGCGTCTCCCTCCGCAGCCGTCAGGCTACAGGTGCGCTGAAGTGTTCAACCCCAAGCCGCGGCACCCGCCGCAAGCACGCCCGCACTGCTTTCAACCACCCCGGGCAAGCCAGGAACCCCATGACCGTCACAACCACCGTCACCACCTCTGGTGGCGCAGACATGTTTGCCGCTCTGTTTGAAGAGTCGCTGAAGTCCAACGACATGCGTGTCGGAGAAGTCATCTCCGCCGAAGTCGTGCGCATCGAGTTCAACCACGTCGTGGTGAACGCCGGCCTCAAAAGCGAAAGCTATGTGGCCATTGAAGAATTCAAGAACGACCAGGGTGAGCTGGAAGTTCAGGTCGGCGACTTCGTGTCGGTGGCCATCGACGCCGTCGAAAACGGCTACGGCGACACCATCCTGTCGCGCGACAAGGCCAAGCGCCTGGCATCGTGGATGTCGCTTGAGAACTTGCTGGAGAGTGGCGAATTCGTCACCGGCACGGTCAGCGGCAAGGTCAAGGGCGGCCTGACGGTGCTGGTCAACGGCATCCGCGCCTTCTTGCCGGGCAGCCTGCTCGACACCCGCCCCGTGAAGGACATGACGCCCTACGAGGGCAAGACCATGGAATTCAAGGTCATCAAGCTCGA
>JANMJI010000113.1:0-9083 GCA_031371275.1 Betaproteobacteria bacterium
GTGACGCGGTTCATGGCCAGCGCCAGCGCCAGGCCACCGCCCAGGACGAAGGGCGTGGTGGCGGCGACGTAGAGCAGCGTGAAACGCAGCGCGGAGATGAATTCGGGGGTGTCGCTGGGCGTGACCGTTGCGCTGGCTGCATTCGCTTGCAGCCCCAGCACTTCACGGTAGTGCGCCAGCCCCACCCAGCCGCAGACCTGCACGGCCTGGCCGGCGGCGTTGACGCGGGCGCGCTGCGTCGTCACTTCATGGCCACCGAAAGGCCCGGTCTGCTGCACGGTCACAAGTTCCATGTCGAAGGCGCAATTGCGCAGCGACAACCAGCCGGTCATCAACAGCGGCAAGGCCAGCAAGGCCAGCATCAGAAAGACCGAAGGCGCCACAAAGCCTGCGAAGCTGCGCAGCTTCATGTCCGTACCTCAGCCCCAGCCGGTGCCCGTGCCCTTGCCCCTGTCCGCAACCCGACAGCGACGAAACCCTTGCTGGTGGCCGCGCGCAAATAAGCCGCGGCGGCAGCGTCCAGCACGGCCTGCGGTGGGCGTTCACCGGCCAGCGCTTCGGGCAGCAGCTTGCCCACTTCGCCATGCGCCAGGCCGAAGAAGGGCTCGCCCGGCCAGACCGGCGCGCCGGCCTGCTGCGCCACCGCCACACCCACGCCAAAGCGCCCGGGCCGGTAGACAGAACGCACCCAGATGCCCAGGTCGTTGCCGCGCTTCACCGCGGCTTCGCTCAGGCCTTCCATCAGCACCTGAAAAGTGGCTTCACGCCGACGCGGGTTGTTGCGCGGCAGCACGGCGGCGTCCCACCACAAGTGCGCCGCGCTGACGCCACCACGGCGCGCAGCGGGGGCGGCGGCAAACTGCATTTTCCCCACCACGCGTGAAGCGGCAACGTCGTCCATGCGCGCGGCGCGGCTGGCCCACAGCACGCCCAAAGCGGCCTTGCCTTGCTGGAACTGGTTGACGACATCGTCGGCATTGCTGGCCAGTGCGTTGGGCGTCATGTGGGGCATCAATGAACGCATCAGCGCGATGGCTTGAACACCAGCCGCACTGTTGAATGCTGGCAGCGCCGTGCCGCTCTGGAAGAAGCGCCCGCCCAGACTGGCCAGCAGGTTGGTGAATTCGGTGCCGCAATCAAAGCCCTTGGCATAGCACTGCGCGATGGGGAAGGCCATGCCGGGCTCGTCGCGTTGCAGCGTGGCTGCCACCTGCTTCAGTTGCGCGTAATCGGTCGGCACGGCCAGGCCATGCTTGGCCAGCAGGTCTGCGCGGTAGTACAGGTTCTGCGTGTTCTGCATGAAGGCGATGGCCATGACCTGGCCGTCCACACGCACCAGCATTCGCTCTTCCAATCTGTACAGCGCGCCGTACTTCCGCACCAGGTCGTCCAAGGGCTGCAATTGCCGGCGTGCATACAGGCCCGCGAACACCGCCTGCGACACCAGCGCCGCATCAAACGGCGAAGCGCCCTGGCCGCCAAAGGCCTGCTCAGTCTCCGTGCGCGCTTGCGGTGTCAGCTTGAACACCACCTTGCGGCCAGCGCGGCTGCAAGCTTCGGCCATGGCCGCAATGTGTGCCAGCGCGGGGAAGCTGTTGGCGATGAATTGCAGCTCGCCTTGGGTGTCTGCAATGCCCGCGCCACCGGGGCAGCCCAGCGTGGCCGCGCGCAGCCCGGCTGGGGCCATGCAAGCGGCCAGCAGCAAGGAGCGGCGGCGCAAGGTCATGGCGAAGCCTGGTGTCTCATGCGCCGGCTTGCCCGTCGATGCGGGCCTCGGTCTGGGCGTCGAACAAATGGCAACGCGCGGCATCGACAGCAAAGCACAGCCGCGCACCGATCTGCGCGCGGTAGTCCTTGCCGGCCTTGGCGGTGACCATCCATTCGCCCAGCTTCAGCGTCACCAGCGTGGCGTCGCCGGTGAGTTCGAAAGCGAAGACTTCGGCGCACAGCGCAGCCTGTGTCGGGTCTGTTCCAGTGGAGGCATTCACCGCCCCCGCCGGCAGCACCGTCAAGTCTTCGGGCCGCACCCCCAGCACCACGCCGACCGAAGCCGCGCGGCCAAAGCCGGCCACGCGCACGCCCGGCGCCGTGAACACGCCATCGGCCAGCCGGCCCGGCACCAGGTTCATGGCCGGCGAGCCGATAAATCCGGCCACGAAAAGATTCGCCGGCCGTTCGTAGATGTCTTGCGGCGTGCCGATTTGCTGGATGCGGGCACGGCTCATCACCACCACGCGGTCGGCCAGCGTCATGGCTTCAATCTGGTCGTGCGTGACGTACAGCGTGGTCACACCCAAGCTGTGGTGCAGGTGCTTGATGTGGGCGCGCATGGTGACGCGCAGCTTGGCGTCCAGGTTGCTCAGCGGCTCGTCCATCAAGAACACCGCGGGCTGGCGCACGATGGCGCGTGCCAGGGCCACGCGCTGGCGCTGGCCGCCCGACAACTCTTTCGGCCGGCGCTGCAGATAGTCCGTCAATTCCACCTGCCGGGCCGCCTTGAGTACGGCCGGCTCGATCTGCGCCGCCGGCAGGCCGCGTATCTTCAGCGGGAAGGCAATGTTCTCGGCCACCGTCATGTTCGGGTACAGGCCATAACTTTGAAACACCATGGCCACGTCGCGGTCCTTGGGTTCCAGCTTGTTGACGCAGCGCTCGCCTATCCACACCTCGCCATCGCTGGGGTCTTCCAGCCCGGCGACCATGCGCATGGTGGTCGTCTTGCCGCAGCCGCTGGGGCCCAGCAGCACCAGAAATTCACCATCGGCGATGTCCAGCGAAAGCGGCTCGACCGCGGTAGCCGCGCCCCAGCGCTTGGCGACATTTTTCAGTTGCACGCGTGCCATGGGACTTGATCGCCTGCTTGTCAATTCATGGCGCGAGGATTTGCATCCACAGCGCCACTTCGTCCACCAGCACCCATTCGCGCAAGATGCGGCCGCGCGCGTGGTCCACCTCGGCGTGGGTGATGCCCAGAATTTCCACCGGCTGGCCGCTGGCCGCGCCGAAGCGCCCGCCGCCGCTGTGCCTGCCGCACAAACGCCAGCGCATGGCCACGCGCGGCGTGCGGCCGGGTTCGATGCGTTCGGCCAGGCTGTCGATGTGCAGCGTGGCGCCGTCAAAAGCCGCGCTGTAGGCGAACCAGAAGGCCTCGGCCGCCTGCACCCCCAAAGCGGCCTGGCCGTTGGGTAGCTGCAGCGCAATGGCCTCATCAGCATGCCGGTGCAACACCGCCAACTGGCCCGCCCACAGCGCGCGGTAGGTATCGGCCAGCAAGCGCGCACCGACGCTGTCGTGCATCGGGTTTTGCCAGTGCCCCGGTGCGGCAGGTGTGGCCGACGCAGCGGCCGCAGCAGACACATCAGGAATGTTAGGCATGTCCGGCACATCAGGCTGCCACAGCGGCAAGGTCGGCGCGCCCTTGCTGGCCAGCCAACTGCGCGCCAGCGCCTGCGGCGTGCTGCCGGTTTGCAGCGCCATCGCGCCCTGATCGCGCACCAGCCATTCGTGCACGATGCGGTTGCCCACGCAGACGCAATCGGCCACCGTGCGCACAAGCACGGCACGCCCGGTGGCGGCGCCAAAGTTGCCGTCGCCCGCGTGCGTCATGGTCGAAGCAATGCGGTGCGATGACAGAAAACCGCGCTGCGCATCACCCGCAGTAACGATGTCTTCGCACAGCAGGCGGCGGTCTGGAAACTGGGCCAGTGTTTCCAGCGTGCCGCGCACCACCGCAGCCACGCCGGTGCTGGTGCCGCCGGGGGTGATGACGGCGCAATCAGCGCTGTAGTAGCGGTGGATGCTGTCGACCTGGCGCCCTTCCCAGATGCGCGCGGTGATGACGCGGATGTAGTCGTCCAGGCCGGCGAATTCGGCATCAAAACCCGGCATTGTGGGAACCGCGGCGACTTGGGGCCGGCCGTTCACAGCGGCAGCCTTGCCGACGTGCGCACCACCATGTGCGTGGGCACCACCACATGGTCGCGCGTCACGGCGTCGTCTTCCAGTTGCTGCAACAGCATGCGCACGGTGGCCTCGATCATCGGCACCGCGCTTTGCTCCACGGTGGTCAGGCTGTAGGCGCCCCATTCGGCCTGCGGCACGTTGTCAAAGCCCACCACCGACACGTCCTCGGGCACGCGCAAACCGAGGGCGCCGCGCAGGGTGTCGATGGCGGCAAAGGCCATGTGGTCGCTGGCCACAAACAGCGCGTCGGGCCGCTCGGCCGTGGCCACCAGACTGCCGAACAATTCCAGCGTGGCCAGCGCAGCGCGCTCGAATTCATAGTGGCCCACGGCGCGGGCCACGACGCGCAAGCCGCGTTCGGCCAGCCCCGCGCGCAGGCCTTCTTCACGGTCGTGGTTGGTCGATGAATCTTCAGCCCCGGCGATGTAGGCCACGCGCTGGTGGCCGCCGGCGGCGAGAAAATGCGCCACCGCTTTGCCGCCACCGAAGTTGTCGCTGCTGACGGTGCTGACGCGGCCGGCGCGCGTCGTGCGGTTGAACATGACCACCGGAATGCGCGCCTGGGCGATCTGCACCGCCAGGCCGGAAGACAGCATGGTCGAAGCCATCACGATGCCGTCGACCTGGTAGCGCAGCAATTCCACCAGCAGCTCATCAGCGTCCTCGATCTCCGTCACGAACAGCAGGACGTGGTAGCCGTCTTTCTGCAAACGCTGCGACAGCGTTTCCAGCACCACCGGATAGAACTGGTTTTGCAGGTTGGACACCACCACCGCAATCATGCGGCTGCGCCGCGTCGACAGCGTGCTGGCAATGGCATTCGGCCGGTAGCCCAGCTTGCGCGCGGCTTCCAGCACACGGGCCCGCGTTTCCGGCGCCACGCTGGCGCCCGGCGTGAAACTGCGGCTGACTGCCGACTGCGACACCGCGGCCAGGCGGGCCACGTCGATGGACGTGACATGGTGCTTGGTCGCCGAGCCTGCAGGCACCAATGCACCGCGTGGCAGGGGTTGCGTCATACACACCCCCACCGATCCGGGCCCTGCCACTGGCAGCCTGGTGGGCCCAGCACGACGGGGCGAATGGAAGAGGCTGTTTGCATGCGCTTGCAATCCTGGGGCATGGCGTGGGGCCGCGTCAAGCTGCCCGCCAGGCCCTGGCCCGGCACAGTGGGCCTAGTCATGCAGCCTGGCCATCAGGTCGACACCCATTTGCAGCATCAGGTGGGGCAGGTCTATCAGCACCCAGTTCTCGGTCAACAGCTTGCCGTCGTGGCGCCACCAGTCCATCACGCGCATGCCAATGGGCTGCTGCGTGGCGGGCACGCCCAGGTAGTCGCCGGTGAAGGTGGCGCGCACGCTGGGCCAGCCGGTGGAACCCACGAACGGCCCTTCGGCGACGCGCGCACGGTGGCCGCGCGGCGGCAGCGCTGCGCTGCTGCGGTCTGCAAAGGCGTGCAAGAACGGCGCCTGGTGGTGACGCTGAAACCCGCTCACCCCGCGTGAAGTGCCGATACCGCAGGGCCCGTACCACATCATGTTCGGATGCCAGAAGCGTGGCATGTCCATCGAATCAAGGTGCTGGCCGTCGTAGCTGGCCAGGCCGGCAAACATGGCCAGCGTCAGGCGCATGCTTTCAATGCCCGCAGCCGGGTCGGTGGCGCCCAAAACCACGCCGTCGTGCGGCGCCGGGCCGGGCACCAGAATTTCCAGGCCGCTGCTGGGTGGCAGCAGGCGTTTGCCAGCCTGGCGCGCCAGGTCCACGATGTCCAGCAAGACGCGCGCTTCGGTGATTTTGCAGCTACCGTCGGGCTGCGGCTGGCAGCGATAAAACTCGCCAAACCGCAGCGCGGCGGGCTCGCCGGTGGGCGCAATCCCAAGCCAGGACTGTTTGAAAGTGCCTAGGTAGTGGCCGGTGGTGGTGACCCACCAGCCCGCACCGGCAATGTCGCCCGGCGCGTGGCCCACAGCGCCTGGCGGCGGGTTGATCCAGTCGCCACCGAAGAACAAATCGGTGCGGCGTTCCAGGTCGGGGAAGGTCGATTGCAGCGGGCCATAGAACTGCGCGGCCACGGCAGGCGCGCCGACGAGCTCGTTCAGCGGATGCGACACATGCCAGGTGGCGCCGGGCGACAGGTGTTCTTCCAGCGCGCGCGCCATGTCGGGGCCGGGCACGCACTGCAGCATGCGCCAGACAGCGGCCTTGGCGGCCAGCAGTTGCGGGTGGGGTGCAGCAGATGTCATGGCGGTTGCAGGCGATCTTGGAACGGTCTTGGAGCGGCCATGCGGCGGTCTGAAATGCAGATGGACGCCAAATGCAGCCTGGATGACCAAGGCTTGCATTTTGTGGTGTCGGCGCCGCGCATGCCACTGTTCCTAGGGTTTTCAGCAGGCATATTTTTTGCGGCGATGCATACGCTTGCAACCTGTTGTCGGTTTGCGAAAACGCAGCCACCCCCACCCGCCCTGGAGATTTTTGATGTCCCACTTGAAGCCTGGCGCTCTGACGCAGAAAACCTTGGTGCACGCGGTTGCCCTGGCGCTGGGCGCCTGGGGCCTGGCGGGCAGCGGCGCAGTGCATGCACAAACAACAACCGCGCCAGCAGCGGCCACAGACAAAGGCGAGCTGACCACCGTCACCGTCACCGCCAACCGCCGTGTCGAAGACCAGCAGAAGGTGGGGGTGTCCGTCACCGCGCTGTCGGCCGAGCGGCTGGCCGAACGCAACATCGTTGATCTGTCGCAGATCGAAGGCATCTCACCGGGCTTCACCTTCGGCAAATCGGGCGTGGATGCACGCCCGGCCATTCGCGGGGTACGCACCGAAAACGTGGCCGTGAATGCCGACACGACCATCGGCTTCTTCGTTGACGGCATCTACAAATCACGCGCGCAGCAGGCCAT
Source organism: Betaproteobacteria bacterium (assembly GCA_031371275.1). Classification (GTDB taxonomy): domain Bacteria; phylum Pseudomonadota; class Gammaproteobacteria; order Burkholderiales; family Burkholderiaceae_C; genus Rubrivivax. Next base: position 6,867 of record JANMJI010000113.1, read on the forward strand.
GCTGGGTTTCGTCGATGTCGGCCGCGTTGAAATTCAGCGCGGCCCGCAAGGCACGCTGTTCGGCCGCAACACCTTCGGCGGCAACATCGTCATCACCACCAACGCACCGCAGCCCGGCGTGTTCGAGGCCGCCGGCAACCTGACGCTGGGCAGCTTCGGCAAGAAGCGTTTTGACGGCGCTGTCAACCTGCCTGTCAGCGAAGGCAGCGATGGCGCGGCGTTTCGCCTGGCCGGCGTGTTGGAAAAGTCAGACCCCTGGGTGAAGAACGATTTCAACCCCGGGGCTGGCTTGTTCGACCAGGATTTGCGTTATCTGCGCGGCAGTTTTTCCCTCAAACCCACACGCGAAATAGACCTGGTGCTGCGTGCCGACACGACGCGCCAGAAAGGCAATGGCGGTTCGGCCTTTGGCTACAAGCTGGCGGGCACCTACGTGCACAACCCTTCGTGCCAGCAGTTGTTCAACACCACCTTCACGGCGATCAATTCACGCGGCGGCAACCGCGACGCCGTCAACGACTGCACGCGCACCCAGGGTGCTGGCGCGGGCACCGGCACCAACGCGGTGGGCACCGGGGTGGACCTGGGCATACCGCTGTACAAGCCGGGCACGCTTGACCGCATCAACAACGACTACCAATCGTTTCTGAAACTCAAGGACAGCAACCTGTCGGCCGAGCTCAGCTGGCGGCTGCCGGCCTTCACGCTGAAGTCCATCACCGGCTACGCCAACTTCGACGCAGAACGTTCGCAAGACACCGACTTCTCGGCTTCCACCATCGGCCTGGACTACCAGCGCACGGCAGCCAAGACGCTGACGCAAGAGTTCCAGATACTTTCCGAAGGGCGCGGCCCCATCGGCTACGTGGCCGGCGTGTACCTGTTCAAGGATGAATTGACGGGCCTGTTCGTCAACCAGCAATTGGCGCGCACCATACGTTCTGACGCACTGGCCGCGCCGCTTTCACTGGCCCAGAACGGCGCCGGTTTCTATGATCTGCAAAAGCCGGAAACGAATTCCACTGCGGTGTATGGGCAACTGAGTCTGCGCGCCTCTGAAGCCCTGAACTTCACGGCCGGCGCACGCTACACGCGCGACAAGAAATCATTCAAGTTCGCCAATGCCAACTCCGTCTTGCCGCTGAATGGCGCCGGAGCGCCGGACGGCACCCTGATATCCCTTGACACCCCGCGGCCCGCCGACGCCGCCTTTGGCACACGCGGCGCCACCACCTGCACCGGCAGCAATGCCCAGCCCGGCTTCAACTGCTTGCCGGGCACCAACACCGTGGTCGGCGCCACCTACGACAACGCCACCTTCAGCAAGGCCACGGGCCGGCTGGCGGTGGACTACGCGCTGGCGCCAACGCAACTGGTGTTCGCCACCGTGTCCACGGGCTTTCGTTCGGGCGGCTTCAATTCAGGCCAGGCACTGGAAGTGGTGCGCAGCTTCAAGCCTGAACTGGTCACGGCTTTTGAAGTGGGATCAAAAAACCGCTTCCTGAACAACACGCTGCAGGTCAACGCCGCGGCCTACAGCAACCGCTACAGCAACCTGCAGGAACAGCGGCAGATTGCCATTGGCGCGACCACCGTGTCGACCATCTTCAACGCCGCCAAGGCCAAGGCCAACGGCTTCGAGCTGGACGCCGAATGGCGCGCCACCACGCGGCTGACCATGGGTGGCACGCTGACGCTGCTGAACGCCAAATACACCAGCTTCCCCGATGTCGCGCTGCCCTTTGGCACATCCATTTTGGTGACCGACCCGACGGCGCTGACGCCACAGGTGGACGCGAATGGTGTGGTCATTGCACCCATCGGCCAGAGGCGTTTGTTTGCGCCCGGCTACCAGTGCGGCGTGGTGCCGGGCACTGGCGGCACCGGCCAGCCCGCGGCGGCTTTTGGTTGCGATTTGACGGGCAAGCGCTTGCCTTACAGCCCCGAGCGCCAGGCTTCGCTGTTCTTCAAATACGACATCGGCCTGGGCAGTGCCGGTGTCGTCACACCGCTGTTGGCCGTCAACTATTCCAGCGGTTTCTTCGGCCAGCCCAGCAACGCCGGCATCGAAAAACAAGGCGCCTACACCAAGGCCGATTTCAAACTGAACTGGAAATTCAGCGAAACCATGGCCGTACAGGCTTACGTGGACAACATCGCCGACAAGCAAACCATCAACCGCTTCGTGTGGGGCGGCGGCGGCGGCTTGCAGGTCAG
>JANMJI010000114.1:0-10699 GCA_031371275.1 Betaproteobacteria bacterium
CTGCTGGGCTTGTACGGCGTGCTGCGCATGCGCGCGCTGGGGCAGGACGACAAACTTTCGTGGCTGCTGATACCGCTGCTGGGTTTGATGTTGTCGCTGGCCATGCTGGCGGCCATCGTGCATGCGCTGACGCCCGACGAAAAATGGGATGACCGCTACAACCCCGGCCGCGCTGTCACACCCACCGCCTGGGGCCCGGTGCTGGCGGCCATCACGGCGCTGCTGGTGGGCGGCACGGTGTTGATGGGCACCATCGCCTTCAGCGGCCAGAAGTTCTTTGAATGGCAGCTTGAAGCTGCGCCGGCTGGGCCTCAGAAAACCAGCCTGCTCAGCCCGTAGAAGGCCGCGGCAATCAAGGCCGTGGTCGGGATGGTGAAGATCCAGGCCATCACGATGTGGCCGGCCAGGCCCCAGCGCACGGCCGAGGCATTGCGCACCGAACCGACACCAAAGATGGCGCCCGTGATGGTGTGCGTGGTGGACACCGGAATGCCCAGCGCCGAGGCCAGGAAGAGCGTGATAGCACCACCCGTTTCGGCGCAGAAGCCGCCCACAGGCTTGAGCTTGGTGATGCGCTGGCCCATTGTCTTGACGATGCGCCAGCCGCCAAACATGGTGCCCATGCCGATGGCAATGTAGCAACTCCAGATGACCCACAGCGGCGGCAGTTTGTCGCTGGCCTGGCTGTAGCCGGCGGCAATCAGCAGCAGCCAGATGATGCCGATGGTTTTTTGCGCGTCGTTGCCGCCATGGCCCAGCGAATACAGCCCGGCCGAGATCAGTTGCAGCCGTCTGAACACGTTGTCCACACGCAGCGGCGACCAGCGCAGGCACAGCCACGACACCGCCACCATCAGCAGCGAGCCCAGCAAGAAACCCATCATCGGCGACACAAAGATGAAGGCCACCGTCTTCAGCACGCCAGCCCATACCAGCGGCTGCATGCCGGCCTTGGCCAGCGTGGCACCAAGGATGCCGCCAATCAGCGCGTGCGAACTGCTGGAAGGGATGCCGTACCACCAGGTCACCAGGTTCCAGGCAATCGCGCCGACAAGTGCGCCGAAGACCACATACTGGTCAACGATGCCGGGCTCGACGATGCCTTTGCCCACCGTGGCTGCCACCTTGAGCTGGAAAACGAAGATCGCAACGACGTTGAAGAAGGCCGCAAAGGCGACTGCCTGTGAGGGCTTCAATACGCCGGTGGATACGACGGTGGCGATGGAATTGGCGGCGTCGTGGAAGCCGTTCATGAAGTCGAACAGCAACGCCAGCGCGACCAGCATCACCACCACCCAAAGCGCCATGGGCACGGCGATTGGCATGGCCTGCATGGGCGTCAGCCCAGCGCCGGGCAGCCCCAAGCAGGGCTGAGCCCCCCTGGGGGGTGGCACAGGCGCACAGCGACAAGCCTGGGGGTCAACATTTCACGAGTTCTCTAAAACGATGCCTTCGACCAGGTTCGCAACGTCTTCGCAGCGGTCGGAAATGGATTCCAGGTGTTCGTACACCGCCTTCAGCTTGATGAGCTGGCGCGTGTCGGGCTCTTCCCTGAACAACGCCGACATGGCGCTGCGCATGACACGGTCGGCATCCGATTCGAGCTGGTCGATTTCTTCGCAGGTCTTCAACACCGATTCGGCCACTTCGGCGTTTTTCAGCTTGGGCAGCAGCGTCAGCACGTACTGCACACGTTCGCAGCAGCGAACCGAGATTTCTGACAACCGCACGACGTCTTCGGACAGGTGCCGAATGTCGTAAAGCGACATCAATTCGCTGCTGTCCTGCAACAGATCCAGCACGTCGTCCATGGCGTTGATGAGGCGGTGAATCTGGTCGCGGTCCAGCGGCGTGATGAAGGTGCGGTGCAGCAGGCGGTGCACTTCGGCGGTGATCTTGTCTGCCGCACGCTCTGACGCGCCCACCGCGTTGGCATGCAGTTCACGTTCGGCCTGGTTGTCATAGTTTTGCACCATCGCCATGAAAGACCGTGCACCCTCGGCGATGTGTGTGCCGTGTTCATTGAACAGCTCGAAGAAGTTGCCTTCGCGCGGCAGCAGCTTGCCGAAAACCATGTGCACTCCGGTTTTTCTCACCGATACGACATCGGCCTGAAGAGGCCAGATTTTATAGGCCGTTCGGACTACGGATTTGGCGCAACGCGCGATAGGTCATGGCAGTTTGCGACACGGCTGGGCTGTGACCTGGGCGGCCAGAGCGGCAATCTCACCATGCCCGGCCAGCACCAGTGTCGGCGCCAGTTCGGCCCAGGGCTGTAGGACGAAGGCGCGCAAATGGGCCCGCGGGTGCGGCAGTGTCAAGCGCGACGTTTGCAGTTCACGCGCACCGACCATCAGCAAGTCCAGGTCGAGCGTGCGTGGCGCGTGGCGGTAGGGGCGCTGGCGGCCGTGGGCTTGTTCGATGGCCTGCAGCGCAGTGAGCAGGTCTTCGGGTTCCAGCGCGGTGCGCAATTCGGCCACGGCGTTGATGAAGTCGGGGCCTTGCGCGTCCACCGGCGCACTGCGGTACAGCGACGAGAAAGCCACCACGGCGGTGCCCGGCAATGCGGCCAAAGCAGACCTGGCCAACGCCAGCGTGGCGGCGGCGTCGCCGAGGTTCGCGCCGAGGCCGACAAACACACGTTCGGCCAGGCCCATGTTGCGCTACCGGATGTCTCGCTGTCTCAATGTCTTGCCGACGCGCCGCTCGGTTGCACTACTCGCGCGGCGCGCTGGGCTCGCCAGCCCCTGCGGGCTTGCGCCTGCGGCGGCGGCGCTTGCGGGGCGCAGCGCCCTCGCCCTGCGGCGCGGCGGGTGCGGGCAGCTCGCCTTCATCGTCATCATCGCCTGGCGTGGCCGTGGCGGCCGTGTCAGCCGCCGGCGCACGCCGCGTGCGCGCCGAGGCTGCGGCACGCGCGTCCTGCAACAGCGCTTCACGGTCGTCGTCGTTGCCCAGATGGAAGTCTTCCCACCAGTCGGCCAACTCAGAAGGCACCTCACCACAGTCGGCACGCAGGCGCAGAAAGTCGTAGCCGGCACGAAAGCGCAACTGGGCTATCAGCGCCTGCGCAGTGCTGGGCGTGCGGCGTTCGAAGCGCGGCTGCATGAGCCAGATTTCGCGCATGTCGGCAGCCAGTTTGCCGCGGCCTGAAATGTCGCCGATGCGCGCTTCAAACACCGCGTCCACGGCCTGCTGCAATGCCGGAAACGGCGGCTCGCCGGCGGCGCGCAGCGTGCTCCAGCGTTCCTGCACGTCGTGCCACAACATGCAGGCCAGCATGAAGCTGGGTGCTACGGCGCGGTGCTCGGCCACGCGCGTGTCGGTGTCCTTCAGCGCCAGCGTCACGAACTTCTCGCGCAATGGGTTCGGCGTGGCCGGCGCCAGCGCGGCGTCCAGCACCGGAAACACGCCCAGCTTGCCGCCTATCAAACCGTACTTGCGCAATTGCTCGACGCTGGCCAGCGCATGGCCGGTCTGCATCAGCTTGACCATCTCGTCGAACAGCCGCGAGATCGGCACGTTGGCCAGCAGCGGAGCCATCGCGGCGATGGGTTTGCCGGTGGCGGCTTCCAGCCCGAAGCCCAGCTTGGCCGCAAACCTGACCATGCGGATGATGCGCACCGGGTCTTCGCGGTAGCGCGTCTCGGGGTCGCCGATCATGCGCAGCAAACGGGCGCGCACGTCGGCCAGGCCGTGGTGATAGTCGACCACCGTCTGCGTCACGGGGTCGTAGTACATCGCGTTGATGGTGAAGTCGCGCCGCGCCGCGTCTTCCACCTGCGGGCCCCAGACGTTGTCGCGCAGCACGCGGCCACTGGCGTCAACGACATGCTTCTTGTCGGCGCTTTCGCCCTGGCCCGACCTGCGGGCTAGGTTGTCGTTGGCGGGCGCGGCATCGGCCGCAGCAGCATCCAGATAGGCGCGAAAGGTGCTGACTTCGATGGCCTCGTGTTCGCGCCCGCGGCCAAACACCACATGCACCAGCCGAAAGCGCCGGCCGATGATGAAGGCGCGGCGGAACAGCGCCTTGACTTGTTCGGGTGTTGCGTCGGTGGCAACGTCGAAGTCTTTCGGGCGCATGCCCACCAGCAGGTCGCGCACGGCGCCGCCGACGATGTAGGCCTCAAAGCCAGCGTCCTTCAGCGTCTTCACCACGCGCACGGCGTTGGCGTCCAGCAGTTCGGGGTTGATGCCGTGTACGCTGGCTGGCACTTCGGTGCGCACACCCAATGGGATGACGGGCTCGGGCGGCGCGGCGGTGGGTGCATCGGGCGTAACTTCAGGCGTTGGGCCCTTGCCCAGCAGGCGATTGATGAACTTCTTGATCATGGTGTGAATAGCTTCAGAACAGGCCAGCCGCGCGCTTGCGCTATGCGCTCAAGCGCCGGGCCGGGGTTGGTGGCCACGGGGTCGCTGACGCACTCGAGCAGCGGCAGGTCGTTGGTGGAATCGCTGTAGAAAAAGCTGCACTCGAAAGACCCGAAAGCCAAGCCGCGCGCGGCCAGCCACTGCTGCACACGCGTGACCTTGCCTTCGCGAAAGGCGGGCACGCCTGCGATGCGGCCGGTGACGCGGCCATCGGCGTCGCGCTGCAGATCGGTGGCGATGAGTTCTTCGACGCCAAACAAGCGCGCAATGGGCCGCGTCACGAAATCATTCGTGGCGGTGACCACGGCCACCAGGTCGCCGGCATCCTGGTGGCGCTTGACCAGGTCCAGCGCCGCGGGGTGCAGCATCGGTTGCACCACCAGCGCCAGGAAACGCTCGCTGGCACGCTGCAGTTCGGCCACCGGCCGGTCGCGCCACGGCGCGGTGGCGAAATCGACATAGGCCTGGATGTCCAGCCGGCCGGCCGCGTAGTCTGCATAAAACGCGTCGTTGCGCTTGCGGAAGGTCTGCGCGTCGGCCCAGCCCAGCGTGATCGCGAATTCGCCAAAAGCGTGGTCTGAATCCTGCGGGATCAAGGTGCCGTCCAGGTCGAACAGCGCGAGTTTCATGCTGCACTCACTTCGTCAGTTACTTCTTCGGCCAGCATCTGGCGCAGCAGCGGCACGGTGAGCCGTCTGGACTTGGCCAAGGCGAAGGTATCCAGGCGGTCGAACAGCCGCATCAAGTGACCGAGGTCGCGCGGAAAGTGCGTCAGCAGGTGGTCCATCAGTTCGTCAGAAAGCAGGATGCCGCGGCGGTCGCCTTCGCGGCGCAGCGCTGCGCGCGTTTCGGCATCGGGCAGCGGCTGCATCGCAAACACATGGCCCCAGGCCAGGCGCGTGCGCAAGTCGTCACGCAGCGCCAGGTCCACCGGCGGCAAGCGCCCGGCGGCGGCCACCTGCACGCCGTGGGTGGTGGCATCGACAAACAGCGTGAACGCGGCGTGCTGGGCCTGCGCATCGAGTCGATCGCAGCGGTCTATCACCACCGCGGCCCATTCGGGTGCCAGCGTCCACGGCAGGCGGTCAGCAGCGTCGAACCAACCCACACGCTGGCCATGCGCCTGGCAGCGCGCGGCCAGCGCGTGCAACAAATGTGTCTTGCCGCTGCCTGACGGCCCCCACAAGTACACCGGCGCGGCCGGCAGCGCCAGCGTGCGCAGGTGCTCCAGTGCAGGTGCATTGGGGCCGGGCAGGAAGTTGTCGAAACCGGGTTCGGGCAACGGGCCAATGGGCAGGGGTATCTGCTTCATTTCAATGCGCGCGGCGCCAGCGGGCCAACTCATCGCGCAAGGCTGGGCCGTCGTCGCTGTCAGGGCTGTTCTGAAGGTAGGCCGCCAGTTGCTGTGCCGCCTGCTCGTGACGCCCCAGCTGCGCCAGCACCAGCACCAATTCACGCCTTTCGCGGGCCTCTTGCGGCAGCAGGATGACCAGGCGCTGCAGCACTGCAGCCAGGCGCGGTGTGTCCTGCGCAATGCGGTGAATTTCCTTCAGGTTGCGCAGCAGCCGGGCGATCATGGCCCGTGGCGGTGCGGGCTGCAGGTAAAGGCCCAGCGGCACCTCGTCTTCCGGCACACCACCGCGCTGGCGGCGGTAGGGCAGCAGGCGTTCTTCAAGGTCTTCGCGGGTCAGCGAACGGCCGCTGAAGGGGTCTATCACCACCTCACCGCGCGGCATTTGCAGCTTCACCAGAAAGTGCCCGGGAAAAGACACGCCACGGGCATGCAGGCCGATTTGCGTCGCCACTTCGATGTACAGCAGGGCCAGCGTCAGCGGAATGCCGCGCCGCGTTTGCAGCACCACGGGCAGCAGGCTGTTACGAGGGTCGTGGTAATTGTTGACGTTGCCGGCAAAGCCCAGTTCCTGGAAGAAATACTGGTTCAGCAGGCGCAAGCGCTGCAATGGCGCGGCGTCGCCGGGCAGGCGGCGGTGCAGGCGGTTGGCCAGCCCGTCCACCTCGGCCAGCACCGCTTGCACGTCAAGCTCGGGCAACTCGTCTTGGGCCACCGCGATGGCGGCTTCCAGCACCGGCAGGCTGCTGTCGTCGGCGACCAGCGCCGAGAAGAATTCGAGCGCAGTCGGTGCTTCGAAGGACACAGGGCCTGGCATCGTTTCAGTGTAGGTCAGCCACGACGAATGAAATGGCGGGGCCGCAGCCCGCACAAGGCCAGCACGGCGAAGTACAGCGCCGCCACAGCCCCCAGCACGCCGGCCACCGCCGCCGCTCGCTGGCCCCAATGCGCTTGCAAACCTGTCCAGTCAAGGCCCTGCGCGGCCCAGGCCAGGCCCGCGCCCAGTGCCACATTGGCCAGCAGCACGCGGCCGCCAAACACCAGCCAACCCGGCTGCGGCCGGTAGACACCGCGCCGCAGCAAACCGGCCAGCAACAAAGCGGCGTTGACCAGCGCGGCCAGGCCGATGGACAAGGCCAGCCCGGCATGGCCCAGCCAGGGCACCAACAGCAGATTCAAGAGCTGGGTGATGAGCAGTACGCCAATGGCAATCTTCACCGGCGTGCGCAGGTCTTGGCGCGCAAAAAACGCCGGCGCCAGCACCTTGATGGCCACCAGGCCGAGCAGCCCAACGCCATAGCCGCGCAGGGCCAGCACCGTCATCGCCACGTCGCTGGTTTTGAAGGCGCCGTAGTGGAACAACACCGCCACCAGGCCGACCGGAAAGATCAACAGCGCCAACGCGCAAGGCAGGGCCAGCAACACGACCAGGCGCAGACCCCAGTCCAGCATGCCGGAATAGGCGGCATCGTCTTGGCGCGCGCGCGCTGCCGACAACTGCGGCAGCAGCACCACCCCCAGCGCCACGCCCAGCAGCGCGGTGGGGAATTCCATCAAACGGTCGGCATAGGTCAACCACGACACCGCGCCCACCGCCACATGCGAGGCGATCTGGGTGTTGATGAGCAAGGAAATCTGGGCCACCGAAACGCCCAGCAAGGCCGGCGCCATCTGCGCAAGAATGCGTTTGACACCCGGGTGGCGCCAGGCACGGGCCACGGCGCCCGGCAACAGCCCTATGCGCGGCGCGCAGCCTATGGCCGCCAGCGCCGGCAACTGCACCAGCGCTTGCAGCAAACCGCCCACCACCACGCCGCCGGCGAGCGCCATCACAGGCTCCAGCCCCCAGGCGGCAACGCGCGGCACGCCCCACCCCGCAGCGGCAATCACGCTCACGTTCAGCAGCACCGGCGTCACGGCCGGCACCGTAAAGCGGTGCCAGGTGTTCAGGATGCCCGCGGCCAGCGCCACCATCGACATGAAGCCGATGTAGGGGAACATCCAGCGCGTCAGCAGCACCGCCACATCAAACCTTTCCAGCCCCGAGCCCATGGCCCATACCAGCACCGGCGCGCCCACCACGCCAACCACACAGGTGGCCAGCAGCACCCAGGCCAGCACGGTGGCCACGGCGTTGATGAGCGCCCGTGTGGCGTCGTCGCCCTCGCTTTCGCGCGTGGCCGCCAGCAGCGGCACAAAGGCCTGCGAAAACGCGCCTTCGGCAAACAGGCGGCGGAACAGGTTGGGGATGCGGAAGGCGACGTTGAAGGCGTCGGTGACGCCGCTGGCGCCAAAGGCTGCGGCGACCATTTGTTCACGCACCAGGCCCGTCACGCGTGACAGCAGCGTCAGCAGGGAAACGGTGGAGGCGGCCTTGAGCAGGTTCACGGGGGCAAAAGACAAACCGGGATTATAGGCAGCGGCTTGTCCGGGCTGCGGTGCTGCGCAGGTGGCGTGCTATATTCGACGCTCTTTGCACCTCTACGACCAGTCAGACAACTGCGCACAAAAGCATGGCCACTTCGACCAAAGCCAAGAAAAAGACCGTTCGCCTCGCCTCGGGCCGCAAGCGAGCGCGCCAGGACGTGGTGCTCAACGCCGCCAACACATCGCTGCGTTCGCGCTTTCGCACCGTCGTCAAGAACGTCGTCAAAGCCGTTACGGGTGGCGACAAAGCCAAGGCCGCTGAGACCTTCAAGACCGCCCAGAGCGTGATTGATTCTGTCGCCGACAAAGGCATCTTCCACAAGAACAAGGCCGCTCGCCTGAAGAGCCGCCTGTCTGCCAAGGTCAAGGCCTTGGCGCTGGCCGCCTGAGTTCAGGTCTGTGGCTGCAAACGGGGCCCGCGCTGCGGGCCCTTTGTCATTTCTGGGCGGCGTTTTTTGGGCGCAGGTGCTCAGGCACCTGCGGCGCCCACCAGTCTTTCAGCGACGCGCAATTCGTTGTCGCGGGCAAAGTTCATCACGAACTCCCAGGCCATGGGCTCTATGCCTTTGAGCGCCTCGCTGACGATGACGCACTTCACACCGTCCACCAACTGCGGCACGCAATAGGGTGAATAGCCGATGTAGGCGCCGATGCCGGCAATGCCGCCGCCGGGCCTGAAGCACGACATCGCGCCGGCCAGACGTTCGGCCCAGTCGCTGGGGCGGAAGGTGCGCCCTTCAAGCGTCAGGCCTTGGATGTAGTACTGGCGGGGCTGGGCAGGTGTCATCGGCAGCGGCAGGGCTTGAAGCGGCCTGACCGGGGTTGCAAACGCGCGCGGCGCGCTGTGAACGGGGCGCATTGTGCCTTGGGTTTGCTGCGTCGCAGCATGCATGGTTGAAGCCCACGATTGAGGCCACTTCCAGCCGGGGTGGACAGGTTTTCGACAGGCCGCTGCGCAGCTTTAGAATCCGCGCCTGCCGCTGCGTGCCCAAAGGGTCGCCCCGGCATTTCATTTTTAGGGCCCTGGAGAAAGCACGATGAACGCACCCGACCCTGCGCTGGTGGCAGCCCTGAACCGGCCGATGCCGCATGTGATGAACACCTACGGCCGCCTGCCGATTGCGTTGTCGCATGGCAAGGGCTGCTGGCTGTGGGACACCGAAGGCAAGCGCTATCTGGACGCGCTGGGCGGCATTGCCGTCAATACGCTGGGCCATGCCCATCCGCGCCTGGTGCCGGCGCTGCAAGAGCAAGTCGCCAAGCTCATCCACTGCAGCAATTACTACGAAGTGCCGCTGCAGGAACAACTGGCCGCCAAGCTGTGCGAAATCTCGGGCCTGAGCGCCGCGTTCTTCTGCAATTCGGGCCTCGAAGCCAACGAAGGTGCGCTGAAGATTGCGCGCAAGTTCGGCCACGACAAGGGCATTGAACGCCCCGAGATCATCGTCTACGAGAAGGCCTTCCACGGCCGCAGCATTGCCACGCTGTCGGCCACCGGCAACCCCAAGGTGCAGGCCGGTTTCGGCCCGTTGGTGGAAGGTTTCGTGCGTCTGCCGCTGAACGACCTAACGGCCATAGAGCATGTAGCCCGCACGAACCCCAATGTGGTGGCCGTGTTTCTGGAAGTCATACAGGGCGAAGGCGGCGTCAACCCCAGCCGCGCCGACTGCCTGCAAGGCCTGCGCAAACTCTGCGACCAGCATGACTGGCTGATGATGTTGGACGAGGTGCAATGCGGTATCGGCCGCACCGGGAAATGGTTCGCCCATCAGTGGGCCGGCATCCAGCCCGACGTGATGCCACTGGCCAAGGGCCTGGGCTCGGGCGTGCCGATTGGCGCCATCGTCGTCGGCCCCAAGGCTGTCAATGTGCTGGGCCCGGGCAACCATGGCACCACCTTCGGCGGCAATCCGCTGGCCATGCGCGCTGGTGTAGAAACGTTGCGCATCATGGAAGAAGACGGGCTGCTCGCGAATGCTGACAGGGTGGGCAGTGTCTTGCGTGAAGCGCTGCAAGCCGGTTTGCAGGCCGAGATCGCCAACGGCGGCGTGGTCGAATTCCGCGGCCAGGGGCTGATGATCGGCGTCGAACTGAGCTGCCCTTGCGGCGTGCTGCTGGGCCGCGCAGCCGAAGCCGGTTTGATGATCAGCGTCACCGCCGACAAGGTCATTCGCCTGCTGCCGGCACTCATCATGACGGCCGATGAAGCGCAGCAAGTGGCCGACATCCTGTGCCCGCTGGTAAAGGCCTTCCTCAACGAGCCGGCATGAAACCCGGCCATTCGCTGATGCGGCATTACCTGCAGTTCAAAGATCTGCGCGCCGAGGAATACAGCTACCTGTACGAGCGTGCCCGAATCATCAAGACGCGCTTCAAGAACTACGAGAAATACCAGCCGCTGGTCGACCGCACGCTGGCCATGATCTTCGAGAAGGCCAGCACCCGCACGCGCGTCAGCTTCGAGGCCGGCATGTACCAGATGGGCGGCAGCGTGGTGCACCTGACCACCGGCGACAGCCAACTGGGCCGTGCCGAGCCGGCCGAAGACAGCGC
>JANMJI010000136.1:0-2349 GCA_031371275.1 Betaproteobacteria bacterium
CAGCCAGACCGGCACGGCCGATGGCAACTGGCGGCTCTATGCCTATGGGCAGCAGGGCAAGCTGCTGTTCAGCTATCGCACCGACGAGCAGCAGTACAAGCGGTATGTCTATCTGGGCGACAAGCTTATCTCCGAGACAGCAACCACCGCCACCACCTACAGCCACACCGATGCCCTGGGCAGCCCGGTGGCGCGCATGAACTCGATTGGCGCACTCATCGACCGCACCCGCTACGAGCCCTACGGCGCCACGGCCAGCGGCACCAACCCCACAAGCATCGGCTTCACCGGGCATGTCAATGATGTCGATACCGGGCTGGTGTACATGCAGCAGCGGTATTACGATCCGATTGCGGGGAGGTTCCTCAGCGTTGATCCTGTGACGACGGATGCGAAGTCAGGCGGAAACTTCAACCGCTACCACTACGCGAACAACAACCCGTATAAGTTCAAAGACCCTGATGGGCGATTTCCTTGGGGAATCGTTGCTGGTATCGCCGTCGAGATCGGCTACCAAATGACCGTCGAAGGCAGATCGATTGGCAACTTGGACGTCTCGAATATTCTCGTTGCCGGCGCCATTGGTGCGATCCTTCCTGGAGCAGGTTCAGCGGCAATTCACGGGGCACAGGCTGTACCAAAGGTGGCACAGGCAATGCGAGCGCTGAACACCCTATCAGGCAAGGCTGCCAACACGACGAACCGCGCTGCAAAGACTGCTGATGCCATGGCTCGAAATACGGAGAAGGCGGCTAAGGCGGTCGGGGACGCGGCCGCAGATGCCACTAAGGCAGGCGCCGGTGTTGCACTTAAGAACGAAGTTCAAAACGCGGTGAACAGCGAGCAGGCCAAGGCGAACGATCCTAAGTCGGAGCCCCCGCCACCGCCGCCAAAGGAGAATCCGCGATGAGTGCGGGAAAGCTGTTGGCGTGGATCTCGGGGATAGCGTGTTGGGCTGCAGCTATCGTTTTGATTGGCCTCACTTCCTCCGCAATAAGGCAAAGTAGTGGCGATGTTGTCTACGTAGTCAACGCAGCATTCCTGTTGTTTGGTGGCGTGTCGATCGGAAGATCAGTGTCTATTTGGATCGAACGCCGAATGACTGGTGCTCGGGAGTAGCGCGCTGATCACCCCTTGCGCCTGGCCTGAGCCTTCTTGCCCTTGTCCTCGGGGCTGATGAACCCGATAGGCCGCTTGGGCGGATCGGGCGGCGTCATGAGTTCGCGCAGGGCGTCGAAGACTTCTCTGAGCTGGTTGCGCGTGTTGCGGCTGAAAGTGTCGTGGTTCATGGCCAGCGCTTCGGTCTTGTCTTCCAAATCGGCCAGCCGCTTGGCCAGGTCCGCGTGCAGGGTGCTGGCCTGCTTCAGCCGCACGAAGGCGCGCACGACATAGATGCCCATCTCCACCGCACGCGCTGAGGCCAGCACATTGGCCGCCTGGATGGCGCCGTGCTCGGTGAAGGCATAGGGCATCGACTTGGAAAACTTCAGCTTCTGGAGGTGATCACAACTTGTGATCACCTCGGCCTTCTCGGCCGGCGTGAGCGCGAACATGAAATCCATCGGGAAGCGCTCGGCATTGCGCTTGACGGCTTGGTTCAGGGTGCGGGTGTCCACGCCGTAGAGCTCGGCCAGATCGGCGTCGATGATCACCTTCTGCTCGCGCACGACGAGGATGCGGCTCTCGATGCGCGGCAGCATCACGGCCGCGTCAGCGGCGCCGGTAGCCCCGCTCACTTGACCGCTGCCCTGGCGGCTTGCTTGACCGTCGGCCTTGCGGCGGCCTTCACCAACGGCTTGGCCGCCACCGTGGCCGGCGCCTTCGCCACCACGGCTGCTGCGGGCGCGGCCTGCCTGGCCACCTGGGCACGCTCGGCCAGCCCGGGCGCAGACCATTTGTGCGCCACATGCTTGAGCAGCAGCCCTTCGAGCACCGCGCGGGCCACGGCCTTCTCATCTGGGGTGAGCTGGTTCATGGCCTCGAACTGCAGCTTCAGGTCCTCATCGGGTCCACGCTCGGCATCCTCGAACAGCAGCCAGTCGGTCGATACCGAAAACGCCTTGGCGATCTTCTTCAAGCCTTCAAGAGACGGCTGCGCGCTGCCGGCTTCGTAGCGCTTGATCTGGTTGACGTGCAGGCCGACCTGGTCGGCCACGTCTTGCTGGGTCCAGTCGCGCTCGCGGCGCAACTGGATAAGCCGGGCTGACAAGCTCATGGGGCACAAGGTGGCAATGGCGATGTGCATAGGCTAAGTCCCGGCTTGCGGCGGTCTGTGAAGTGGCTTGACTTTACAACCGATACAGATTCTAAAATAGTACCTATACGGGTTCTTCAAGAAAAAAGCCCCCT
>JANMJI010000351.1:0-2435 GCA_031371275.1 Betaproteobacteria bacterium
GCCTACGCATCGTAGCGGCGTGGGAAGACATGTCGGACCTTGTGACCGCCAATCAAGGCGAAGCCGGCATCGTGGCTTTATGTGAACTCCTTCTCGCCCGCGGCGTACAAATCGAGGCAGGGTTGCTCACGGTCAGCGACGCCACTGCCTTCGTGAAATCTGGTTTGGCGTCCCGATGCCGCCGTGTGCTGATTGAGCCGCTCGAGATCGATATCGACATAGCTCTGCGAAACGCTGAGGCGATGGAAGATATTGTTGTCAGCGCTGGAATCACTCTCGAGCAGGTTCACCACGGCTATGGCATTGCATGTTGGGCCGTGAATCGTCGCGCGCTTACGAGAGGCCACGGCATACGTACCGGGCTCGAAGACGCGGCGCGCGTCAAGGTAGTTGTCGCCTCATTCATGCAGCCAACGGCTCTTTGTCGAGGCCCTGCGAATGCGTCTTGACGATGCAGTCGCGTTCGGGGTTGAGGGTGACGGCGCCGATGTGCGACCAATCGCGCGTCTTGCCTGCCCATCGCGCCGGGTTGAGCGCGCGAGCGTTGAGGTACAGCGCATGACGAGCAGCCAGGATGGCGCGATCGTCCCCGGCATGTCGATGCGCCGGGCTGACGTAGCGGATGCCGCTGTGTTGATGCTCGACGTTGTACCAACGCACGAAGCCGATGGCCCAAGCGCGCGCCGCGTCGAGGTCGGTGAAGCCCTTGGTGGGGAACTCTGGTCGGTACTTGGCGGTTCGGAACAGCGACTCCGCGTAGGCGTTGTCGTCGCTCACCCGAGGCCGCGAGTACGAGGGCTTTACGCCCAACCAGTTGAGCATTGCCAGCACTGTCGTTGCCTTGAGCGTGGAGCCGTTGTCGCCGTGCAGCACCGGCTTGGTCTTCAACGCTGCGATGCCTTCGGCCAGCGCCGTGCGCCGCACCAGATGGACCGCGTGGTCGGAGTCGTCGCTGTCGTGCACCTCCCAGCCCACGATCTTGCGGCTGTACAAGTCCAGGATCAGGTACAGGTGGAACCAGCGGCCCACCACCGTCGCCGGCAGGAACGTCATGTCCCAGCACCACACTTGCCGCGGCGCGGTCGCGATGTGCGTGGTGGGCGGTCGCACCGCACGCGGCGCCTTGGCGCGTCCGCGATGGTGGCTCTGGCCGTGCGCACGCAGCACGCGGGCGAAGCTGGACTCGCTGGCCAGGTACACGCCCTCGTCGGCGAGCATGGGCACGATGCGCGCAGGCGGCACGGCGGCGAAGCGCGGCTCGTTGGCCACGCGCAGCACTTCAGCACGCTCGGCCTCGCTCAAGGCATGACTGGGCATCGGGCGCACCGCCTGCGGCCTGCCATCGCCGCCTACGAAGCCCTGCTGGGCCTTCCAGCGCTGCAGAGTCCGTGCGTCGATGCCGGCGGTCTCACACGCCAGACGCAGCCGCGCGCCAGCGCGGTGAGCCTTGTGAATGTCGTGGGCCAGGCTGCAGCGATCTTCGAGGTCGATCATTCGTCCTCGCCCTTGTTGAAGATCGCCGCGACTTTTTTTGACAGCACCAGGAGAGCCGCCGTCTCGGCCAGCGCCCGATCCTTGCGTAGCAGATCGCGTTCGAGCTCCTTGATGCGCTTGCGGTCTTGCCTTGTCGCCTGCGGGCTGGCTCGGGCCTCCTCGGGCTCGGCAAGCGCGGCGGTGCAGCTCAAGCGCCACTTGTCCAGCTCGGCCGGGTACACGCCGTGCTCGCGGCACCAGGCGCTCTTGCCCGCTTCGCTCATCGCCGCCGTGGTGATCACGGCCTCCAGCCGGGTGCCCGAAGTCCAGGCCCGCCCTCGGGCGGGCCTGGACTTCGCATCCTCGCGCCAGCGCTCCAGAGTCCCCGCTCCAATGCCCACTTCCCGCGCAACAACCTCCAACGCTGCGCTCTCCGGCGGCAGCAACCGTGCTACCGCCCTGTCTTTGAATGCTTGTCCGTATCGAGCCACTGCCATCCTTCATCGCCGCCCCCGGGTTCTTGGTTCTATTGGGGCGACAACTATTCTGACGCGGGGGGGACGTAACGGTGCTACCTGACAATTCGCCAGCGCGAGACAACGCCGCATTAGTCGCAGCGGCAGTTGAGTTGATCCAAGGCAAAAACTTCCCATGAAGTGCTCACCTTTCGTCAGAAAGATGACGCTTGAGTTCAACCGAAAGGCGCAGCCTTTTGGGCATCCCCTCGATGGAAGGGTTAGACCCCGCTCGCCAGCTCGGCCACATACTGCTTGTACACATTCTCGGCCTCGTTGACGAGGCCCCACGCTCTTTTGTAGCAACCGGATGGAAGCTGGCTGTCGATGGACACTACCTGCGCCAATGCTTCGGACTGCTCGAGCGACAGAAGTACTGCCTTCTGAAGAGCTAGCAGGTGAAGGTGATTTCGAACGCACTTTGGCTCCGACTGATGCAGCGACAGG
>JANMJI010000166.1:0-9513 GCA_031371275.1 Betaproteobacteria bacterium
GGTAGCAATGAAATGCTGTCGCCGGTGTCGCTGGATCTGGACTTCGACAAAGCCTTTCACAGCGAACGCGTGGGCGGCTACGAACGCCTGCTGCTGGACGCCATTGCCGGCCGCCTGAACCTGTTTGTGCGCAGCGACGAACAAGAGCAGGCCTGGCGCTGGGTCGAACCCATATTGCACGCCTGGGCCGACGACAGCGTCGGCCCGCGCCCCTATGCCGCTGGCAGTTGGGGCCCGGCGGCATCGAGTGCGCTGGTGGCGCGCGACGGCTGCGCCTGGGCCGAAGAACAATGAGGCCCGGGCTGCGCGCCCGGCTGGCGTGCAGCGTGCTGCTGTGCATAGCGCTGGCCGCGCCGCTGCAGGCCGCCACGCTCAGTGTCGCGCCGGGGCAGAGCTTGGTCAAAGCGCTGGCCCAGGCGGCTGACGGCGACACCATCGTGCTGCAAGCCGGCGAGCATCGTGGCCAGGTCGCCGTCATCACGCACAAGCGGCTGACGCTGCGGGGTTTGGGAAGTGCGGTGGGTGGCCGGCCGGTGCTGCATGCGGCCGGCCAGAGCGCCGAAGACAAGGCCATTCTGGTCGTGCGTGACGGCGACATCCGCATCGAGAACATCGAGTTCCGCGGCGCCCGTGTGGCCGACCGCAATGGCGCCGCCATTCGCTTCGAGAAGGGCCGTTTGCTGGTCAAGCGCTGCGCGTTCTTCGACAACGAAAACGGCATCCTCACCGCCAACTTCGCCGCTGCCGAGTTGACGGTGGAAGACAGCGAATTTGCACAAGCACCCGTCAACACACCGCTGCCGCATTTGATCTACGTCGGCCGCATCGCCCGCTTCACGCTCACCGGCAGCCGCGTGCGCGGTGGCCAAGATAGCCACCTGGTGAAGACGCGCGCGCTGGAAAACCACATCCGCTACAACCAGCTGGTGGACGGTGCCGGTGGCCGCGCTTCGTATGCATTGGAGCTGCCCAATGGCGGCGTGGCCTTTGTCGTCGGCAACGTGCTGGGGCAGGGCACGGGGCGCACGAACCCGGTGTTGGTCTCGTTTGGCGGTGAAGGCCCAGATCCCCGCGACGCGCGCGATGGGCCTCAGGGTCGCGAGCAAGCCTTGTTCATGGTCAACAACACGCTGCTCAACGAAGCCCTGCTGCCCGGCATCTTTTTGCGCGTGCATGCCGACAAGCTGGGCAAGCCGGTGCAAGCGCTGTACGTGAACAACCTGCTGGTGGGCTTGGGTTTCGGTGAGCTGGGCCTGACCAATATCAGCCAGGGCAACTTCAGTGCCCCCACGGCAGTGCTGCAAGACATCGACGTGGGGCTGTATGCGCTGAAGGCCGACTCGCTGCTGCGCCACCGCGGCACCGCACCGGGCACGGCCCGCGGCGTGCTGCTGGCACCGCAGGCGGAATTCGCGCCACCGCTGGGCACACAGACTTTGGCGCCGCCCGCCCGCTGGTCGCCCGGCGCCTACCAACCATAGTGCACTGACAACGGTGCACTGACCAACGACCATGCTCGACCGCATCCGCGCTTCCATCCCCGCGTTGCCGCCGGCCGAGCAGCGCGTGGCCAGGCTCTTGATGGCCGACCCGCGCAGCTTTGCCACGCTGCCGGTTTCAGAGCTGGCCGAACGCTCGCAGGTGAGCAAACCCACCGTGGTGCGCTTTTGCCGCAGCATCGGCTACGACGGGCTGGTTGATTTCAAGCTGAAACTGGCCGGCAGCGTCAACGAAGGCGTGCCCTACGTGCACCGCGCGGTCGACGACGACGACAAGGCCGGCGACATCGTCGTCAAGGTCATAGACAACGCCGTGGCCGCGATGCTTCGCTACCGCAATGCCGCGGCCAGCCAGAACATCGAGCGTGCGATTGCCGCGCTGGCCGAAGCCGGTGGCCGTTCAGCCCAAGGCCGGCGCATCGAGTTCTATGGCGTCGGCAATTCCGGCATCGTGGCACTGGACGCGCAGCACAAGTTCTTCCGCCTGGGCGTCACCGCCGCGGCGGTCAGCGACGGCCATGTGCAGGTCATGGCCGCGACCATGCTGAAGCCGGGTGACTGCGCCGTGCTCATCAGCAATTCCGGCCGCAGCCGCGACCTGCTGGACGTGGCCGAGATTGCGCGAAAAAAGGGCGCCACCTTGATCGTCATCACCGCCAGCGGCTCAGCGCTGGCGCGGCTGGCGCAGGGCGACAGCCACTGCATCCTGCTCGCCGCCGACCACCCCGAAGATGCCGACCGCTACAGCCCGATGGTGTCGCGCCTGTTGCACCTGCTCATCATCGACATCCTGACCACCGGCGTGGCGCTGCGGCTGGGCTCGGCCAAGCTGCGCCCGCTGCTGCAAGAGATCAAAAAGAACCTGCGTTTGAAGCGTTATGCAGGGGCTGAGCGCGGGCCCGGTGAGGCGGCGCAGACGGGCTACGGCGTGGGCGCAAGCGACAGCAGTTCTTCGACACCATAAAGCGCAGCCAGCTGTGCCAGTTGCGCCGGTGCGCCCGTCACCGCAAAGCCCCGGCCGGCAGCCTGGGCACCGCGGCGGGCCTGCATCAGCAGCGCTATGGTGGACGTGTCGTAGGCCGTCAAGGCCGAAGCATCAATGCTGAACACGCCGGCGCCAACCGCAACCGCTGCGGGCAGTGCAGCGGCCAGTTCGGCGGCGTGTTCCAGGGTGGCGTTGGCAGGCAGTTGCATGGTCGGCCCGGCCGCTTTACTTGGCCGCTTTGTTGCGCTCGGCCAGCGTGGTGATAAGGCCGTCGATGCCACCCTTGCTCAACTCACCAGCAAACTGCGAACGGTAGTTCTGCACCAGCCAGATGCCGCCGACATTGACGTCGATGATCTTCCACGCTTCGCCCGATTTATCCAGCCTGTAGTCCAGCTTGATGGATTCGCCCTTGCCGCGCACTTCGGTCTGCACCACGACCTGGGTGCTGCCGGTGACCGGCAGGGTCTTGGTGACTTCCACCGTCTGGTCCTTCACCTGCGACAGCGCACCAGCGTACAGGCGCAACAGCAGCAGTTTGAATTCGGTTTGCAGCTTGCTGCGCTGTTCTGGCGTGGCTTCGCGCCATTTCACGCCGACCGCAGAGCGCGTGGCGGTTTCGAAATTGACGCTGGGCATGACCTTGGCGTCGACCAGCGTCACGATGCGCGTCAGGTCGCCGGCCTGGATGGCTTTGTCGGCCTTGGCGGCTTCGATCACGTCCACCGAGATCTGGCGCACCAGCGCGTCGGGGGCCGTCTGGGCCCAGGCCGGGGTGGCCAGCACCAGGGTGGTGGCCAGGGTTGTCAGCAGTTTCTTGAACACGAGAATCCTTTGGGTAGACAGCCTGGCAAAACCGGCTGCAAGGCTATAACGCAGCAGCCCGTGCGGCGGTTCACCGCGGCGCCGAAGCCGGTGATGTGGCGGGCTTGGGTGCCGCGCCAGATGCGGCCGGTTTGACGGCGGCCGGTGGCGCGTCGGCGCCGTCGTCTTCGAAGGTCTCCATCGGCGGCGCACCATCGAACAGCGCATCGCGCCGGCGGGCCAGGTAGGCATCGCGGATGAAGGCGTATTTGTCCAGCGCCACCTGGTCCACCAGCGCGCCAGTGGACAGCAAATTGGCGCGCGTGTTGACCAGTTCGGTGGCCAGCACGGTGTAGCCGGCGGTGCTGCTGTCGGGCAGCTTGGAAGGTGCGGCCTGGCGGTCAAGCAAAAAGCCCGCAGCGTCGCGTACGGTGGAGGGGCCCAGCACGGGCAGCACCAGGTAGGGCCCGTTGGCCAAGCCCCAGCGGCCCAGCGTCTGGCCAAAGTCT
This sequence comes from Betaproteobacteria bacterium, assembly GCA_031371275.1. GTDB lineage: Bacteria > Pseudomonadota > Gammaproteobacteria > Burkholderiales > Burkholderiaceae_C > Rubrivivax. The sequence continues at coordinate 3,798 of JANMJI010000166.1, forward strand.
TCAGAGCGGCGCGTCAGGCCCATCTCTGAGGCCGGGTCCATCAAACCGCCAGCACCCAGCACGGTGTTGGTCAGCACCCGCATGCCCATTTCCAGGCCGCTTTGAACCTTGCCTTGCAGGAAGTGGTTGGCCGTGGACCAGACGTCGTAGATGTTGTTCAGCACGTTGTTGATGCCGGTGCGAACAAAGCCGGGCACGACGTCGCGGTAAGTCTGCGCCGCCGGTTTGAGCAGCGCTGCGTCCAGGCCTTCGTTGAAGCCGAAGACCTTGCGGTTCCAGCCTTCCCAGGGGTCGCTGACCGGGCCACTGGCGCTGGCCGGCACCGTGGCGCAGGCGCTCAGCAACGCCAGTGCCGCCACCGCCAAGCTGCGTTGGGCCAGCTGCAGCCATCTCACTTGGCTGCCCCCGAAGCCGCCGCGCCCGGACCTTCGGCTTTGCTGCTGAGGAACTGGCCGATGAGGTTTTCCAGCACCACGGCCGACTGCGTCTGGGCCAGCGTTTCGCCGGGCGCCAGGTTCTTGTCGTCGCCGCCCGGGTCCATGCCGACGTACTGGTCGCCCAACAGGCCGGCGGTCAAGATCTTGGCGGCCGAGTCTTTCGGGAACTGGTAGCCGCGTTCGATTTCCATCGAAACCACGCCCTGGAAGCTCTTGCTGTCCAGTTTGATGCTGGTCACGCGGCCAACCGTGACACCGGCCGTGCGCACCGGCGCGCGCACCTTGAGGCCGCCGATGTTGTCGAAGCTGGCCTTCAGCGTGTAGGTGTCGCCACCGCCGACACCGCCCAGGTTGGCGGCCTTCAAGGCCAGGAACACCAGCCCGGCCATGCCCAGCAGCACAAAGCAGCCGACCAGCGTTTCGATACTTTTCTTGCCCATCAGCCTTGCTCCTGTGTCGCCGCGCCGGTCAAGGCGTCGAGAACATCAAGGCGGTGAGGATGAAGTCCATCCCCAGCACCCACAACGAAGAGATCACCACCGTGCGCGTGGTGGCGTAGGCCACGCCTTCGGGCGTGGCTTCGGTCTCGTAACCCTGGTACAGCGCGACCACGGTGCACAGCACGCCAAAGACCGAAGCCTTGACGAGGCCGTTGCCCACGTCGCGCAGCACGTCCACACGCGTTTGCATGATCGACCAGAAATTGCCCGCGTCGACGCCGATGAGCTGCACCGCCACCACATACGCGCCCAGGATGCCGACGGCAGAGAACAGCACGGCCAGTATCGGCATGGCCACGATGCCACCAATGAAGCGCGGCGCCAGCACGCGGGCTTTCGGGTCGATGGCCATCAACTCCATCGCGGCGATTTGCTCGCCCGCTTTCATCAGCCCGATCTCGGCCGTCAACGATGTGCCGGCGCGCCCCGCGAACAGCAGCCCGGTGACCACCGGCCCCAGTTCGCGCACCAAGGCCAGGTTGACGATCAGCCCCAGGCTTTCGGCCGCGCCGTAGGTCACCAGCGCGTAGTACATCTGCAATGCCAGTACAAAACCCACCGCCAGGCCCGAGGCCAGGATGATGATGAGCGAGCGGTTGCCAATGGCGTAGACCTGCGCCACCACCAGGCCAAAGCGGCGCAGGCAAGCGGGCACGGCACGCAACACGTCGACACAGAAATAGGCCGCATGACCCCAGCCGCGGAAGTGGCCCAGCGCGGTGGCGCCCAGGCCTTGGATAAAGCTGACTGGGTTCATGTCGGCACCCGCCGGGCCGCCCCAAGGGAGCCGAAGCCCCCGCTGGGGGTGGCGAACGAAGTGAGCCTGGGGGTCGTCATGTCGCGACCCCGAAATCAACTGCAATCTCTGGCGCGGGGTAGTGGAACTTGACCGGGCCATCGGGTTCACCACGAACAAACTGGCGCGTTTCCGGATCGGTGCTGGCCATCAGTTCGGCCGGTGTGCCCTGCGCCACGATGCGGCCTTGGGTGGCCATCAACACGACATGGTCGCTGATGGACATGCATTCGGGCACGTCGTGGCTGACCACCAGGCTGGTGGCGCCCGTCACGTCATTCAGCGTGCGAATGAGCTTGGCGGCGACACCCATGCTGATGAGGTCCAGCCCCGCAAACGGCTCGTCGTACATGATGAGTTCGGGGTCGAGCGCGATGGCACGGGCGAGCGCAATGCGCCTGGCCATGCCGCCCGAAACCTCGGAGATTCGCAACCCGGCCGCACCCCGAAGGCCGACGGCGTTGAGCTTCATCAACACGATGTCGCGCACCATCGTTTCGGGCAGCGCGGTGTGTTCGCGCAGCGGAAAGGCCACGTTGTCGAAGACCGTCAGGTCGGTGAACAGCGCGCCGAACTGGAACAGCATGCCCAGGCGCCCGCGCAGGCGGTAGAGCTGTTCTTTGTCGCGCGTGTTGAGCACCTCGCCGTCGAACACGACGCGCCCGCTGTCGGCGCGGTGCACGCCACCAATCAGCCGCAACAGGGTGGTCTTGCCACAACCCGAACCGCCCAGGATGGCGGTGACTTTGCCACGCTGGAATTTCAGGGACACGTCTTTGAGGATGGTGCGGCTGCTGTCGTAGCCGAACGTGACGCGGTCAATCTCGATGAAGGTGTCGGTGGTCAAACGGATGCCTGGCCGGGCGCGCTGAACGCCCACGCAACCTTGAGGGGATGACAAATATTCTCGCACGCAGCCGTGCTTTCCAAGGGTTACCCCCCAAAACGCCATGGCGTGGTGTGACGCGGCCCCAACGCCGCGCCGGCTTCACTGGGCGAGTTTCAGGGCGTCTGGAATTCGATCTTCAGCACTGACACCGCACCAGCCTGCACGGAGCACCTGCCGACAAACCGCGTTGCTGCGCGTTCCCGCATGCTCCCAGGTCTTCAGCGCGGCAGGCTGCTGCAGCCCATCAAGAACTCGTCGACCGCGCGCGCGGCCTGGCGGCCTTCACGTATCGCCCACACCACCAGGCTTTGGCCGCGGCGCATGTCGCCGGCGGCGAAAACCTTGTCGACATTGGTCTTGTACGCGCCGGCGTTTTCGGTGGTCGCCAGGGCGTTGCCGCGCTTGTCTTTTTCGACGCCGAAGGCTTCGAGCACCGAGGCCGCCGGCGCCGTGAAGCCCATCGCCAGCAGCACCAGGTCGGCCTTGTATTGCTGCTCGCTGCCCGGCACTTCGACCATCTTGCCGCCTTGCATCTGCACGCGCACGGTCTTCAGCGCGGCGACCTTGCCCTTGTCTTTGCCGGTGCCAGCAGCGAGCTCCTTGGTGGCGATGGCAAATTCGCGGTCGCAGCCTTCTTCGTGGCTGGAACTGGTGCGCAGCTTGGTGGGCCAATAGGGCCAGGTCAGTGGCTTGTTTTCTTCATCTGGGGGCTGCGGCATCAGCTCGAACTGTGTCACGCTGGCCGCGCCGTGGCGGTTGCTGGTGCCCACGCAGTCGCTGCCGGTGTCGCCACCGCCAATGACGATGACGTGCTTGCCCGTGGCCTTGATCTGGCCCTTGATCTTGTCGCCGGCGTTGACCTTGTTTTGCTGCGGCAAAAACTCCATCGCGCAATGCACGCCGTCCAGATCGCGGCCGGGCACGGGCAGGTCGCGACTGGTCTCGCTGCCGCCGGTCAGCAGCACGGCATCAAAGCTGGCGTTCAGCTCCTCGGCGCTGAGTGTTTCTTTGGCGTCGTTGGTGATCTTGGTGGAGTCCGGCATCTTGCCGACAAGAACACTCGTTTTGAACGTTACGCCTTCGGCCTGCATCTGCGCCACGCGGCGGTCGATGTGGGTCTTTTCCATCTTGAAGTCGGGGATGCCATAGCGCAGCAGGCCGCCGATGCGGCTGTTCTTCTCGAACACCGTGACGTCGTGCCCCGCCCTGGCCAGTTGTTGCGCGGCCGCCAGGCCGGCCGGGCCACTGCCCACCACGGCGACCTTCTTGCCCGTTTTCACCGCCGCCACTTGCGGCAGCACCCAGCCTTCGGCCCAGCCGCGGTCGATGATGGCGTGTTCGATGCTCTTGATGCCCACCGCGTCGTCGTTGACGTTCAGCGTGCAGGCCGCTTCACAAGGCGCGGGGCAGATGCGGCCGGTGAATTCGGGGAAGTTGTTGGTGGAGTGCAAAACTGTCAGTGCGTTTTGCCAGTCACCCTGGAACACCAGGTCGTTGAAGTCGGGGATGATGTTGTTGACCGGGCAGCCGCTGTTGCAGAACGGCGTGCCGCAGTCCATGCACCGCGCGCTCTGCACCTTGGCCTGCTCGGCGTTGAGCGTGATGACGAATTCTTTCCACGTTTTCAAACGCGCCTGCGGCGGCGCGTAGCCTTCTTCAAGGCGTTCGTATTCCAGGAAACCTGTGACCTTGCCCATGGTGTTGCTCTGTGTTGGTCTTGTGGCTTTATTGCGGCGGATTGCTTCGCCGAATTACTTCGCAGGCACGGCCGCGGCCGAGGCCTGGGCCTGGGCCTTTTGCGTTGCAACCTGCGCTTCGGCGCGGGCCGCGCGGCTGGCCAGCACGCGCTTGTATTCGTGCGGGAAGACCTTCACGAACCTGGCGCGGGCGTCTGTCCAGTTGTCCAGCAGTTCGCGCGCGCGCAGACTGCCTGTCCAGCGGTTGTGGTCTTCGATCAGTTTCTTCAGCAGCAGCTCGTCGGCCTGGCCGGCATGCAAGCCCACCGCCAGGCCGGCTTGTTCGGCCTGCGGCAGCAGCTTTTCCAGCGCCACCATGGCGGTGTTGCAGCGGCGCGCAAACTGGCCGTCTTCGTCAAACACATAGGCCACGCCGCCGCTCATGCCGGCAGCGAAGTTGCGGCCGGTTTTGCCCAGCACCACCACCGTGCCGCCGGTCATGTATTCGCAGCCGTGGTCGCCGGTGCCTTCCACCACCGCGGTGGCGCCGCTCAGCCGCACCGCAAAGCGTTCACCCGCCACGCCGCGGAAAAAGGCCTCGCCGCTGGTCGCGCCATACAGCGCTGTATTGCCGATGATGATGTTCTTGGTGGCGTCGCCGCGGAATTCGATGCTGGGCCGCACGACGATGCGGCCACCGCTCATGCCCTTGCCGGTGTAGTCGTTGGCATCACCAATCAGGTAGAGCGTTATGCCGTTGGCCAGGAAGGCGCCAAAGCTCTGGCCACCGACACCTTCCATCTGCATGAAGATGGTGTGGTCGGGCAAGCCCTCGGGCCGCTGCCGCACCAATTCACCCGACAGCATGGCGCCCACGCTGCGGTTCAGGTTGCGCACGTCTTCCATGAAGTGCACTTTTTCGCCGCGCAAAATAGCCGGCTGGCAGCGTTCGATGAGCTTCACGTCCAGCGCCTTGGCCAGGCCGTGGTCTTGCGCTTCGGTCTGAAAGCGCGGCACGTCGGCCGGCACCACGGGCTGGTGGAAGATGCGGCTGAAATCCAGCCCGCTGGCCTTCCAGTGTTGGATACCTTTTTTCGTATCGAGCAGGTCGACGCGGCCAATCAAATCGTTGAACTTGCGGATGCCCAGCTGGGCCATGATTTGCCGCGCTTCTTCGGCGATGAAGAAGAAGAAGTTCACCACATGCTCGGGCTTGCCCGCGAACTTCTTGCGCAACACCGGGTCTTGCGTGGCCACGCCCACCGGGCAAGTATTCAGGTGGCACTTGCGCATCATGATGCAGCCTTCCACCACCAGCGGCGCGGTGGCGAAACCGAACTCGTCGGCGCCCAGCAGCGCGCCAATCACGACATCGCGGCCGGTCTTCATCTGGCCGTCGGCCTGCACACGCACGCGGC
>JANMJI010000177.1:0-3077 GCA_031371275.1 Betaproteobacteria bacterium
ATGCGCGACTTGATCGAAAAGCTGGTGCTGCCGGCCTTTGCCAACCCGCTGCTGGCGCCGCTGGAAGACCAGGCCCGCATTGCGCTCAAGGGCCTGCGCGAAATCGGCGACAGGCTGGCCTTCACGACCGACAGCTATGTCGTGTCACCGCTGTTTTTCCCCGGTGGCGACATCGGCAAACTGGCCATCTGCGGCACCGTCAACGACCTGGCGATGGCGGGCGCCGTGCCGCTGTTTCTGTCATGCGGGCTCATCATCGAAGAAGGCCTGCCTACCGTTGATCTTGAGCGGGTATTGGCCAGCATGTCGGCGCTGGCGCAGCAGTGTGGTGTCAACGTCGTCACCGGCGACACCAAGGTCGTCAACCGCGGCGCTGCCGACAAGCTGTTCATCAACACCGCCGGCATCGGCGTCATCGCCAGCGGCGTACACATCAGCGCCACCCGCGCACGGCCTGGCGACGCCATCATCGTCAACGGCACGCTGGGTGACCATGGCGTGGCGATACTGGTGGCGCGCAACGAACTCGACCTGCACAGTGACATTCAAAGCGACTGCCAGCCGCTGCACGGCCTGGTGCAGGCCATGCTGGCGGCCTGCCCCGACATCCACTGCCTGCGTGACGCCACGCGCGGTGGCCTGGCCACGGTGCTGAATGAATTTGCCATCAGCTCGCAAGTCGGCATGCGGCTGCAAGAGCGGGCGCTGCCGCTGAAGCCCGAGGTGCGCGGCGCGTGTGAAATGCTGGGGCTGGATGTGCTGTACATGGCCAACGAAGGCAAGCTGGTGGCTGTGGTGCCGCGTGAACACGCGGACGTGGTGCTGGCCGCGATGCGCACGCACCCCGCGGGTGTGCACGCCGCCATCGTCGGTGAAGTGCTGGCCGAGCCGGCCGGCCATGTCATCCTGAACACGCTGTTTGGCGGTGAACGGGTGGTCGACATGCTGGTTGGCGAACAACTGCCGCGCATTTGTTAGCAGCGCACAAGCTAACTTCACAACAGCATGCACGAACTTGGCATCACCCGCAACATCGTGGCCATCGTCAGCGAACGGGCGCAAGGGCAGACGGTGTTGCGCGTCACCCTCGAAGTGGGCCGGCTGTCGGGCATGTTCAGCGAGGCCATTCGCTTTTGCTTTGACGTGTGCAGCAAGGGCACGGCGCTGCAAACCACCACGCTGCACATCATCGACATTGAAGGCCGCGGGCATTGCGATGCCTGCGGGGCCGAGCCGGTGATGACGGCGCCGCTGGGCCGCTGCCCGCTGTGCCACGAACCGCGCCTGCGCATCGTTGCGGGCACCGAGCTGAAGATCAAGGAGATGGAGGTGGAATCATGTGTGTGACTTGCGGCTGCGGCGAAGGCGAAGTGACGGTGCAGAGGCTGGGCGACGAACATGGGCACGGGCACGAGCACGGGCAGCCCCACGCGCACACCCATGCCGACGGCACGACACACACGCATGGGCACGCGCATGCGCATGCGCACGATCACGCACACGATTCCGCCCATGCGCATGGCGACGGGCATGGCCATGCGCACGGCCACACGCACGGCCACACGCACGGCCACGACCTGCAGGTACCCGGCCGCGACACGCAAACCATCGCGCTGGAAACCGCCCTGCTGGGCAAGAACCAGGCGCTGGCCGAGCGCAACCGCGGCTGGTTGTCTGGCCGTGGTGTGCTGGCGCTGAACCTGATGAGCAGCCCCGGCGCAGGCAAGACCACCTTGCTGGAACGCTGCATACGCGACCTGCAGGGCGTCGTGTCCCTCAGCGTGGTGGAAGGCGACCAGGCCACGGCCTTCGACGCCCAGCGCATCCGCGCCACCGGCGCGCCGGCGGTGCAGGTCAACACCGGCACCGGCTGCCATCTGGAAGCCGACATGCTGGCCCGCGCGCTGGAATTGTTGCAGCCCGCGCGGGGTTCGCTGCTGGTGATAGAAAACGTCGGCAACCTGGTCTGCCCGGCCTTGTTCGACCTGGGCGAAAAGGCGCGTGTCGTCATCTTCTCTGTCACCGAAGGCGAGGACAAGCCGCTGAAATATCCGCACATGTTCAGCAGCGCCGACGTGCTGCTGTTGAGCAAGACCGACCTGCTGCCGCACCTGCGTGTGGACCTGCAACGCATGGCCGACAACGCGCTCGCGATCAACCCGCGGCTGCAGATCTTTCCGGTGTCGGCTTACACCGGCGAAGGCCTGGATGCCTGGTACGGCTGGCTGCGCAACGAACTGGCCCCGCTGCAGCCCCAGGCGGCACACGTCACCCCTGACGGCAGCGCGCCCGCCACGCGCTAAGCAGCGCGCGCGCCTCGTCGTCGGGCCGCGCCGGCAGCTTGCGGTATTCGCTGCAATCGCTTTTGCGCGCCATCAACTGGTGGTTGATGAGTTCGCGGCGCAGCGTCACATGGTCAATGAACTGGTTGGATGTTTTCAGCACCGCGTTGACCTCGCTCTCTGCATACAGGCGCTTGGCGTCGAAGCGCGTCCACAACACCCACATCGCCAATTTCTGAACCGAGAACTTCACCGGCCAGCGCTGCATGCGCCCCTGGTTGTCAAACAAGGCCAGCGCTTTGCGCGCATTGATGCTGAGCGGCAGCGCGGGTGTTGCAGGCCTTGTGGGCGGCGGCGAAGACGATGGCGCAGGCGGTGCCTGCCGCAATGCCTGCCGCAACGCTTGCCAATTGCGTTGTCCCTGGGCGCGCGCAATCAGGTTGAGCATTTCCACCTGGCCGGGCGGCTGGGGTTTGGCTGCGTGGCGTTGGTGCAAGGCCTGGCCCAGCGTGCGGGCGAAGGCCGACACGTCGGCGATGTGGATGGAGAACATTGGTTTGGTCATGGCGCTTCCTCGGCGCCCGGCATGGTTGGTGGCCGGGCATCAACACCGCATGCGCGTGGGCCCTGCTTGCTGCAAGGCGCCGGTGATTGCCGACTTCCGGCCTGGCACATGCGTGGTGACGCAAGGGGCACAAGGCCAAGCTGTGATCTTTTGGCAGGTCTAGCTCGTGAGCAAACACGCGGCAACGCCTGGGTGAACTGCCGACCCTTGGGCGCGAAGTGTAGCGGCGT
>JANMJI010000213.1:0-2469 GCA_031371275.1 Betaproteobacteria bacterium
ATGCCCAAAGTGCAGGCCAAGACCGAGCAACCCACGGTGCCTGAAAACCGCCGCCTGGGCGAAGCACTGTTCCCGCACCAGCCGCACGCACCCCACCCGCCACCGCCGCCAGAAAAACTCGAAGTCAACGCCACGCTGACATGGAACGAACGCGAACTGCTGCAAAAAGCCGACTTCGAAACCATGACCGCCGACGAATGGCGTGCCGCACAAGCACTGCTCAAGCGTATGGCGCTGTTGTTCGAGCCGATCAGTACCCGCCGCAGCCAACGTGCGCCGGGCCCCGGCAGCCAGGCCCGGCTGGACGGCCGCGCCACGCTGGCCGCGGTGGCGCGCAGCGGCGGTGACCTGTGGCAGATGCGCTGGCGGCGTCCGCGCCAACAGCCCGCGCCGCTGGTGGTGTTGGCCGACATATCGGGCAGCATGAGCCGCTACTCGCGCATGCTGCTGCACTTCACGCACGCGTTAGGCCATGCCGATGTGCGCGTGGAAAGTTTTGTTTTCGGCACGCGCCTGACACGCACCACCCGCGCGCTGCGCCAGCGCGACCCCGACATCGCCGTGGCCCGCGTGGTGCAAGACGTGGCCGACTGGTCGGGCGGCACGCGCATCACCGCCTGCCTGCACGAGTTCAACCAGCGCTGGGCGCGCCGTGTGCTGACCGGCCGCGCCACGTTGCTGCTGATTTCCGACGGCCTGGAACATGGCACGCCCGACGACCCGCGCTGCGAATACCTGCGCTTCGAGATGGAACGCCTGCACAAGAGCTGCCGCAAATTGGTCTGGCTGAATCCGCTGTTGCGGTTTGATGCCTTCCAACCGCGCGCGGCAGGTATTCAGGCCATGCTGCCAAACGTGGATGCGTTCTTGCCGGCGCACAACCTGCAAAGCCTGGAAGCGCTGTCGCAGGTGCTGGCGGGGCGTGATCAGGCCTTCAACGCCTCGCGCACAAAGTCCAGTCTGTCCTGACCGAAAAACAGCTGGTCGCCGACAAAACAACTGGGCGCGCCAAACACGCCGCGCGCCACGGCTTCTTCGGTGGTGGCCACCAGCGCGGCCTTGACCTCGGGGTCGGCCACCAGGGCCACGAAGGCTTCGGCATCGAAGCCCGCGGCGGCCAGTGTGGCGGCCAGCACGGCCGCATCGCCCAGGTTCTGCTGGTGTTGCCACAAAGCGCTGTAGATGGCGTCGCAGTAAGCGCCCAGACGCTCAGGTTGGCGCAATTGCAAGCCGGCTGCGCCGCGCATCAACGACAGCGTGTTGATGGGAAACGCCGGGTTGAACGCGAACGGCACGCCGTAGCGCTTGGCCCACAGCGGCATGTCGCTGCCCATCCAGCGGCCCTTGGCCGGCACGCTCACCGGGCTGGCGTTGCCGGTGGCTTTGAAAACGCCGCCGAGAAGCATGGGCCGCAGCCGCAATTGCGCGCCGGTCTCGGCCGCGATGCGCGGCAGTTGGGTGTAGGCCAGGTAGCTGGTGGGGCTGCCGAAGTCGAAAAAGAATTCGACGGTCTTGGCGTTCGCGTTCATGGTGTGGTGGTCTCCGTCATTTGGTCTTGTTCACCAGGTTTCCATCCAGGGCCGCAGGTCAAGCTCGTGCGTCCAGGCGCTGCGGTGTTGCAGGTGCAATTGCCAATACGCTTCGGCAATGGCCTCGGGTTTGACAATGCCGTCTTTTTGTTTCAGCGCATAACGCTCGGGGAAATTGCTGGCGATGAATTCGGTGTCTATCGCGCCGTCAATCAGCGTGTGCGCCACATGCAGGCCCTGCGGCCCCAATTCACGCGCCATGCTTTGCGCCAGTGCACGCAGCGCATGCTTGGCGCCGGCGAAAGCACAAAAGCCGGAACTGCCGCGAATGCTGGCCGTGGCGCCGGTGAAGATGAGGGTGCCCTGGCCGCGTGGGCGCATCACACGCGCGGCTTCGCGGCCGACCAGAAAGCCCGCCAGCGCCGCCATTTCCCACACCTTGCGATAAACCCGTTCGGTGGTATCGGTAATGCCAAAGCGCACATTGGCGCCGATGTTGAAGACCATCACTTCGATGGGCCCGATGTCGGCTTCGATCTTGGCAAACAGCGCTTGCACATCGGCTTCCACGCGTGCATCAGACGCGAAGCCGTGGGCCTGGCCGCCTTCGGCTTTGATGGCATCGACCAACGGTGCTAACTTTTCAGCTGTGCGGCGTGTGACGCAGGCGATGTAGCCCGCGTGCGCAAAGCGCTTGGCGATGGCGCCGCCGGTGGCGTCACCGGCGCCGATGACGAGCGCGACACGCGGGCTGGCGGCGCCGCGGTCCGCGTCGATGCCAGCGCTGCTCACGCCGGCTTCCGATTCAGCGCGCGCCACACCACTTCTGAAGTGAGTGGCATCTGCACCTTCTCGGCATCCCGCTTGAGCCCCGCATGGTCCAGCGCGTCGACCACCGCATTCACCACCGCCGGCGTGGCGCCAATGGTGCCCAGCTCGC
>JANMJI010000239.1:0-3000 GCA_031371275.1 Betaproteobacteria bacterium
TCAATGGCCACCCTCTGGGCCACCGATTCCTTGGCCATGGCCTCGAACGCCGCCTGCTGTTCGGGCGCCCAGGGCAGCGCCAGCAGGTGGTTGCGCGTCTGCTCGCTTTGCGCGCGCAGAAAATCGATGTGCGAACCGCCGAAGTCGCGCTGCATGGTGCTCAGCGCGCGGGCCGATGACAGCGTCTGGGGATCGGTCAGCGCGGTGTTGGCGGCGCCCAGTGCGTCGCCATACGCGCTGCCGCCATGTGCGCCATCCAGCGCTTCGGCGATGGGCTTGCATTGCGCCAGCAGCTCGGCCGCCCAGTCGGTCAATGGCACATCGCTGCCGTGCTTTTCCAGCGTTAGCCCGGGTTGACGGCCGAACGCAGCAGTGCGGTGCTGGTTGCGGCCCAGCGCGGCGATTTCTTCGGGCGTGTCTTGCGGGCTGTCTTGCAGCCAACAGTGCAGCAAGAAGATGTCCAGGAAGCGCAGCGTGGGGGCGGTGATGCCCACCGGCACAAACGGGTCGAGGTCCATGCAGCGCACTTCGATGTATTCAACACCGCGCTCGCGCAGCGCGTGCAGCGGGCGTTCACCGCTGCGTATCACGCGCTTGGGGCGGATGGTGCCGTAGAACTCGTTTTCGATCTGCAGCAGCGTGGTCGCCATCTGGTTGTATTCACCACCCAGGTTGCGTATGCCGATGGCTTCATACGGCGCGTAAGGCTGGGTCAACGCGCCGTGCAGTGAAGCTGCATAGTTTTCCAGGCTGTTGTAGCTGACGGCCAGGCTGCCTTGGGCTTCGCTCTGGTAGCCCAGCCGGCCCATGCGCAGGCTGGTGGCGTGGGGCTGGTACAGCGCGTGTTCGGTCAGCTTTCGCAGGCCGTGGTCGCGCCCGGCCACAAAGCTGGCGCACACCGCGGGGCTGGCGCCAAACAGCCACAGCAGCAAGAAGGAATGGCGGCGAAAGTTGCGTATCAACCCGAAGTGTTCTTCGTTGGAAAGCCCCGGCAAAGACCAGTTGTAGTGAATGCCGCTGATGGTCTGCATGCGCCGCCCGTAGCGGTGGGCCAGGCCCATGCGGTAGACGCTTTTGGCGCGGCCAATGTTGCTACTGCCGTAGCGGCCCAGCGGAATGTTCTCGTCGACGGGCAGGTCGCAGGGCATGCTGCCCACCCACAGGCGCTCGGACTCACCGTTGCTGGTTGCGGCGGCCAGTTCGCGGTAGACGAACTGGTGAATGCGCGTCAGCTCGTCCAGGCAGGCTTCAACGCCAGCGTGGACGCCCGTAATCAGTTCGAGCTGGCTTTCGCTGTAGTCGGTGGTGATGTGCGGGTGCGTCAGCGGTGAGCCCAGGTTGCCCGGGTGCGGCGTCAGCGCCAGCGAGCCATCGGGCAACGCGCGCAGGCTTTCTTTTTCAATGCCGCGGCGAATCCCCAGCAGGCGCTCGGGCGGCAGGCGGCGCAGTCGGTCAGCCAGGGTCATGCGGGTCTTTCTGAAGCGCAGGCGCGCTGGGTTGAGCGGTGGGCAGGCCGGCTTGCCGATTCGGCCGGCGCGCAAGGGTAAGCGTTCAGCGTATTTCGTGCTTGGGGCTGGTCAAAGGCTCGACGGCCGCCGGCCGGTGCTGGCTTATGCTGGCTGTCATGAAACGCAGACATTTTGTCTTGGGCAGTGTCGCCGCTGCGGGCACGCTGGCCGTGGGCTGGGCCGCGCTGCCGCCACGCCAACGCCTGCGTGGCAGCCGGCCGCCGGCCACCGCAGCCGGGCAGGTGGCCTTCAATGGCTGGGTGAAGATAGCTGCCGACAACACCGTGACAGTGCTGATGCCCAAGAGCGAAATGGGCCAGGGTGCCCACACCGGCCTGGCCATGGTGCTGGCCGACGAGCTGGACGCCGACTGGACGCAGGTGCGCATCGAACCGGCGCCGATAGACCCGATCTACTTCAACATCGCCAGCGTGGTGGACGGCCTGCCCTTTCACCCCGACGATGACGGTGCGCTGAAGGGCGTGGCCGGCTGGCTGACCGCCAAGGCCATGCGCGAGACCGGCTTGATGATGACCGGCGGTTCTTCCAGCATCAAAGACCTGTGGCTGCCGATGCGCCAGGCCGGCGCTTCGGCACGCGCCATGCTGGTGGGCGCAGCGGCGCAAGCCTGGGGGGTGCCCGCCTCTGAAGTGCAAGTCGCTGCGGGTGTGTTGTCGCACTCATCAGGCAAACAAGCGCGTTTTGGCGAGATGGCCGCGGCGGCGGCGCAACAAGCGCTGCCAGAAGATCCGCCGCTGAAAACACCGGCGCAGTTCAAGCTGACAGGCCAGCCCAGCCACCGCCTGGAAGCCGCCGCCAAGGGCCTGGGCCAGGCCACCTTCGGCATCGACGTGCTGCAGCCCGGCATGCTGTACGCCAGCGTGGTGATGTGCCCCACGCTGGGCGGCCAGGTGGCATCGTTTGACGGCGTTGCGGCGCTGAAGCTGCCCGGTGTGAAGCAGGTGCTGGCGGTGGCCGGCCACCACGGCGGCACGGCCGGCGTGGCGGCCATCGCCGACACCCCCTGGCACGCGATGCAGGCCGTCAAGCAAGTCGCCGTGCAGTGGCAGGAAGCGGTGGCCGCGGCCAGCTTCAACAGCGCCGCGGCGATGGCACAACTGGCGCAGGTGCTGGACAAGGAAGACGGTTTTGCCTACTTCAAGACCGGCGATGTCGATGCCGCGCTGAAGGGCGCCGCCAAGACCGTCAGCGCCGAGTACCGCGCGCCCTGGCTGGCCCATGCCACGCTGGAACCGCAGAACTGCACGGTGCAGTTCAAGGACGGCCGCGCCAACGTCTGGGCGCCGACGCAAGTGCCCGACCTGGCGCGCCGCGCCGCCGCGTTGGCGCTCGGCATTGCGCAAGACCAGGTCGACGTGCAGGTGCAGTTGCTGGGCGGTGGTTTCGGCCGCCGGCTGGATGTCGACTTCATAGGCCAGGCCGCGGCCATCGCCAAGAACGCCGGTGGCCTGCCGGTGCAGACCTTCTGGAC
>JANMJI010000259.1:0-5424 GCA_031371275.1 Betaproteobacteria bacterium
TTGCTTGACCAGGTATTCAGCGTGCTGGCCTTGCAGGATGGGGTTGGCCGGCGTGCCGCGTGAACCGTCCTGGGTGTGGCAGGCGTTGCAAGAAGCCGCCAACTGCTGGCCCTTGGCCAGGTCGGGTTTGAACGCGGCGGCGGCTTCGTTGGCCAAAGCGCCACTGGCGGCCACGGTGAGGGTGGCGGCCGACAGGCTGGCAACGGCCAGCGACTTCATGCGCGAGATCATGCGGGGGGGCCTTCAAAGAGGTGCTGCCAGGGCGACAAAGCCGCAAATTTTACAATGTCCCATGAGCACCCGTATTCCAGCCCCGGCGTCGTCCCCAAGATCAGCCCCAAGTTCGTCCCCAAGACCAGCCGCAGCAGCAGCGCCGGCCGACACCGCGAAGGCCGCTTTGGCCTGGGCCCACAGCGCGCGGTTTTTCACCACCGCCAGCCAGCTGGTGCAACTGCCGGCCAGTGAAACACCCGAGATCGCCTTCGTGGGCCGCAGCAATGCCGGCAAGTCCACCGCTATCAACCGGCTGGCCCAACAAAAGCGCCTGGCCTTTGCATCGCGCACGCCGGGGCGCACCCAGCACATCAACCTGTTTCACGTCGGCCCCAAGGAAGCGCCCGACACGCTGTTTGCCGACCTGCCCGGCTACGGTTATGCCGCGGTGGAACGTGCGGCCAAACTGCGCTGGCAAGAGGTGATGGCCGATTACCTGCAGCTACGCCGACCTTTGCATGGCGTGGTGCTGATGGTGGATTCAAGGCTGGGCTTGACCGAACTCGACAAGCGCCTGCTGGCCTTGCTGGCGCCGCGCCTGGCCAACGGTGAAGTGCGCCTGCTGGCGTTGCTGACCAAGGCCGACAAGCTCAACCGCAGCGAAGGGCAACGGGCGCTGCAAAAGGCGCAGGGCGAACTGGCCGAGCTATCGACAGACAGCACCGACATCAGCGTGGCGCTGTTTTCTGCACTGACGCGGCTGGGGCTGGGTGATGTGGCGGAAGCCTTGTACGGCTGGACGCATGTGGCTGCGGGTGCGGCTGCGGCTGCGGCCTCTGCCTCTGCCGCTGAACCGCTGCATGCGGCCGCTGCCCAAACGCCTGCCGCCGAATGATTCAACATTTCAACTTGGCGCTGCCCGACGGCATCACGCTGGCCTGCCGTGCCAACCGCACGCAGGGCACGGCCGCGGCGCCGCGGGTGATGCTGCTGCACGGTTTTCCTGAAGCAGCCTTTGTTTGGGACGAGGTGATGACGCTGCTGGCCCCGTGCGCCGCTTGCGTGGCACCCAATTTGCGCGGCTACCCCGGTTCCAGCGCGCCGGCAAATATGCGTGACTACCGCGCCAAGCCACTGGTGGCCGATGTCGCCGCGGCCATCGCCGCCATCACCGAAAACAGCGGCCCGCTGGACCTGCTGGTGGCCCACGACTGGGGTGGTGCATTGGCCTGGAACCTGGCCGCCGCCCAGCCGCAATTGCTCAAGCGCCTGCTCATCATCAATTCACCGCACCCGGCGACCTTTCTGCGCGAACTGCGCCACAGCGCGGCGCAGCAGACGGCCAGTGCCTACATGAACTTCCTGTGCCGGCCCGACGCTGAAGTGCTGCTGGCCCAACGCGACCATGCACGCCTGTGGCCGTTCTTCGGCAAGGCGTCTTGGCTAACGCCAGAAGTGCGTGACCAGTACCGCGCCGCCTGGGCCGGTGACGGCCTGCGTGGGCCGCTGAACTACTACCGTGCTTCACCGCTGCGCCCGGCCACCGGCGCTGACGACTTGCTGCACACGCTGGTGTTGCCGGATGAACTGGTCACGGTGCGGGTGCCCACCACGGTGTTGTGGGGCGAAGATGATGTCGCCTTGCTGCCCGGCCTGCTGGATGGGCTGGAACGCTGGGTGCCGCAGCTGCAGACCGTGCGCCAGGCGCAGGCCAGCCACTGGATCGTGCACGAACAGCCGGCCCGCGTGGCCGCGGTCATCGCCGGTCTTGTCTAGACAAGTTTCAGGCCGGCGCGGCGGCCATTTGTTCCTGCACCTGCGCTGCCGCGCTGCCGACGATCGAGCGTTCCTTCATTGTCTTGGCCAGGCATTCGTGGTGCATCATCAGAAGGGCGCCACGGCGCACGGCCCAGGTAGCGTCTGAAGCGCCGTCACCAAACAGCCAGATCTCGCGCCGCTCGCCCGGCCACATCAGGCGCGCATGCACCCAACGGCCTTGCAGGAACATGCGCACCCAGTCACCAGGGCGCAGGTGGCCCAGCCACGCGTCACTGGCCGTGGCAGCGGGGGCGGCCGGCGCTGCCGCCTCGTCCAGCAATTCGGCCGGCACGGTGTCCAGCTGCGGCACGTCCAGCATGCCGTGGTAAGACGATGGCGCGGTGTGGCCGGCCAGCATCTTGTCTTCCAGCTTTTGCAGCGCACCGATCTGGCTCGAAGCCGCCGACAGCCGGCGCGCCAGGCGCTTTTGCAAAAAGCTGTCCAAGCGGTCCAGTGCCCAGCGGTACAGGCCGTTGTTCTGCTCGGGCTCGGCCGCCAACCGGTCGGCGGTGCCCAGCACGTTCTTCAGCAGCAGCGCACGTTCCGGGTCGGCCGGGTCGGGCGCCATCTCGGCTTCAAAAGCCATGCGGTTGATGAAGCGCCACAGTGGGTGTTTGTCCTGGTCGAGCATGCTGGCGTCGCGCAGCGTCAGGCGCATGGCAGGGCCATGCAGGCGCGAGATGACCTGGCCCACATCGGCCGGCACACGGTCGTCGGTGAGCATGGCCTCGAACAGCCGGCTGACCAGTTCGATGGCCTGGCGGTCGACATGCTTGGTGGTGCTGCGGGCGATCTCGCTCCAGTGTTCGCGGCGCGGCCCGGCGAATGTTGCGCCCGTGGTGGCGGGCCCCGGCGCGGCCGTGGGCGCCTGGCCCTGGTAGCTCAACGGCCCTTCCGGCGGCGCCGGCATGGTGTCGCGCATGCGGTGCAGGTCGGGGCTGAAGGTGGTTTCCACGCTGCGCGGCCCGCGCCGTGAACCGGCGGGCAAGATCAGCGTGCGGTAGGCGGCAGGCTCCACGCCCATCGATTCAAGCCGCGATGACGACGCCGCGTAGCTCTTGCGCAGCAACTGCGCCAGCGGGGTGCCGGCGTGGCGCATGAAGGCCACCTGGTGCCCGCGCGACAGTGGCAACGCTTGCGCCGCGGCCCACACGGCGCGCGCAAAGGTTTCGGCACGAAAGGGGTTGTGGTCGGCGGCCACATCCATGTCGCCCACCAGCGCCGAGGTGAAGGTTTGCAGTTCGCGCAGTTCGTATTCGGCCACGCTGTTGATGGCTTCGATGGTGTGCGAAAGCTCCACATCCAGCGCCACCACGTCTTCGTCGACCAGCGCCAGCGTCTTGCGCTTGGCCGGCTTGTCGCTGGTCTTGCTGGGCGCGTTGCGCGCCAGTTCGGTGTCGACCTGTTCTTGCAGCGAACGCATGAAGTGGTCGGCCAGCCGCGCGCGCTGAGTCGCAAGCGCCTGCATCAGGTCGGCCACCGTGCTGCGCTGCAAGGGTGACATCTCGGCCAGTCCCTTGCGGGCATGGTCCAGCGCGCCATCGACCAGTTGTTCGAAGATCAAGGGCGCGCGCAGCATCTCGTCGGCGACGAACTGCTGCAAAGCGGGCGGGACGTTCCGGGCGGCCATATCAAATTATCCCGCCGCCGGGCCCGGCCCATCAACGAAAAAGGCCCACGTAAACCACGCAGGCCAAGTCTTGAAACGAAAAACCGGGCGGTTGAGCCGCAGGCGCTGCGCGCCTGTCGGTTCGAACCGCCCGACTTATTCGGGCGGCAAAGCCGTCCCGAATAGGCTTACATGTCCATGCCGCCCATGCCACCCATGCCGCCCATGCCACCGCCCATGCCGCCGCCGGACGACTCTTCCTTCGGAGCCTCGGCCACCATGGCCTCGGTCGTCAGAATCAGCGAAGCCACCGAAGCTGCGTTTTGCAGCGCCGTGCGCGTCACCTTGGTCGGGTCCAGGATGCCCATTTCGATCATGTCGCCATAGCTGCCGTTGGCCGCGTTGTAGCCGTAGTTGCCCTTGCCGGCCAACACGGCGTTGACGACCACGCTGGGCTCTTCGCCGGCGTTCAGCACGATGATGCGCATCGGCTCTTCAATGGCGCGCAGCACGATCTTGATGCCGGCGTCCTGGTCGGCGTTGTCGCCCTTGATGGTGCCTGCCGACTGGCGGGCACGCAGCAGCGCCACGCCACCACCGGCGACGATGCCTTCTTCCACCGCCGCACGCGTGGCGTGCAGGGCGTCTTCAACACGCGCCTTCTTTTCCTTCATTTCGACTTCGGTGGCGGCACCGACCTTGATGACCGCCACGCCGCCGGCCAGCTTGGCCACGCGCTCTTGCAGCTTTTCCCGGTCGTAGTCTGAAGTGGCTTCTTCGATCTGCACACGGATTTGCTTGACGCGCGCTTCGATGTCGCCAGCGGCGCCGGCGCCGTCGATCAGCGTCGTGTTTTCCTTGCCCACTTCGACGCGCTTGGCCTGGCCCAGATCGGTCAGCGTGACCTTTTCCAGCGTCAGGCCCACTTCTTCGGCGATGACCTTGCCGCCCGTCAGGATGGCGATGTCTTCCAGCATGGCCTTGCGGCGGTCACCAAAGCCCGGCGCCTTGACAGCGACGACCTTCAGGATGCCGCGGATGGTGTTGACGACCAACGTGGCCAGCGCTTCGCCTTCAACTTCTTCGGCCACGATGAGCAGCGGGCGGCCGCTCTTGGCGACTTGTTCCAGCACCGGCAGCAGGTCGCGGATGTTGCTGATTTTCTTGTCGTACAGCAGCACGAACGGGTTTTCCAGCAGCGCGCTTTGCTTCTCGGGGTTGTTGATGAAGTAGGGCGACAGGTAGCCGCGGTCGAACTGCATGCCTTCAACGATGTCGAGCTCGTTGTCCAGGCTCTTGCCGTCTTCGACGGTGATGACGCCTTCCTTGCCGACCTTGTCCATGGCCTTGGCGATGATCTCGCCGATCGACTCGTCGGAGTTGGCCGAGATCGAACCGACCTGGCTGATCTCCTTGCTGGTGGTCGTGGCCTTCGACGACTTCTTCAGCTCCTCGACCAGCGCCGTGACGGCCTTGTCGATGCCGCGCTTCAAGTCCATCGGGTTCATGCCGGCGGCCACGTACTTCATGCCTTCGCGCACGATGCTCTGCGCCAGAACGGTGGCGGTGGTGGTGCCGTCACCGGCGTTGTCGCTGGTCTTGGAAGCGACTTCCTTGACCATCTGCGCGCCCATGTTCTGGAGCTTGTCCTTGAGCTCGATCTCTTTGGCGACCGAGACACCGTCCTTGGTCACGGTGGGGGCGCCGAACGAGCGCTCGAGCACCACGTTGCGACCTTTCGGGCCCAGGGTGATCTTGACCGCGTTGGCCAGAATGTTCACGCC
>JANMJI010000300.1:0-18770 GCA_031371275.1 Betaproteobacteria bacterium
GCGGGCCAGCGGGTGGTGTGGCGCCAGGCAGAAGACGAAAGGAATCTGACCCAGTTCGCGCAGCTCTATACCGCCCGGGTTCAGGTGCTGGCCCGACACGCCAATGGCCAGGTCGACCTGGCCTGTGGTCAGCGCTTCCCAGGTGCCCGTCAGCACGTCGCTGCGCAGGCGCAAGCGCGTCGCCGGGCCGGCCTTGTCGCCGGGGTTCACACGGACTTCGCAAAACGCCTGCACCAGCTCGAAGATGGTGGTGCTGGACAGCACATCGTCGACGCCGATGGACAGCTGCGTTTCCCAGCCGTTGGCGACACGGCGCACGCGGTTGGCCACGGCGTCTATTTCTTGCAGCAAGCGGCGGCCCTCGTGCAGCAGCTCGGTGCCGGCGGCCGTCAACTGAGCCTGGCGTGAACTGCGGTCGAACAGCAGCACATCCAGCGCTTCTTCAAGTTGCCGCACGCTGTAGGTCAGCGCCGATGGCACCTTGCCCAGTTCACGCGCTGCGGCGGCAAAGCTGCCGGTGCGGGCGATGGTGTCCATCATCAGCAAGGCGTCGGGTGTAAGAGCATGCGAACTCAGACGATTCGGGTCGGGCATGGCTTCATCTTATTTGAACGCGCTCGTGAAGCGCCATCAGCCCCGCGTGCAGGTGCGCGGCCTACATTGGCGGCACGGAAGGAACACACACCATGCTGACCCTGCGCAAGTCTGCCGATCGTGGCTATGCCGACCACGGCTGGCTCAAGAGTTTTCACAGCTTCTCTTTCGCCGATTACTACGACGCCAAGCACATGGGCGTGGGCAACCTGCGCGTCATCAACGAAGACCGCATCGCCCCCGGCACCGGCTTTGGCACGCACGGCCACCGCGACATGGAAATCGTCTCGTATGTGCTGGAAGGCGCATTGGCGCACAAAGACAGCATGGGCAATGGCCAGGCCGATGGAGCCCATGGCGGTGTCATCGTTCCCGGTGACGTGCAGCGCATGAGCGCCGGCACCGGCGTGCGCCACAGCGAGTTCAACCACGCCGCCGACGCCACCACGCACTTCCTGCAAATCTGGCTGCTGCCCAGCCGTGCCGGCATCGAGCCCGGCTATGAGCAAAGGCACTTCGACGCGGCCAGCAAACGCGGCCGGCTGGTGACGGTGGCCTCAAGCGACGGCCGCGAAGGCTCGGTGACCATCCATGCCGACGCCACCCTGCGCGCCGGCTTGTTCAGCGCCGCCGAACGCGCCGAGCTGGCACTCGACCCGCAGCGCATCACCTACGTGCATCTGGTGCGCGGCGGTCTGCGTGTCAACGACCGGCCACTGCAGGGCGGCGACGCGCTGCGGCTGGAACACGAAACGAAGCTGGTGCTTGAAGGTGGTGAAGACGCCGAAGTGCTGGTCTTCGACCTCGCCCCTTGAATCCTGTTTCGCATCAAGCACTTTTTCTAACGAATCACCCACGGCGCTTTCCATGAGCAACATCGTCAGCGTTTATCACAGCGGATACGGCCACACCATGAAGGTTGCGCAGGCAGTCGCCGAAGGCAGCGGCGGCACGCTGCTGGCCATTGACGCCGAGGGCAACCTGCCCGATGTCGACGGCAAGAGCGGCTGGGAACAACTGGCCGCGGCCAAGGTCATCGTCTTTGGTTCGCCCACCTACATGGGCAGCGTCAGCTGGCAGTTCAAGAAGTTCGCCGACGCGTCCAGCAAGGTCTGGTTCACGCTGGGCTGGAAGGACAAGCTGGCCGCCGGCTTCACCAACAGCGCTTCAATGAACGGCGACAAGCTGTCGACGCTGCACTACATGTTCACGCTGAGCCAGCAGCACGGCATGTTCTGGGCCGGCACGGGCATGATGCCCAGCAGTGCCAAGGCGGCGACGCGCAATGACATCAATTTCGTGGGTTCGACGGCGGGCCTGATGACGGCCACGCCTTCTGATGCGTCGGTTGACGAAATGGTGCCTGGCGACATCGCCACCGCCAAGGCCTTTGGTCAACGCGTGGCGCAAGCTGCTGCCAAGTTCGCCTGAGACACTCCAGCGCCGCGCCGCTCAAGCGCCGTGCCGGCGCTAAAGTCGCGCGCATGGACGTGGTGTCATCGTTGTGGCGTGTGCTGCCCTGGACCGACTGGGCCGCCGTCGTTGTCTTCTTCTCGGCCTGGGCGGGCTATGCCAGATTTGCCCACCGCCGCGCCCAAGTGCAGCCCTCGGTGCTGGCGCTGACCAACCGCGAACGCTCGCGCTGGATGCTGCAAACCACGCAGCGCGAGAACCGCATCCTTGACGGCCAGGTGGTGCAAAGCCTGTCAACCAGCCCGAGCTTCTTTGCCAGCACCACCATCCTCATCATCGGCGGCCTGCTGGCGCTGTTGTCCACCGACCGTGCCAACGAAATCGTGCGCGAGATCCCCTTCGCCGCGCGCACTTCGCTGCTGGTGTTTGACTTGAAGGTGGTGCTGCTGACGGCGATCTTCGTCTACGCCTTTTTCCGCTTCACCTGGGCCTTGCGCCAATACACCTTTGGCGCATTGGTGGTGGCCGCGGCGCCGCCGGCGCACACCTTCACCGATGAAGCCGCGCGCCAGGCCTTTGCCGACCGCGCCGGCGGTGTCATGGGGCTGGCTGCCGAGACCTTCAACGACGGCCTGCGCGCCTACTACATGAGCTTTGCCGCCATGGCCTGGTTCTTCTCGCCCTGGGCCTTCATGGCCGGCACGGCCGGCGTGGTGTTCATCCTGTACCGGCGTGAATTTCACTCCGACGTGCTGGCGGTGTTGCGGTCCTGACTAGGCCATGCGCTGATGTGCCAGCGCCGCGCCCGCAGCCAGCGCGCGCAGCTTGCCCTCGGCGACTTCACGGCGCATCGGCGCCAGGCCGCAGTTGGTGCAGGCAATCAGGTGTCCGCGCGGCACAAATTGCAGCGCGCGACCTATCGTGTCGGCCACTTCCTCGGGCGTTTCGATGGTCTCGCTGGCGACGTCGATGACACCCACCATCACGTCCTTGCCTTTCAGCAAGGCCATCAGGTCGGGCGGCACATGTGAGTGAAAGCACTCCAGGCTGACCTGCTGGATCGAACTCGCGGCCAGCGCCGGAAACACCTTCTCGTATTGCCGCCACTCGGTGCCCAGCGTGTTCTTCCAGTCGATGTTGGCCTGGATGCCGTAGCCGTAGCAGATGTGCACGGCGGTGGTACACGTCAACCCCCGCGCGGCGCGTTCCAGCGCGGCCACGCCCCAGGTGGCGGCGTCTTGCATGTAGACGTTGAAGGCCGGCTCGTCGAATTGCACGATGTCCACACCGTCGGCCTGCAATGCCAGCGCTTCCTGGTTCAGCAGTTCGGCGAAGGCGTGGGCCAGCTTCACGCGGTCGCCATAGAAGCTGTCGGCGACGGTGTCGACGATGGTCATGGGCCCGGGCAGCGTGAACTTGATCTTGCGCGTGGTGTGGGCACGCAAGAACTTCGCTTCTGTCTCGTGTACGCGGCCCTTGAGCTTCAACGCCGAGACGACCTGCGGCACCATCGCCTTGTAGCGGTCGTTGCGGATGCCCATCTCGACCTTGTGTGCGAAGTCGATGCCTTCCACGCGTTCCAGAAAACCATGCACGAAGTGCTGGCGGCTTTGTTCGCCGTCGCCGATGACGCTCAAGCCCGCATCTTCCTGGGCCTTGATCCACAGCAGCGTGGCGTCCAGCTTGGCCTGTGCCAGCTCGGCGCCTTCGGCCTTCCATTGCGGCCACAGCTTTTGTGTTTCGGCCAGCCACGACGGCTTGGGCAGGCTGCCAGCGATGGCGGTGTCGAACATGCGGTATCTCCGGTTTTCGGGTCGGGCAGGTTAACCGAGCTGCAGCCGGTCACCCGGCCCCAGGTTTTGCGGCTGCGCCAGCGCGGCGCGTGCCGCGGTGTCGCCCAGCAACTGCGCTTGCCACCACAGCGTGGTGACATGCGCCACCAGCGCCTGGTGCGTGGCCTGGCGTTCCCGCGCCACGGCCGCGCGGGGCACCAGCGTGCCGACGCCCACGCCGGCGGGGCGGCCACCGCCAAAGCTGGTGTGGTCGGCGCCGTCCAGCCACAACAAGCCGCGCTGGCCCGGCGGCAGGCCGTCGTAGACCGCGGCGCGGGTATCGCCGGTGGCATAACTTCCAAAAGGGTCGGCGTCCAAAGAGCCGGTCACCGCCAGCAATGGCCTGGTGATACCGCCAAAGGCCTGCTGCACCGACAGCCCGCTGGCCGGCGGTGGTGATGAAGGGCTGAACGCGATGAAGGCGCGCGGCCTGGCATCGGCCAACGAACCCGCCACAGGGTAGCGCTGGCCTGCCAATGCCAGCGTGGTGTGGGCGCCAAACGAATGCCCGGCCATGCCCACCTGGTCCAGACGCATTGCCTGCCACGGCGCCATGTCGGCCCGCGCCAGCCTGGCCACTTCGCCCAGCGCAAAACGCACATCGGCCACCCGCGCGGCCAGTTGTTCGGCGCTGGCGGCCTGGCGCAAAGCCGCCATGCCCAGGCGCAGGGTATGGGTATCGCTGCCCGGGTGTTGCAGGTGCAGCACCGCAAAGCCGGCAGCGGCCCAGGCTTCGCCCCAGCTACTGCCGCCGTCGCGGCTGCCGCCCAGGCCGTGGGAGTAAATCAGCAGCGGCCAGGCTGTGGCTGTGGACGTTGGGGGCACACGCAGGCGGTAAGGCACATCACGCTGGCGTGCGGCGTCGCGCCATTGCGCGTCCAGCGTTTCTGCCGCATGACCTGGCCGCAGCGTGCCGGCCAGCCCCAGGGCCAGACCTTGCTGGAGCAGATGGCGGCGCGTGCGGGCGTTGTACATGGTGCGGATTGTGCGGCGGCCTGGTCCACGCAGACGGTGCGTGGGTCGGCGAGCCGGCGTGCTGGGTCGCACACTGCCGTCGCGGGACGAGCACGGCAAAGGCGATACTGGCAAGCTCCAAATGCCGGGTTTTCGACGCCAAACCACAGATGGCCCCACCTTCCCCGCCCGATGCAGCCCGGCTGCTGGACGCTGTGCCCGTGGCGCTGCTGCATGTGGGGCCCGACGGCCTGCTGCGCTACGGCAACCCGGCCGCACGCGCGCTGTGCGGCCCAGCCGCCGTGGCTGGCCAGCCGCTGGCGGGCTTGTGCAGCCCCGACACCGACCTGGCCCCGCTGTTCACCGACGCCGCCGCAAGCCAGCGGCTGGCCTTGCGTGGCGCGCCAGAATGTTGGGTGGAGCTGAGCGCCCAAGCCTTGCCCGAAGGCGGCTGGATGGTGGCGCTGCGGCGCACGCGCGCGCAGCACGCGCCCAGCACCACAGAAGCCGGTTCTGCACTGGCGCTGGCGGTCGATCTGGGCAACATCGCCGTCTGGCGTCATGACCTGGCGACCCAGCGCATGCACTACGACGCCCAGGCCTATCAGGTGCTGGACATGGCGCCGCGGCCGGACGGCCTTTCCATCGACGAGGTGCGTGAGCTCATTCACCCCGACGACCTGCCGCTGGTGCTGGCGTCAGCGCGCGAGGCCCTGCTCAACGCCGGCCCCACCGACATGGAAGCGCGCTACCGCCGGGCCGACGGTAGCTGGCGCCGCGTCATGACACGCAGCGTGCTGCAGCGCGCCGCCGACGGCACACCGCTGGCGTTTGTGGGCGTGGCGCTGGACATCAGCGCCAGATACGAACAGCAGCGCCGTGCCGACGAGATGACGCAGCGCTTTGATCTGGCCACGCGCAGCGCCGGCATCGGCCACTGGGTGCTGGAACGCGGCGCAGAACGCGCCACCTGGAGCCCCGCGCTGCGCATCATGCTGGGCGTGCCCAGCGACCAGGCCGTGCCCACGGTGAAGAAGTGGTGGCTGCGCTGCGTGCTGCCGCAAGACCGCGCAGACGTGCGCCGGCGTTTTATCGAGTGGGTGCGCAGTGGCCGCAACAGCCTGTCGATGAGCCTGCGTTTGTTGCGCCCCGACGGCAGCGTGCGCTACGTGGCCACACATTCGCGCGTGGAAACCGGCGACCGGGCGCCATTGCTGTTTGGTGTGGTCATAGACCTTACAGAGCGGCGCGCCGCCGACCTGGCCTTGCGCCAGGCCACCGAGCGTGTGGCCCTGGCCGCGCACGGTGCCGGCCTGGGCACCTGGGAAATTGACCGCAACACCGGCCAGGTGTTCTGGGATGAACAGATGTGGCTGCTGCGCGGGCATGCGCCGCAAGCACGCGCGATGAGCGACGACGAGCGCAACGCCTGCGTGCACGCCGACGACCGCGAAGCCACCTGCACGGCGCTGGACCGGGCCATGGCCCAGGGCCGGCCCTATGAACACGAGTTCCGCATCGTCTGGCCCGACGGCCAGTTGCGCTGGCTGGCCTCGCGCTCGGTGGAAGTGCACGACGACGCTGCCGGCACGCACCGGCGCATCGGCGTGAACTGGGACATCACCGACAAACGCACCGCCGAGGCCGCACGCCGCGAACGCGAGGTGGCACTCGGTGAAAGCCGCGCCAAGAGCAAGTTTCTGTCACGCATGAGCCACGAACTGCGCACGCCGCTGAACGCCGTGTTGGGTTTTGCGCAGTTGCTGCTGGCCGACGACACCGGCAGCGGTGCCGCGGCCAGCACCCGCCGGCGCCGGCTGGAACACATCCGCTTGGCCGGCCAGCATCTGCTGACGCTCATCAATGACGTGCTCGACCTGTCCAGCCTGGAAAGCGGTGAATTGCGCATTGCGCTGCAGCCCGTGGCGCTGGCGCCGCTGGTGCAGCAGACGCTGCCCCTGCTGGGCACGCAGCGCGACCCCCACGGCATAACACTGAAAATGGGTGTACTGCAAGGCAGCGTGCTGGCCGACGCCACGCGGCTGCGCCAGGTGCTGTTGAACCTGCTGAGCAACGCCATCAAATACAACCGCGAAGGCGGTGCGGTGACGGTAGAGGCCGAGCCGCGCGGCCCGGCGCTGCTGCTGCGCGTCAGCGACACCGGCCGCGGCATGAACAAAGAGCAGTTGCGCCACCTGTTCGAGCCCTTCAACCGTCTGGGCCGCCATGCACAAGATGAAGGCGCCGGCATGGTGGAAGGCTCCGGCATCGGCCTGGCCATCGTCAAAGCGCTGGTCGAGCGCATGGGTGGCACGGTGCAGGTGCGCAGCACGCCCGGCAAGGGCAGCGTGTTTGAAGTGCTGCTGGCTGATGCTTCCAACCAGGACGATCCCAATCCGGCTTCCAATCCGGCATCCAATCCGGCATCCAAGCAGGCCCCGGCGGCAGCCCCAGCCGCCGCCCAGGCCAGCAGCCGCCCGGTGCCTGTGGACGCTGGCGCGCAGCAGTTGCGGGGCCGGCTGCTTTACGTCGAAGACAACCCCGTCAACGCGCTCATCATCTCTGAACTGCTGGCGCGCCGGCCCGACCTGCAACTGGATATTGCACAGGATGGCGAGCGCGGCGTGCAGCAGGCGCTGGCACTGCCGCCCG
Organism: Betaproteobacteria bacterium; assembly: GCA_031371275.1. Classification (GTDB taxonomy): domain Bacteria; phylum Pseudomonadota; class Gammaproteobacteria; order Burkholderiales; family Burkholderiaceae_C; genus Rubrivivax. The sequence continues at coordinate 7,446 of JANMJI010000300.1, forward strand.
ACCTGGTACTGCTGGACATGCAACTGCCCGACATGGACGGCTTTGAGGTGCTGCGCCGGCTGCGCGCCCACCCGCGGCTGGCCCAGGTGCCGGTGATTGCGGTCTCAGCCAACGCCATGCCCGATGACATCGAACGTGCGCTGCACGCCGGCATGTCTGACTACTGGACCAAGCCGCTTGACTTCACGGCCTTCATGGCTTCGATGGAAAGCCTGTTTGGGCCGCCGCCGACCTGAAGCCCGCGCCGCCTTTGCGCCCGCCGTCAGGCCACCGCGCCTTCGCTCACCAGCCCGCGTTTCTTGAGCAGCGGCTGCACCGTCGGCGGCCGGCCGCGAAACGCCACAAAGGCCGCGCCCGGCTCGACGCTGTTGCCACTGGCGTAGATGCAGCGCTTCAGGGCCTGCGCGACCTGCGGATCGAAAGGGCTGCCGGCTTCGGTGAAGGCCTCGTAGCCGTCGGCGTCCAGCACCTCGGCCCACAGGTAGACGTAGTAGCCCGCGGCATAGCTGCTGCCGGCAAACAGATGCTGGAAGTGGACGAACCTGTGGTTCTGGCCCACGCCATGCGGCAGCCCCTGGCTGCGCAGCAACGCGTTTTCCCAGGCGCAGATGTCGGCGGGCGGTTCGGCGTCGGGCAGCGTGTGCACGGCCAGGTCGACCATCGCGCTGGCGGTGTAGCGCACGGTCTCGTAGCCCTGGCCGAACTGCTGTGCGGCCTGCAGGCGCTGCACCAGCGCGGCCGGTATCGGCTGGCCCGTCTTGTGGTGGCGCGCGTGGCGCTGCAAGACCTCGGGTTCGTTGATCCAGTGCTCGAAAATCTGCGAAGGCAACTCGACAAAATCACGCAGCACCTGGGTGCCCGACAAGCGTTCGTAGGTCACGTCTGACAACAGCCCATGCAGGCCATGGCCAAATTCGTGGAACAGCGTGCGCGCGTCGTCCAGGCTCAGCAGCGTGGGCTCGCCCGGCCCGCCCTTGGCGAAGTTATTGTTGTTCAGGATCACCGGCAGCTGTGCCGCGCCGGAAGCGGTGGAAGCGGCGGAAGCGCCGGCGTTGCGGTGCTGCCAGCGCAAAGCGTTCATCCACGCACCGCTGCGCTTGATGGTGCGGGCGTAGTTGTCTTGCAGGAAAATCCCTGTCACCACACCTTGGGCGTTACGTACCTCGTAGGCTTTCACGTCGGGGTGGTAGACGGGAATGTCGTCGCGCGGCGTGAATTGCAGGCCGAAGAGGCGCTGGGCGCAGTCAAAAGCCGCCTGCACGACGCGGCCCAACTCGAAGTAGGGCTTGACCTCGGCGTCGTCAATCGCAAAGCGCTGCGAACGCACTTTCTCGGCCCAGAAGCGCCAGTCCCAGGCTTCGACCTCGCCAGCCACACCCTCGGCGCGCATGGCGGCCAGCAGCGCGGCACGTTCACGCTCGGCCGCCAGCAGCGCGCGCGGCCAGACCTCGTCCAGCAGGCGTTGCACGGCGTCGCGGCTGCCGGCCATGGTGTCGGCCAGCGCGTGGTCGGCATAGCAGGCATGGCCTTGCAGGCGCGCCTGTTCGTTGCGCAGGCGCAGGATGTCGCGCACGACCTCGCGGTTGTCGTGCTCACCGGGGTTTTCACCGCGGCCGGCCCAGGCGCGCCAGGCTTGTTCGCGCAGGTCGCGGCGCTGCGAGAAACTGAGGAAGGGCACGACCAGCGAACGTGCCAGCGTGATGGCATGGCCGGGCAGGCCGCGGTCCAGCGCCGCTTGCCGAGCGTTGGCGCGCACAAAGTCAGGCAGGCCGGCCAGGTCGGCCTCTGTCAGCAACGGCAGGTGCCAGCCCGATTCGTCGTGCAACACGTTTTGCGCAAAGCGCGTCGTCAGGCGCGCCAGGTCTTGCATGACTTGCGCGTAGCGGGCTTGCTCGGTCGGCTGCAAGCGCGCGCCGGCACGCAAAAAATCCAGGTGTACGCGGTCCAGCAGTCGCTGCTGTTCAGGCCCCAGGCCCAGGCTGTCGCGCTGGGCGTGCAGGCTGGCCACGCGGGCGAACAGCGCGGCGTCGTTGTAGACGGCGCTGTGGTGCGCGGCCATGGGTGCGGCCATCTGGCGTTGCACGGCCTGCAGCTCCGGGCTGGTGGCCGATGCGGTGAGGCTGTAGAAGGTGCTCGCCACACACGCCAGGCGGCGGCCAGCACGGTCAAACGGAGCCATCGTGTTGGCGAAGTCGGGCGTGGCGGATTGGCGGGTCAAGGCCGCCAGTTCATCGCGGTGCTGCTGCATCGCGGCCAGCAGCGCGGGCTCGAAATGCGCGCTGCGCAGCAGGCTGAAAGGGGGCAGGCCATAGGGCGTGTTCCAGTCTTGCAGCAGCGGGTTGTCGGTGGTCATCGCCCGCCCCTTACTTGCCAGCCCGCACGGCTTGTTCGTCTTCTTCGCGGTAGCGGCGGTCGCCACAGCCGGCCAGCCAGGCCTGGCGTTCAACTTCCAGCGCCTTGTTGGCTTCATTGGCCTGGGCATTGCGCTGGTTCCAGTCGACCACACGGCTGTCCAAAGCGGCCAGGCGCACGTTGTAGGCGCGCACCAGGCCTTCGCTTTCAGCGGTGTGGCGCGCTTTTTCAGCTTCGAGCTCGACCAGCAGTTTGGCCAGCTCTTCGCGCTGGCGGTTGAATTCGACGCGCTGGCGCTCAGACGTCGCAGTGTTGGCGCGCAGGTTGGCGTTGAACTCCGTCACGCCCTTGTTCCAGGCATCCACGCGGGCGGCGTAGTCGCGCAGGCGGGCCGCCAGGTCGTCGGTCCTTTTCTTCAACTCGTCCAGCGGCGCGCGGTCGGCGCGCAGCGCGGCCTGCTCGACGCCAAGGGCTTCCTTTTCGCGGTCCAGCGCGCCGCGGCCGCCTTCCACTTCGGTGAGCCTGGTGCGCAGGCGCTCTTCTTCCTTCAGGCAGGCACGCAACTCGTCGCGCGTGAGGATGGGGCCGCCGGGGTTCTTGCCGCTGCCCAAGGTCAGCGTCTTGTTGTCGGCCGGCTTGGCAGCGGCTGCGGTGGCGGTGGGCTTGGTGGCCGCCGGTTTCGCCGCCGGCTTGGCGGGCGTGGTCGGGGTCTGTGTCTGCGCTTGGGACGGGGCTGGCCAGGTCAACGCCAAACACAGGCTGGCAAGCAGGACGTGGTGGGCCTTCATTTGTTGAATCCTCAAAGGTCGGTGGCGGGCGCGCCGGCAAAGGTGCGCATGATGCCACCCTTGCCTGCGGGCACCGGCCGCGCCACACTGCTGCATCGCTTGCAGGAGCTGCACATGAAGATCGTCAAATGGGCCTTGATCGTGATCGTGGCGCTGGCCGCCGTGCTGCTGCTGGGCGGCCTGCTGCTGTCGCCCAAATTCAAGGTCACGCGCAGCATCAGCGTCAACGCGCCACCGGAGAAAGTCTATGCACTTGTGGTTGACCCGCGGCGCTGGAAAGAATGGTCGGTGTGGAATCTGCGCGACCCGGCGATGCAGATCACCTACGAAGGCCCGCCCAGCGGTGTGGGTGCGGTGTGGGCCTGGAAAAGCGCCAGCCAGGGCGACGGCCGCATGAGCTTCACCGCGGCCGAGCCGGCCGCACGCCTGGGCTACGACCTGTATTTCCCGGACTTCGGCACCACGTCCAGCGGCGACCTGCGTTTCAGCGCCGAAGGCAGCGGCACCCGTGTCAGCTGGACCATGGACGGTGACATGGGCAAGAACCCGCTGTTCCACTGGATGGCCTTGTTTGCCGACAACATGGTGGGCAAGGACTTTGAAGGTGGCCTGGCCAACCTGAAGCAGGTGGCCGAGAAGCCGTAGCAGGCCTGTGCTCGCAGCCCGGGCCACGGCCGGCGCGCTGTGGCACAGTGCGCAGCTTTGCCGTTGCGCCCTGCCCATGCCCGTGAACCTTTCGCCCCACCGTTTGTCAAGTCGCCAGACACGCTGATGGCCATCAAAGCCACCATCTACAAGGCCAATCTGCAGATCGCCGACATGGACCGCGGCCTGTACGCCACGCACCAGCTGACGCTGCCGCGGCAGCCGTCTGAAACCGATGAGCGTTTGATGGTTCGCTTGCTGGCCTTTGCGCTGCAGGTGCCGGCCGACGACCACGACGGCGCGCTGGTCTTCGCACGCGGGGTGGCCGACGCCGAAGAGCCCGATCTGTGGCAGCACAGCCTGGCCGGTGAACTGCGCCAATGGATAGAAGTGGGCCAGCCCGACGAACGCCGACTGGTGCGCGCCGCAGGGCGTGCCGACCGCGTCACGCTGTACACCTACAGCGGGTCGGCCCACATATGGTGGGCTGGCGTACAGAACAAACTCACGCGCTTGTCCAACCTCACGGTGTGGCAGATTCCTGCCGCCCAGAGCCAGGCGCTGGCTGCACTGGCCGAACGCACGATGCAGCTGCAGATCACGGTGCAGGACGCGCAGATCTGGGTCGGCAACGGCGAGCGCAGCGTTGAAGTCCACCCCACCGCCATCAGAACGGCCACCGCACGATGAAGCTGCATCACTGGTTGCGCACCCTGGCCTTGGGCCTGGGCTTGTCCACCACCCACCTTGCCATGTCACAAACGTCCACGCCCACGACCACGCCCACGACCGCCGCCACGCCGGACCCCTACCTCTGGCTCGAAGAAGTGCAAGGCACGCGCGCACTGGCCTGGGTGCGCGAACGCAACGCCGAGAGCGAAGCGGTGCTGCAAGCCCGCCCCGGCTTTGCGAAACTGCGCAGCAGCCTGCGCGAGGTGTTGGACAGCAAGGAACAGATTCCCTATGTCAGCCGCCGTGGTGACTGGCTGTACAACCTCTGGCGCGACGCGGCCAACCCGCGCGGGCTGTGGCGGCGCACCACGCTGGCCGAATACCGCAAGCCGCAGCCTGCATGGGAGGTTGTCATTGATGTTGACGCGTTAGGCAAGGCCGAGGGTGAAAACTGGGTCTGGTCGCGCAGCACCTGCCTGGGGCCCGATTACAGGCGCTGCCTGATCGCGCTGTCGCGCGGCGGTGCCGACGCCACCGTGCTGCGCGAGTTCGACACGGTGGCCAAGAAGTTTGTTGTCGAAGGCAGCTTCACGCTGCCCGAAGCGAAGTCCAGCGTCGACTGGATAGACCGCGACCGCGTCTATGTTGCCACCGATTTCGGCCCCGGCAGCTTGACCGATTCTGGCTACCCGCGCGTCATCAAGGAATGGCGCCGCGGCCAGACGCTGGACAAAGCGACCACGGTGTTTGAAGCCGAGAAGCAGGACGTGGCAGCCGGTGTGCATGTAGACCGCACCCCCGGCTTCGAACGCACGGTGTTCAGCCGCAGCCTGGACTTCTACACCTCGCGCGACTTTCTGCTGCAGGGCGCCAAGCTGGTGGCCATTGACAAGCCGCTGGACGCCACCCTGAGCTTGCGCCGTCAGCTCGCCTTCATCGACCTGCGCAGCGACTGGTCGGTGGCCGGCACGACCTGGCCGCGCGGTTCGCTGCTGGTGACAGACGCCGCCGCCTACTTCAAGGGCGAGCGCAAGTTCACTGCGCTGTTCACGCCCACCGCCACACGCTCTTTGGCCGGCCACAGCTTCACGCGCGACACCGTGCTGCTGGACGTGCTGGACAACGTCGCCGGCAAGGTTGAGGAATGGCGGGTGCTTGACGGCCGCTGGACGCGCCGCGACGTGAAGACGCCCTACCCCGGCAGCTTGAGCGTCAGCGCGCTGCACGACCCGCTGCTGAAGGAAGACGCGCTGGCCGAGGCCTACTTCCTCAACGCATCAGACTTCCTGCGCCCCGACACGCTGCAGCTGGGCCACACCGGCAGCGCGGCCAACGACGACAAGCGTGAAGTGCTGAAATCGCGCCCGACGTTTTACGACGCCAGCGGCATGCGCGTGGAGCAGCGCTTTGCGAAGAGCAAAGATGGCACACGGGTGCCCTACTTTGTGATCTGGCCCAAGGGTGCGACAGCCGACGGCAACAACCCGACGCTGCTGTACGGCTACGGCGGTTTTGAAGTGCCCATGCTGCCGTTTTATTCAGGCGGCGTGGGCCGCGCCTGGACCGGCCAGGGCGGCGTTTACGTGCTGGCCAACATCCGCGGCGGTGGTGAATTCGGGCCGGCCTGGCACCAGGCTGCCGTCAAGGCCAGCAAGCAAAACAGCTACGACGATTTCGCTGCCGTGGCCGAGGACTTGATCGCCAGCAAGGTCACCAGCCCGCAGCACCTGGGCATGCAGGGCGGCAGCAACGGCGGCCTGCTGATGGGCGCGGTGATGCTGCAGCGGCCAGAGCTCTTCAACGCCGTGGTCTGCCAGGTGCCGCTGCTGGACATGCAGCGCTATCACAAGCTGCTGGCCGGCGCTTCGTGGATGGCCGAATACGGCAACCCCGACAAGGCCGATGAATGGGCCTGGATCAGCAAGTACAGCCCCTACCAGAACGTCAGGCCGGGCAGCCAATTGCCCAAGGTCTTGTTCACCACCAGCACGCGTGACGACCGCGTCCACCCCGGTCACGCGCGCAAGATGGCCGCCCGCATGCTGGAACAAGGCCACCCGCTGCTGTACTGGGAAAACATCGAAGGCGGCCATGGCGGCGCTGCCGACAACGGCCAGCGCGCGCAGATGGTGGCGCTGGAGTACACGTTCTTGTGGCAGCAGCTGGGCGGGCGCTGAAAACTTGGGGTCGCATGTTGCACTGGGTAGACGAAGCCACGCCACTGCCGCCGGCAAGCACCGCTTCAGGTGAAGACAGCGACCTGCCGGGCCTGGTGGCGGCCGGCGGCAAGGTCTCGCCGCGGCGGCTGGAAGAGGCCTACCGCGGCGGCATCTTCCCCTGGTACAGCGCCGGCCAGCCGGTGCTGTGGTGGAGCCCAGACCCGCGCATGGTACTGCCCGTGGCCGGCTTTCGCGTCTCTGCCAGTTTGAAGAAAACGCTGCGGCGTTTTGCGCGCACGCCGGGCTGTGAATTGCGCTTCGACAGCGCGTTCGAGCGCGTCATCCTGGCCTGCGCCAGCACCCCGCGCGAAGGCCAGGACGGCACCTGGATCGTGCCCGCCATGGTGCGCGCCTACAGCGAATGGCATGCCGCCGGCCGCGTCCACAGCGTCGAGACCTGGGTCGGCGGTGAACTGGTCGGCGGCCTGTACTTCGTCGCCATCGGCCGCATGTGCTTTGGTGAATCGATGTTCGCCCACCGCACCGATGCTTCGAAGATCGCGCTGGCCGGCTTTGTCGCCGCCTGCCGCGCCCGCGGCGTGGCTTTTGTCGATTGCCAGCAGAACACCCGCCACCTGGCCAGCTTTGGCGCCCACGAATTGCCGCGTGCGCAGTTCCTGGGCCTGGTGGCCGCGGGCGTGGGGGCTGCCGAAGTGGCGCCTTGGTCCTATGATGAAGCGGCTTGGGCGCTGCTGTGGCCGCCCGCCGCTGGCACACAGAAACCCGACCCAGAACCCCCTGCCAACCCCATTCACGCGTGACCCACCCCAAGGAATTGCCGCTGCGGTCTTTGCAGTTTTATGCAACGGCGCCGTACCCCTGCAGCTACCTGCCCAACCGGCAGGCCCGCTCGCAGGTGGCCACACCCAGCCATTTGATCCACGCCGACACCTATTCCGGCTTGGTGGCTGCGGGCTTTCGGCGCAGCGGCATGTTCACCTACCGCCCCTACTGCGACGGCTGCCGTGCCTGCGTGCCGCTGCGCGTGCCCGTCGCCGCTTTCACGCCCACGCGCAGCCAGCGCCGCGCACAAAAAGCCCATGGCAGTTTGAAGGCCCGCGTGCTGCGCTTGGGCTTTGTGGCCGAGCACTACCAGCTCTACCTGCGCTACCAAAGCGGCCGCCACAGCGGCGGCGGCATGGACCAGGACAGCGTCGACCAGTACACCCAGTTCCTGCTGCAAAGCCGCGTCAATTCACGCATGGTGGAGTTTCGCGAACCGCCGGTCGATGGCCACCCGGGTGCGCTGAAGATGGTCAGCATCCTCGACGTGCTGAGCGACGGCATCTCGGCCGTCTACACCTACTACGAACCCGAGCCCGGCACCAGCTACGGCACCTACAGCGTGCTCTGGCAGATCGAGCAGACGCGCCAGCTCAAGCTGCCCAACGTCTACCTGGGCTACTGGATCGAGCAGAGCCCGAAGATGGCCTACAAGGCCAAGTTCGGGCCGCACCAGTTGCTGGTTGACGGACGCTGGCAGGCGGCACCGGCTGCGCCGGCTTCAGCCGCCGGCTGAGTGACGCCAGAGTTCGCCGGTGGCGACGGCCGCACCGTCGGCCTGCAGCTTCAGCAAGTGCGCCAGCAGCGAACGCCGCGCCATCGGGTGCAGCGCGGCGGGCACGTCGTCGTAGACACGCAGCAGCAATGCGTCCATCGGCGCCGCGCCGAACAGCTGAAGGGCGGCCAGCACTTTGGCCTCGCGCTTCAGGCGGTGCGAGACCAGCGCACGCAGCACGGCGTGCGGCTCGGCAACCAGAAAGCCGTGGCCAGGTGCGAGCCAGTCCAGTGGCACGTCCAGCAGCGCCGTCAATGAGGCCAGGTAGGCCGCCATGTCGCCGTCGGGCGGATTGATGACCACCGTCGAACCCTGCATCACATGGTCGCCGGTGAAGAGCGTGCGCTCTTCTTCCAGCAGGTAGCAGAGGTGGTTGGAGGCGTGACCCGGGGTGTGAATGACACGCAGCGTGAGACCGCCGGCCAGCACCAGCCGCTCGCCGCCCGCCAGCTCACGCAGCGGCACGAAGCTGTCGTCCTGCCACTCAGGAAACGCGGCCACGCGGCCGAACACCGGCGCGCCGGTGGCGGCAGACAAGGCGGCGGCACCGGGTGAATGGTCCTTGTGCGTGTGCGTGACGAGGACTTGCACGAGCTTGCCCGGCAGGGCCGCAAGGATGGCCTGCAAGTGCGGCTCACCGACAGGCCCCGGGTCGATCGCCGTCCAGCTGTCACCTGAACCCACGAGGTAGGTGTTGGTACCGGGACCGGTCATCGGCCCTGGGTTGGGCGCCGTCACGCGCACGATGTGCGGCGACAAGCGCACCGCGCGGCCGGCCAGCAGGTCGGCGTGCACGTCGCCCCGGCCTTCGGGGTCCAGCCGCGCCACTTCGGCGTAAGGCAGTTCGTGCGGCAGCACGACGCGCGAACCGCGTGGCCCCATCGCGCGGCGCGGCATGATGAGCGGCACCTGTTTCAGCGCACGCGCCGCCTGCAACGCGGCGGCGGCGTTGGCGTGGCGGCCCAGGTCCTGCAGCGTGCGTTGCGTCACCGGCAGCAGCTTCAGGGCGCGCTCAGGCGCCAGCGCTTGCGTCGGTGTCAGCCACATCAGCTCCTGCGCTTCACCCAGGTCGGCCAGCGCCTGTTGGCCGGTTGGCGCCAGCGCCATGAAAAATCGCGTGTCGAAACGCTTCGGGTTGCCGGGCGGTGTGAGCCAGTGGCTGAAATAGACCAGGCCGCGCAGGTCAAGCTTCAAACCCGTCTCGCGGCAGAACTCGGCCACGCTGGCGCTGCCCTGCTGCAGGCGCTCGCGCCATGGCAGCAGCGCCGGCAGATCGACGTCGTCGTCGGCCAAGAGCAGGCCCACCTCCTCGAAGGTTTCGCGCACTGCGGCAATCAGGTAGTCGAGCCCGCCCGCCGCCAGCCCCAGTTGTGCGCTGGCTTGCACGTCGTCGGGGCCGAGCGTGAAGGCGTGGGCATCGCGGTCGCGCGTGTCGAGCACGCCACCGGGGAACACGGCGGCGCCGCTGCGGGCGTCGCCGTCGCGTTCGGCGCGGCGCAGCATCAGCACTTCAAGGCCGGCCTCGCCATCGCGCAAAAGCAGCAAGGACGCGGCACGGCGCGCGTCGGCTGGTGGTGCGTAGCTGCTGTGCATCGTGCTGTTCATCGCGCTTTTCATCGTGCCACTCCTGCTGTCACCAACGCCTGCACTTCGGCCGCGCTGAAGCCCGCGGCTTGCAGCACCTGCGCCGTGTGTTCACCCACCCTCGGCGCCGGTTTCGGCTGCGCTGCGGGTGTGCGCCCAAAGCGCGGCGCGGGCGCCGGCTGCACCACACCATCCAGCGTCACGAAGGCTTCACGCGCCAACGCATGCGCATGCAACGGCGCTTCTTCGAAAGACAGCACCGGCGCGAAGCAGACATCGCTGCCCTCCAGGCGAACACACCACTCGTCGCGCGTGTGCTGGCGCACTGCGTCGGCCATTGCGACGCGCAGTTCTGGCCACAGGCGCCGGTCGTACTGGCGCGCCAGGTAACGGCTGTCCAGGCCCAGCGCCTGCACCAGCAGCGCAAAGAACTTCGGCTCCAGCGCGGCCAGGCTGATGTGGCGGCCGTCGGCCGTTTCGTAAGCGGCGTAGAACGGCGCGCCGCCGTCCAGCACATTGGCGCCGCGCGGCGCGCCCCATTGGCCGGCTGCCTGCAGGCCGAAGAAGACGGATGCCAGCGACGCCGCGCCGTCCACCATCGCCGCGTCCACCACCTGGCCCCGGCCGGAACGCTGGCGCTCGAAGAGTGCGGCCAGCACGCCGAAGGCGAGGTAGAGCGCGCCGCCACCGTAGTCACCCACCAGGTTCAGCGGCGGCACCGGCGCGCCACCGGCAGGGCCGATGGCATGCAACACGCCCGTTAGTGCGATGTAGTTCAAGTCGTGTCCCGCAGCCGCCGCGAGCGGCCCGCTCTGGCCGAAGCCTGTCATGCGGCCGTAGACCAGGCGCGGGTTCAGCGCCGCGCAGGGGTCGGGCCCCAAGCCCAGATGCTCCATCACGCCCGGGCGAAAGCCTTCGACCAGCACGTCGGCATCGGCCAAAAGGCGCAGCGCGGCGTTGCGGCCTGCGGCCTGCTTCAGGTCCAGCGCCACCGAACGCCGGCCGCGCGCATTGACATCGTGGTGCGGCGCCATGCCCAGTCCCAGGCCGCTGGGTTCAAGGCGGTCGATGCGCACGACATCGGCGCCCAGGTCGGCCAGCAGCATGCAGGCCAAGGGCGCCGGGCCGATGCCGGCGAATTCGATCACGCGCAGGCCGTGCAAAGGCCCGTTCGGGCCTTTGGATTCGTTCAGTCCGTTCATGCCGGCAAGTGTGCCGCATGCGCACCGCGGCGCGTGCCTTCAGCGCTTGCGCCGCGGGCTTGGCTTGCGCGTGCCTCGCGGGGTTGCACCTGCAGTGGCCGTTGGCGCTGTGCCTTCAGCCGCTGGCCTGTTGCAGCGGCATGCACCGGCCGGCCCCAGTCCATCAACACCAGCACCAACTGATGTTTACATTTGAAATGTCAATCTGCGTTGTCGCCACCGAGATCCCCAAGGCCGTAACGGCGCAGCTTGACGTACAGGCTCTGACGCGACAAGCCCAAGAACTGCGCCGCCAGCGCGCGGTT
>JANMJI010000307.1:0-11287 GCA_031371275.1 Betaproteobacteria bacterium
GATGAGCGGCTTGCGGAACTGCCGCACCATCTGCCGGCGCAGCAGGTGAAAAATCTGGCTGGCCGACGTGGGCTGCACGATCTGCATGTTGTTGTCGGCCGCCAGTTGCATGAAGCGCTCAAGCCGTGCGCTGCTGTGCTCTGGGCCTTGGCCTTCATAGCCGTGCGGCAGCATCAGCGTCAAGCCATTGACACGGCCCCACTTCACTTCGCCACTGGCAATGAACTGGTCGATGACGACCTGCGCGCCGTTGACGAAATCGCCGAATTGCGCTTCCCAGATCGTCAGCGTGCCGGGCTCGGCGCTGCTGTAGCCGTACTCAAAGCCGAGCACCGCCTCTTCAGACAGCAGCGAGTCGATGACCGTGAAATCGGCCTGCCCGTCGGCGACGTTTTGCAGCGGGATGTAGGTGCCGGTGTCCCACTTCTCGCGGTCCTGGTCGTGCAGCACGGCGTGGCGGTGGGTGAAGGTGCCACGGCCGCAGTCTTCGCCGCTCAATCGGACTGCATAACCGCTGGCCACCAGTGACGCATAGGCCAGCGTTTCGCCCATGCCCCAATCGACATTGATCTCGCCACGGCCCATGGCCGCGCGGTCGGCAACCACCTTGGCCACCAGCGGGTGCACCTTGAAGTCGCCGGGGATGGTGGCCAGGCGTTCACTCAGGCGCCTGATCTCGGCCAGCGGCAGCGCGGTGTCGGCGGCGTCCGTCCATTTCTTGCCCAGGAAGGGCACCCAGTCGACGGCGTATTTGCTCTTGAAGTTTGTCAGTACAGGATCGACGGTATGCCGGCCTTCGTCCATCGCGGCGCGGAAGGCCTTGACCATGTCGTCGGGGCCACCCTCGGGCAACACGCCTTGCGCCACCAGCTTGTCGCCATACAGCTTGCGCGTGCCCGGGTGCTTGGCAATTACCTTGTACATCAGCGGCTGCGTCAACGAAGGCGTGTCCTGTTCGTTGTGGCCCAGTTTGCGGAAGCAGATGATGTCAACGACGACATCTTTTCTGAACTCCTTGCGGTAGTCCATCGCCAACTGCGTGCACCACACCACCGCTTCGGGGTCGTCGCCGTTGACATGCAGCACCGGCGCTTCGATCATCTTGACCACGTCGGTGCAGTACAGCGTGCTGCGCGTGTCGCGCGGGTCGCTGGTGGTGAAGCCGATCTGGTTGTTCACCACCAGATGCACGGTGCCGCCCGTGAAATAGCCGCGTGTTTGTGCCAGCGCCAGCGTTTCCATCACCACGCCCTGGCCGGCAAAGGCAGCGTCGCCGTGTACCAGCACCGGCAGCACTTGCGCGCCGGTCTTGTCGCCGCGGCGGTCCATGCGCGCCTTCACGCTGCCCTCCACCACCGGGTTGACGATCTCCAGGTGGCTGGGGTTGAAGGCCAGGCTCAGGTGTACGGGCCCGCCAGGGGTGGTGATGTCGCTGGAAAAGCCCTGGTGGTACTTCACGTCACCCGAAGGCAGGGCTTCGGGCGCGGTGTGGTCGAACTCGGCAAACAGGTCGGCCGGCATCTTGCCCAGCGTGTTCACCAGCACATTCAGGCGGCCGCGGTGGGCCATGCCGATAACGATTTCCTGCACACCCGAAGCACCGGCGCGCTGCACCACTTCGTCCATGCTGGCGATGAAACTCTCGCCACCTTCCAGGCTGAAGCGCTTCTGGCCCACGTACTTGGTGTGCAGGTAACGCTCCAGCCCTTCTGAAGCCGTCAGCCGGTCAAGGATGTGCTTCTTCTCGTCGGCGCTGAAGCTGGGTTTGCTGCGCCGCGATTCCAGCTTTTCCTGCCACCAGCGTTTTTCCACCGGGTCGGTGCAGTGCATAAATTCGGCGCCGATGGTGCCGCAATAGGTTTCACGCAGGGCCTGCAATATCTCGCGCAGGCTGGTATTTTCTGCCTTGCTGAAATAGGTGTTGACGGCCGAGAACATGATGTCCATGTCCGACTCTGTCAAGTCGTAGAAGGCCGCGTCCAGCTCGGGAATCTTCGGCCGTTCGGTGCGCTTCAGGGGGTCCAGATCGGCCCAACGTGAACCCAAAAAACGGTAGGCAGCGATCAGGCTTTGCACATGCACCTGCTTGCGCGCCACCGCCAGGTCGGCCTCGCTGGCCCTCAACGCAAAGGCGTTGGCCTTGGCACGCTGCGCGAAGGATTCCAGCACCGGGGCATGGGCCACATCGCGGGCATTGCTGCCGTCGGTGGCAGGCACATGCTGTAGGTTGTCGAAATAGGTGCGCCAGTTGTCTGGCACGCTGCCGGGGTTGTCGAGGTAGGCCTCGTACAACGCTTCCACGTAGGGGGCGTTGCCACCGAACAGGTACGAGTTCGCCCTGGTTTGCTGCATCATATTTCGCTCACCTTTTGCCCTGGTTTCCAAGGCGCCGATGGGTTGATCAACCTTCCGCGGCCCCGGCTTCACCGGGCAAGCGGACTAGCGACCCGCCTTGCTGCAATCAAACAACGCAAGGGGACGGGAAGGACCGTGTCTTTATTCAGGCCGCGACTGTAGCACCACGCCCGGGCTGTTTGAGGCCTCGAATTGGCCGCCTCGAAAGCCCTTGTTTCGCCACTGCGGCGGCGCGTGCAGCCCCAGACTGCCGGCCCATGCGCCCGCGCGTGATCCACCTGCACCCTGCCGCACCGCTCAAGCCGCCAGAGGGCCAGGCCTGCAACGGCTGCGGCCTGTGTTGCGCAGCGCAGCCGTGCCCGCTGGGCATGCTGTTGTCGCGCAAACGGCAAGGCGCCTGCCATGCGCTGGTGTGGGATGAGCCCGCCGCGCGCTACCACTGCGGCGTGGTGGCACAACCGCGGCGCTGGCTGCCCTGGCTGCCGGCCGCGCTGGCGCGGCGCCTGGCCTTGCGCTGGATTGCTGCTGCGCACGGCTGCGACGCCGACCTGGAAGCCCTCTGAAGGGCAGCCCCGGGAATTTCCCGCGGGCCGCTGCGCCGCCAGGGCCCTAGCATCCGGGGTTTTGTTGAACGCTCGCTTCGAGCCCCCAAGACCATGAACTTCAAACACTTGCTGGCCGCGGCCGGCGTGGCACTGACCCTGGGCCTGGCCGCGCCGGTGCAGGCCCAGACGCTGCGCTGGGCAGCGCAGAACGACATCCTGACGCTGGACCCGCATTCGCAGAACCACGCCACCACCAACGCCATCCTGATGCACGCCTATGAAGGCCTGACACGCTACAGCGCCACCTACCAGGTGGAGGCGGCACTGGCCACCAAGTGGACCTTCATCACGCCCACGCAAGTGCGTTTCGACCTGCGCAAGGGCGTGAAATTCCACGATGGTTCGTCCTTCACGGCCGACGACGTGTTGTTCAGCTTCAACCGCATCAAGCAGCCGCAGGGCACGATGCAGATTTACGTGACGGGCATTGCTGACATCAAGAAGATTGACGAGCACACGGTCGATTTCATGCTCGCCGGGCCCAACCCCATCCTGCTGCGCAACATCATCGATTTCCGCATCATGAGCAAGGCCTGGGCCGAGAAGAACAAGACCCTGAACGTGCAGGACTACAAGGCCAAGGAAGAGAACTTTGCTTCACGCAATGTGATGGGCACGGGCGCTTACCGCATCCTGAGCTGGCAGCCCGAGCAGCGCATCCTGATGGCGCGCAATGAAGCCTGGTGGGACAAGCCCACCGGCAACATCACGCAGGTCGTCTACACGCCCATCAAGGCCGAGGCCACCCGCGTGGCGGCGCTGCTGTCGGGTGATGTGGACATGCTCACCGACATTCCCACGCAGGACGTGGCGCGGCTGCGGGGCG
This sequence comes from Betaproteobacteria bacterium, assembly GCA_031371275.1. Taxonomy (GTDB): domain Bacteria; phylum Pseudomonadota; class Gammaproteobacteria; order Burkholderiales; family Burkholderiaceae_C; genus Rubrivivax. Next base: position 3,787 of record JANMJI010000307.1, read on the forward strand.
ACAAGGCGTTGAAGGTGGTGGAAGGCCCCGAGGTACGCACCATCTTCCTGGCCCCCGACGTCGGCAGTGCCGAGCTGAAGTACAGCAGCGTGAAGGGCAAGAACCCCTTCAAGGACAAGCGTGTGCGCGAGGCCCTGAGCATGGCCATCGACCGTGAAGCGATACGCCGCAGCACGATGAGCGGTTTGTCCATCCCCGCTGGTTTGATGGTCGCACCGGGTGTCAACGGCCACAGCAAAGAGCTCGATGTGCCGGTGAAGACCGACGCCGTGGCGGCCAGGAAACTGCTGGCCGAAGCCGGCTATCCAGATGGCTTTGAAGTGCGGCTGAATTGCCCCAACAACCGCTACGTCAACGACGAGAAAATCTGCCAGGCGGTGACCGCGATGTGGGCCAAGATTGGCGTCAAGGCGCAACTGGTGACAGAGAACATGGCCACCTTCAGCCAGAAGTTCCAGAACTTCGACACCTCGATCTTCATGTTGGGCTGGGGCGTCGCCACCTACGACGCACAGTACATGATCCAGGCGTTGGCGCGCACGCGCACCACGGGTGCCGACGGCAACTTCAACTTCTCGCGCCTGAGTGATCCGGCCGTCGACCGGCTGACCGATGCGATGAAGGTCGAAACCGATGTGGCCAAGCGCAACGGCCTCATCAAGGAAGCGTTGCTGCGCATCAAGGACGAGGTCTTTTTCATCCCGCTGCACCACCAGGTGCGGCCGTGGGCCATGAAGGCCAGTGTCACTACAGTTCACAGGTCAGACGACCGACCCGAGGCGCGCTTCACTTCGATCAAGTAAGCGGCATTGCGCCCATGCAAACGGGGCCCGCGGGCCCCGTTTTTTGTTGCGCAGCGGGCCTTCAGGCCATCGCTGGCAGGCGCATGCCCACACGTTGCTGCGCCGCCTGAAGTTCACGCTTCAAGCGCGCCACCAGTTCAGCCGCCGGCACCACGGCCTTCACCGCGCCGATGCCCTGGCCGCAGCCCCAGATTTCCTTCCAGGCCTTGGGCTTGCTGCCCTCGCCACCGCCGAAGTTCATCTTGCTGGGATCGCTTTCCGGCAGGTTGTCCGGGTCCATGCCGGCGGCGCGGATGCTGGGCTTGAGGTAGTTGCCGTGGACGCCAGTGAACAGGCTGCTGTAGACGATGTCGTCGCTGTTGCTGTCGACGATGCACTGCTTGTAGTCGTCTGAAGCACGCGCCTCAAGGGTGGCGATGAAGGCCGAGCCGATGTAGGCGAAATCGGCACCCGCGGCCAGCGCCGCCAGCACGCCGTCGCCCGACGCGATGGCACCCGACAAGGCCACCGGGCCGCTGAACCATTCGCGTATTTCCTGCATCAGCGCAAAAGGGCTCTTCACCCCAGCATGGCCACCAGCGCCCGCGGCCACGGCGATCAGGCCGTCGGCGCCTTTCTCGATGGCCTTCTTGGCGAAGAAGTTGTTGATGATGTCGTGCAGCACGACGCCGCCCCAGCTGTGCACGGCCTGGTTGACATCGACACGCGCGCCCAGGCTGGTGATGACGATGGGCACCTTGTACTTGGCGCACATTTGCAGGTCGTGGTCGAGCCTGTCATTGCTCTTGTGCACGATCTGGTTGATGGCATACGGCGCAGCGGGCTGGTCAGGATGGGCGCGGTCCCAGGCGGCCAGGCCCTCGGTGATTTCGGCCAGCCAGTCGTCAAGCTGTGCGGCCGGGCGGGCGTTCAATGACGGCATCGAACCCACCACGCCTGCAGTGCACTGGGCGATCACGAGCTTGGGGTTGCTGACGATGAACAGCGGCGCGCCGATGACGGGCAGCGGTACGCGTTGCAGGGCGGCGGGCAAAGACATCAGAACGACTCCAGCGCAAGGGCGGTGACGGCTTCAGACCCTTCGACGATGCTGTCGCGAAGGGCTGTGGCCTTGTTGAGGATGTGGTCGCCGTAGAAGCGCGCGGTGGCGATCTTGGCTTGCATGAACTCGGGCTCCGTGCCTGCAGCCAGCAGGTCTTCGGCGGCCATCAGCGCCCGCGCCATCTGCCAGCCGGCGACCACGGTGCCGGCCAGCATCAAATAGGGCACGCTGCCGGCGAACACCGCGTTGGGCTGGGCCTTGGTGCTGCCGGCAACAAAGGCCACGGCATCGAGAAAGGCACGGCGGCCGGCGCCCAGGCGCTTGGCCATGGTCTTGCAGGCAGGGCTTGAACGTGCGTTCAACGCGCCAACGGTCGCTTCCATTTGCGCGGCAATGCCACGCGCCACGGCGCCGCCGTCACGCGCCGTCTTGCGGCCCACCAGGTCGTTGGCTTGAATGGCCGTCGTGCCTTCGTAGATCGTCAATATCTTCGCGTCGCGCAGGTATTGCGCGGCGCCGGTTTCTTCGATGAAGCCCATGCCGCCGTGTACCTGCACACCCAGGCTGGCCACGTCCAGGCTCATCTCGGTAGTCAAGCCCTTCACCAGCGGCACCAGGAATTCGTAGAAGGCCTGGTTCTGCTTGCGCACGTCGGCATCCGGGTGGGCATGGGTGGCGTCGAAGGCTGCCGCGGCCACCAGCGCCATCGCGCGGCAGCCCTCGGTGTGGGCGCGCATGGTCATCAGCATGCGGCGCACATCGGGGTGATGGATGATGGCCGCGGGGCCGTTGGCCGAGCCGTCGACGGGCCGGCTTTGCACGCGGTCACGCGCGTACTGCACGGCCTTCTGGTAAGCGCGTTCGGCCAGCGCGATGCCCTGCACACCAACGCCAAAACGGGCCGCGTTCATCATGATGAACATGGTCTCGAGACCGCGGTTTTCCTGGCCGATGAGCGTGGCCTGGGCACCGCCATGGTCACCGTATTGCAGCACCGCCGTCGGGCTGGCCTTGATGCCCAGCTTGTGTTCGATGCTGACGCAGTGCACGTCGTTGCGTGCGCCCAGGCTGCCATCCGGGTGCACCAGAAACTTTGGGCAGATGAACAGGCTGATGCCCTTCACGCCTTCGGGCGCACCCACCACACGCGCCAGCACCAGGTGGACGATGTTGTCCGCCATGTCGTGTTCGCCGTAGGTGATGTAGATCTTGGTGCCGAAGATCTTGAAGCTGCCATCGGGCTGCGGTTCGGCGCGGGTGCGCACCATGCTCAGGTCGCTGCCGGCCTGCGGCTCTGTCAGGTTCATCGAACCCGTCCAGCTGCCGTCGATCATCTTCGGGATGTAGGTGGCCTGCTGCTCGGGTGAGCCGGCCGTCAGCAGCGCTTCAATGGCGCCGTCGGTCAGCAACGGGCACAGCGCGAAGCTCAGGCTGGCGCTGTTGACCATCTCGCTGCATGCGGCGTGAATGAGCTTGGGCAGGCCCTGGCCGCCAAAGTCCAGCGGGTGCTGCAAGCCCTGCCAGCCGCCTTCTGCGAATTGCTTGAAAGCCTGTTTGAAGCCGGCTGTGGTGGTGACGACGCCGGCCTTGAACGAGCTGGGCTGCTGGTCGCCAGCCCAGTTCAGCGGCGCCACCACGCCTTCGTTGAACTTCGCACTTTCTTCCAGCACCGCCGCGGCGGTGTCGTAGCCAGCATCTTCATAGCCGGGCAGGCTGGCCACGGCGTCGATGCCGGCCAACTCTTTCATCACGAACAGCATGTCCTTGACGGGGGCGCGGTAGGTCATTGCAAGTCTCCAGATACGAGAAGGGCGCCTTGCGTGGCGCCCTGGTGCAGCAGCGGTGTCAGAGCTTCTCGACGAGCTCGGGTACGGCGACGAAGAGATCGGCTTCCAGCCCGTAATCGGCGACGCTGAAGATCGGTGCCTCGGCGTCCTTGTTGATGGCGACGATGACCTTGCTGTCCTTCATGCCGGCCAGGTGCTGGATGGCGCCGCTGATGCCGCAGGCGATGTAGAGCTGCGGCGCAACGATCTTGCCCGTCTGCCCGACCTGCCAATCATTGGGCGCGTAGCCGGCGTCGACCGCGGCGCGGCTGGCACCCAAAGCGGCACCCAGTTTGTCGGCCAGCGGCGTCAGCACGGCGTTGAACTTCTCGTTGCTGCCCATCGCACGGCCACCGCTGACGATGATCTTGGCCGCCGTCAACTCGGGGCGGTCGTTCCTGGCGATTTCGCTGCCCATGAAAGCGCTGTTGCCACTGTCAGCCACAGCACCAAGGCTTGCCACCGCGGCGCTGCCACCGCTGGCCGCCGCCGGGTCGAAGCCCGTGGTGCGCACGGTGATGACCTTGGTGGCGTCTGTGCTCTGCACGGTGGCAATCGCGTTGCCGGCGTAGATCGGGCGCTCGAAAGTATCGGCGCTGATGATTTTGGTCGCGTCGCTGATCTGCGCCACGTCAAGCAAAGCCGCCACGCGCGGCGCCACGTTTTTGCCCGCCGCCGTGGCCGGGAACAGGATGTGGCTGTAGCCGGCGGCAATGGCCACCACCTGCGCGGCGACGTTCTCGGCCAGGCCGTGGTTCAGCGTCGGCGCGTCGGCATGCAGCACTTTCGTCACGCCGGCAATCTGCGCCGCGGCTGCGGCTGCGCCTGCCGCATCGGTGCCGGCCACCAGCACATGCACGTCAGCGCCGCCGAATTTGCCAATTTCGAGCGCCGCGGTCACGGTGTTGAGGGTGGCGCCCCTGATGGACACGTTGTCGTGTTCGGCCACAACCAAGACATTCGCAAGTGCAGCCATCTCAAATCACCTTCGCTTCGTTCTTCAGCTTGGCCACCAGCGTGGCGACATCGGGCACCTTGATGCCGGCGCCGCGCTTGGGCGGCTCTGTCACCTTCAGCGTCTTGATGCGCGGCGCCACATCCACGCCCAGATCCGCTGGCTTGAACACGTCCAGCTGCTTCTTCTTGGCCTTCATGATGTTGGGCAGCGTGACATAGCGCGGCTCGTTCAGGCGCAGGTCGGTCGTGATCACCGCGGGCAGCTTGATCTTCAGCGTTTCAGAGCCACCGTCGACCTCGCGCGTGACGCTGGCAAAGCCGTCTCCGGCTAAACCACCCACTTCAACTTTGGATGCAAACGTGGCCTGCGGCAGGCCGGCCAACGCGGCCAGCATCTGGCCGGTCTGGTTACAGTCGTCGTCAATCGCCTGCTTGCCCAAAATGACCAGCCCGGGCTGTTCCTTGTCCACCAGCGCCTTCAGCAGCTTGGCCACGGCCAGCGGCTGCAACTCATCCGCACACTCGACCAGGATGGCGCGGTCGGCGCCTATGGCCATCGCCGTGCGCAGTGTTTCCTGGCACTGCAAAACACCGCAGGACACGGCGACGATCTCGGTGACAACGCCCTTCTCCCTCAGCCGCACGGCCTCTTCGATGGCGATCTCATCGAAGGGGTTCATGCTCATCTTGACGTTGGCGATATCGACCCCGGTGCCGTCGCTTTTCACGCGCACCTTGACGTTGTAATCCACCACCCGCTTGACGGGGACCAGCACCTTCATGTGACGCGCTCCTGGGCTTGATTGACGTTGACATAAACCGACGCATTCTAGGCGTGGGGCCTGTCGGTCGGCATGCCGCGCGAGGCGCCTGGTGCCCAGAACGGGACTCGAACCCGTATGCCCTTGCGGGCCGCGGATTTTAAGTCCGCTGCGTCTACCGATTTCGCCATCCGGGCAGGCCGCAGATTATGGCGGCGCCCCCAACGAGCAAGGGCTCCCGGAAGAGAGCCCTTGTCGGCATCAAAAATGCTGGAGGCGCGACCCGGAGTCGAACCGGGCTGGACGGATTTGCAATCCGTTGCATAACCGATTTGCTATCGCGCCTTGGTCTGCGGGTGAGTTTGCATTTTCAGCCAAAAAGAAGGGAAGCCGGAGCTTCCCTCTTTCTTGAACCATTTTGAAATTTGGAGCGGGATAAGAGACTCGAACTCTCGACCTATACCTTGGCAAGGTATCGCTCTACCAACTGAGCTAATCCCGCATATGCCTGCTGCCGCTGCTGTCTTTTTGGGACAGTCTCTTGTTTGCAGCGAGTCTCACATTTTATGCCAGCTTGCTTGGGCATTGCAAGCGAGCAGCGCAATTCTAGTGCGGCAACGCGTCGGCAGAACCCACAGGCGGCACGATCTCCACTTTGGGCGCCGCGTCCTTGGTGACGAGTTCCTCATCAGGCAGGGGCTCAGGCTCTCTTTCCAGCGCGATCTTCAGCACCTGGTCTATCCAGCGCACCGGCACGATCTCCAGGTTGTTCTTGGCGTTCTCTGGAATGTCCTGCAGGTCTTTGACGTTGTCCTCCGGGATCAACACCGTCTTCACGCCACCGCGGTGGGCCGCCAGCAGCTTTTCCTTCAAGCCACCAATCGCAGTGACTTCGCCGCGCAATGTGATCTCACCCGTCATCGCCACATCGGCGCGCACCGGAATGCCCAGCATGGCCGACACCAAAGCGGTGGTCATCGCCGCGCCGGCGCTGGGGCCGTCCTTGGGCGTGGCGCCATCTGGCACATGGATGTGGATGTCGCGCTTCTCGAAAATCTCGTCCTTCAAGCCGAGACGGCGGGCGCGTGAACGCACCACCGTGCGCGCGGCTTCAACGCTTTCTTTCATCACGTCGCCGAGCGATCCCGTGCGAATGATGTTGCCTTTGCCGGGCATCACCGTGGCCTCGATGGTCAGCAGATCACCGCCCACTTCCGTCCACGCCAAACCGACCACCTGGCCGACCTGGTTCTTCTTTTCAGCGCGGCCGAAATCGAACTTGCGCACACCCAGGAAGTCGTTGAGGTTCTCGTCGGTGACGACCACCTTGCCCGCGTACTTCTTCAGCGTGATGCCCTTGACCACCTTGCGGCAAATCTTGCCAATTTCACGTTCCAGCGAGCGCACGCCGGCTTCGCGTGTGTAGTAGCGCAGGATGGCGCGCAAAGCCGATTCGGTGATCTCCATTTCACCGTCTTTGACGCCGTTGTTCTTCTGCTGCTTGGGCATCAGGTAACGCTGGGCGATGTGCAGCTTTTCATCCTCGGTGTAGCCGGCCAGCCGTATGACTTCCATCCGGTCCAGCAGCGCCGGCGGAATGTTCATTGAATTCGACGTGGCCACGAACATCACGTCGCTGAGGTCGAAATCGACCTCGACGTAATGGTCGCTGAAGGTGTGGTTCTGCTCCGGGTCCAGCACTTCCAGCAACGCCGAAGACGGGTCGCCGCGGAAGTCCATGCCCAGCTTGTCTATCTCGTCGAGCAGGAACAGCGGGTTGCGTGTGCCGATCTTGCTCAGGCTTTGCAGCACCTTGCCCGGCATGCTGCCGATGTAGGTGCGGCGGTGGCCACGAATCTCGGCTTCGTCACGCATGCCGCCCAGCGCCATGCGCACGAACTTGCGGCCGGTGGCACGCGCCACGCTCTGCCCCAGGCTGGTCTTGCCCACACCCGGAGGGCCGACCAGACACAGGATCGGCGCCTTGACCTTGTCCACCCGCTGCTGCACGGCAAGATACTCAAGGATGCGGTCCTTGACTTTCTCAAGGCCGAAGTGGTCTTCGTTCAGCACATTTTCGGCGTTAGCCAGGTCGTGCTTGATCTTCGTCTT
>JANMJI010000309.1:0-1692 GCA_031371275.1 Betaproteobacteria bacterium
GCGGCGCGCTGGCCACCGCGAACGGGCCCAGCCCGTCGCTGGCCAGTTCCAGCCGCTGGTCGGCCAGGCGCAGCACGATGCGCTGCGGCGGCAAGATGGCCTCGGGCCCCAGCAGCACGGTGGCCGCACCCACCACCTGGGCGCGCGTGGCGGGGTCGAGCCAGCGCGTGGGCAAGGTCTGCGTCGGGCCCAGGCCGACAAAGCGGAATTGCACCGCTGCGTCGGCGTCCAGGCCCTGCGGCACCCAGCGCACGGCGACGCCGGCCACGCGGGCTTCGGCGCGCGCCATTTCCAGCAGTGCACTGAGCCGGGCGCCTTCTTCTTCCAGCTTGGCGGCGTTGCCGTCGCGCAGCGTCATCGCAATCAGGCCGGCCGAGATGGCGATGATGACGACGACGATCAGCAGCTCGATCATCGTGAAGCCGCGCGCCCGCCGCAGCGGGCTCGGGCGGCTGGGCGGCAGCGCGCGGCTATTGCCAGGAACCGATGTCGGCATTCTTGCCTTCACCGCCCGGCTGGCCGTCGGCGCCGAAGCTGAAGACATCGATCTCGCCGTTGACGCCCGGGTTCAGGTACTGGTAGGGCCGCGTCCACGGGTCGGCCGGCAGCTTGTCGAGGTAGGGCTTCCAGTTCGGCGGTATCGCGCCGACGGTGGGCTTGCGCACCAGCGCGTCCAGGCCTTGTTCGGCACTCGGGTAACGCTGGTTGTCGATCTTGTAGCGCTTGAGCGATTCAACCAGCGTCTTGATGTCGGTGCGCGCCGCGGTGGCACGGGCGTCGTCGAGACTGGAAAACAGGTTGGGCACGATCAGCGCGCCCAGCACGCCGATGATGACCAGCACGACCAGCAATTCGATCAGCGTGAAGCCGCGGTGCAACGCGTGGCGGGCACCTTGGGGGCGGCGGTTGCAGCGCGGGATGGACATCGGTGTCATGGTGGGTGCGGCACGGCGCGCTTGTCGCTGCGCAGCCAGAATGGCAGCTGGGCTTGAATCATAATCTGCGCATGTCGGCACGTTGGTGGACCTTGGTGGTGTGGGCGCTGGCCGCAGGCAGCGCGCTGTTCTGGGGTTTGAAGGTCTTTGTCAAGGCCCCGCCGCTGCCACCGCACACACAAACCGCAGCGCCCGCGGTGGCGGCGCGCGGCGACCTCAGCCGCTTGCTGGGCGCAGACGCCGCGCCGCCGGTGGCTGCGGATGCGCCGCAAGCCGCGCCCGATGCACGCTTCCAGCTTATTGGTGTCGTCAGCCCGCGTTCACCGCAGGCCGCACGCGAAGGCGTGGCGCTGATCGCCGTCGATGGCAAACCGGCCAAGGCCTTCCGCGTCGGTGCAGTGGTCGATGGCCAGAACATCCTGCAGACCGTGGCCGCCCGCGGCGCCACGCTGGGCCCGCGCGGTGGCGCGGCGCTGGTGGCGCTGGACCTGCCGCCGCCCGCACCGGCGGCGACGGGCCAATTGCCATCGCCAATGCCAATGCCACCCAGTGGCGGTGCTGTGCCTGGCTTTGTATTGCCCCAGGCTGCCGGCCCGGTGCGCCCACTGCGCCCGGGCATGGCACCGCCGGTGGTGCTGCCGAATGCGCGCCGCCCCGGGCAGGCCGGGCCCGACAACAGCCCGCCGCCGCAGTTGGCGCCGGGCAACGCGCCTGACACCACACTCACGCGTTAGGGCGACGCTGATTAAGTCCCCGC
>JANMJI010000323.1:0-10002 GCA_031371275.1 Betaproteobacteria bacterium
GCCGCGCCGGCGCTGGGCCGCGACTGGTGGACGCTGTTCAACGACCCCCAACTCAACGCGCTGGAAAACCGCGCGCTGGCCGACAGCCCCACGCTGGCCGCCGCCGCCGCGCGCACCGACCGCGCCCGTGCGCTGCTGGCCGCCGCCAGCGCCGATGCATCACCGCGCCTGAGCGCCGACGGCAACGCGCAGCAGTTCCGCACATCGCGCGAAGTGGCCACCGCGCCGGTGGTGGCCGGCCAGCGCCGCGCGCTGCAAGACACGCAGTTCAGCGGTCAGGCCAGCCTCGGCTGGGAACTCGATTTCTGGGGCCGCGTGAAGCGCCAGAGCGAAGCGGCGCAAGCGCAGCTCGAAGCCAGCACGCTGGACGCCGAAGCCGCGCGCGTGCTGCTCAGTGCCGACGTGGCCAGCGCCTGGTTGCAATTGCGCAGCCAAGACGACGAAGCCCGCATCCTGGCCGCCGCCCTGCAAGGCCGGCGCGACGCACTGCGTGTGGTGCAAACCCGCTACGACGCCGGCGCCACCACCGACCTGGACCTGCAGCGCGCGCGCACCGAAGCCGCCAATGCCGAAGCCGACAGTGCCGAGCTGGCGCGCCGGCGCACACTGGCCGAAAACGGGCTGGCGTTGCTGACGGGCCAGCCCCCTGCGGCGCTGCGGCTGGCGGTATCGCAGCAGGCGCTGCCGCTGGTGCCCACGGTGGCGGCGGGCGTGCCGGCCGATGTGCTGCAACGCCGTCCCGACGTGGCGCAATCGCTGGCGCTGCTGCACGCGGCCAGCGCGCAGATCGGCGTCGCCGAGGGCGCCTTCTATCCCAGCATTCGCCTCACCGGTGCGGCCGGCCTGGCCAGCAGCGACCTGGGCACGCTGGTATCCGCGCCGGCGCGGCTGTTCAACGTCGGGCCATCGATTTCACTGCCGCTGCTGGACGGTGGCCGCAACCAGGCCAACTTGCGCGCCGCGCAAGCCGCGCAGGCCGAGGCGCTGGCCAACTTCCGCCAGCGCCTGCTGGTGGCGCTGCGCGAGGTTGACGATGCGCTGGCCGACCTGGCCCACCGCAACGACATCGCCGCCGCGCAACAGCGGGCGGTGCAGGCCGCCGGCAAGCTGGCCCAGGTGGCGCGCACGCGCTACGAACAAGGCGCGTCGAGCTATCTGGAAGTCACGGACGCCGAGCGCAGCCAATTGGCCGCCGCACGCGCGCTGTCGCAAACGCGCGCCGCGCAGTGGGCCGGCACGGTGCAGTTGATAAAGGCGCTGGGCGGTGGCTGGGGCAGTTGAAGGGCCGGCGAAGGGCAAGTGCCGGCCGCGCGGACCGTCTAGGCTAACAACGAAAAAGCACGGTGCCTAGGCCGGCACTGCGTTCAGCATCATCTGCACAAACTGCTCGGGCTTGATGAAGCCACCGCCGAAGGCTGCGTCCTGGTCGGCAGCGGGTTTCGCCGCGCGTATCTCGTCGTCGCTCTTGCCGGCAGCGCGCAACGCTTTGATGCGCTGGGTCACCGTGGCCAGCATATTGCGGTAAGCCTGCAATGCAGCCTTGTTGGCCAACGGGCCGTGGCCGGGGATGATCTTGGTCTTCTCAGAAGCCAGCGCCAGCACGCGGTCTGCGGCTGCGATGACGCCGTCGGCGGTGCCGCCGCTGCCGGTGTCTATGAAGGGGTACATGCCGTTGAAGAAGGTGTCGCCCATGTGCACCACGTCGCCCTTGCGAAAGTGCACGATCAGGTCGCCGTCGGTGTGGGCGCGCGGCACATGGAAGGCGTTGACTTCATCGCCGTTGATGTGAAAGCTGAGTTCGGCCGCCACCGTGATGACGGGCAGCGCCGCCTTCGGTGAAGCCGGCTGCTTGGCGCCGATGAAGGTGATGAGCTGGTCGGCCGTCATGCGCCGGCGCACGTTGTCGTGGGCCACGATCAATGCGCCGTCACGGCCAAAGGCTTCGTTGCCGCCGGTGTGGTCGAAGTGGAAATGCGTGTTCAGCAAGAACTGCACAGGCTTCTTGGTGATGGCCGCAATCGCGGCCTTGATCTTCGGTGCCAGCGGCGCGAACTGGTCGTCGATGATGAACACCGCGTCTTCACCCACGCACAGGCCGATGTTGCCGCCGGCGCCCGTCAGCATGTAGGTGCTGTCGTTGAGCTTTTCGGCCTTGATCTCGACCTTGCTGTAGTCCTGGGCCAGCGCAGGGAAAGCCGCGGCCATGGCCAGGCTGGTCAGAAGCAATCGTCGTTGCATGGGGTCTCCGGTGGTGGTGGTGAACGGGGCGGATGGTAGCCACACGACGCGGCCGGTGCAGCGCCAGGCCACTGCCGCGGCGTTTTGCGCTACCGTGGTGGCCGATGTCTGCGCTGCCCATCACTCCCGGCCCCACCCCCAGCCCAACCCCCGGCCCCAGCCCGCCGCAGGCCTGCCCCAATTGCTTTGCCCCCTTCACCGGGCCGCAGCCCCGCTTCTGCCCCGAATGCGGGCAGGAAACCAACATCAAGGCACCCACGGTAGGTGAATTGATGCAGCAGTTTGGCGGCGCCTACTTCGCCACCGAAGGCGCTTTCTGGCGCACCATGAAACTGCTGTTGCTGCAACCGGGAGAGCTGACAGCGCAGTACCTGCTGGGCCGGCGCAAACACTTTGTGCTGCCGCTGCGTCTGTTCCTGAGCATCACCGTGGTCATGTTGCTAACCATGAAAGTGATGGGCAGCCTGGAATACGCGGCGATGGACGACCCCGAGGTCACGCGTGCGTTGCCAGAGCGCCCCAGTTCGATGCAGATCGAACTCGGCTTCGGCCAGGCCGGGCTGGAAGACGGCAAGTTCTATTGCGAAAGCCTGCCGCTGTGGCTGTGCCGGCGCATCGAACGCCGGCTGGACGTTGACACCCGTTCGCTGGTGCTGCAAATGCAAAAGGTCAGCGAGCGCGTGGCCAGCCACGCTGGCACGGCGGCCTTTGTGCTGCTGCCGGCTTTTGCCTTCGGCCTGGCGCTGCTATTCCGCAGCCGCGGCCTGCACTACACCGAACATCTGGTGTTTGCGCTGCACCTGCACGCCTTCTGGTTTTTGCTGGCGGCGCTGATGATGCTGGGCATTGAGGTGCTGGTGTGGGCCGGGCTGGCGATGGTGCCGGTCTATGCCTTGCTTGCGATGCGGCGCGTCTATGGTGGCCGCTGGTGGGCGCTGCTGCTGCGTGGTGGCCTGCTGGGCACGGTGCACGGTCTTTTCGTGGCCTTGACGGTGGCGGTGGTGACGCTGGCCGCGCTGCTGTTGTGAATGGCGTGAAGGGCGTGCAGGGCGTGCAGGGCATTCCCACCCCACGGCCCCACTGCCTGAATTGCGCCGAAGCGCTGCTGCCGCGTGAAGCCGGTGGGCCGCCACACTTTTGCCCCGCCTGCGGCCAGGAAAGCAATGTCCAGGCGCCCACGTTGCGCGAATTTGCGCAGCAGTTTGGCGGTGCCTACTTCAGCACCGAAGGCGCTTTGTGGCGCACGCTGAAGCTGCTGCTGTTCAAGCCCGGTGAACTGACGCGGCGCTACCTTGCGGGCCAGCGCAAACACTATGTGCTGCCGTTGCGGCTGTACCTGACGGTCAGCGTGCTGATGCTGCTGGTGCTGCGGCTGACGGGCAGCGGCGTGCAGATCGACATCAGGCCCGATGCGCCGGCGGCCTTTCGCGCTTCAGATGCCAAGACGACGAACTTCGCCATCGTCGCCTTTGGCGAAGGCCGCGGCCTGGGCCTGCGCGACGGTGTTTTCTACTGCAACGAGCTGCCCGCCTGGCTGTGCAAGCGCGCGCAGCGTCGCATCGACGTCGACCCCAAGGCCGTGGCCGGCGAGATCGAGCAGTTCAAAGAGCGCTTCCTGGGCAATGTGGGCGGCGCGATGTTCTTGCTGCTGCCCAGCTTTGCGCTGTGGCTGAAGCTGGTCTATCTGAACCGCCGGCTGCGCTACACCGAACACCTGGTGTTTGCGCTGCATGTGCACACCTACTGGTTTTTGGCTTTCGGCCTGGTCTTCACCAACGTCTGGTGGCTGACGGCCCTGGGCTGCACCGCCGTGCCCTGGTACACGATGGTGGCCCTGCGGCGCGTCTATGCGGGCCGACGCTGGCCGCGCTTCTTGCGCGCCAGCCTGGTGACGATGCTGTACGGGGTGGTGATGACGCTGGTGTTGACGTTGGTGGCGCTGTGGACGCTGCTGTTCTGAACGTCGCAGGGGTTTACCCGGCACCCGATTGCGGGGGTTTTTCTATGCCGGCGCTTGCCTACCATCGGCTTGCAAAGAAGCGTGAAGAGGCCGTGACAACAGCCCGCGTGACGCCGTTGAACGAGGTGCACCCGGCCCCCAGGCAGTTGCCCTGCGGCCTACCCCCACATCACGATTCAGGAAGTCCGATGAAACCTTCACACCACCTGTTGGCGCTGGCCGCCGCAGCCACCTTCGCACTGCCGGCGCAGGCCATCACTGTGACCGGTACCACCGTCGGTGGCCCCGTCTGGAACCGGCCGTTTTTTGACTTCTCGGGCCTGTCAGGCTTGGGCACAGCTGTGCCCTACAAGGTGACACCCTTCAGCGTCACGGCGAGCGGCTCGTATGTATTCCAGAACACCGCGGTGCTACCGGCGCTGTGGGACAACTACACCTTCGTTTACCAGACCGCTTTCAATCCAGCCGCACAGCTGGTCAACGGCGTTGCCGGCAACGATGACAACACCACCATCGGCTTGTCGGGTTTCACCACCGCGCTGAGCGCTGGCACCAGCTACTTCTATGTCGTGACGGGTTTTGCGAATACCGACTTCGGCACCTACAGCGCCAGCATCACCGGCCCCGGCAATGTGGTGCTGGTGCCTGAGCCCGCCAGCTACGGCTTGATGGGGCTGGGCCTGGCCGCGCTGCTGCTGGGCACGCGCCGGCGGCGCGAAACCGCTGCCGCCTGAGACTCATTTCAGGTGGTAGCCCGGGCGGCATCGAGCTGCCCGGCGAGGTCGATGAAGTCCGTTGCCACGACATCGAACTCGCCTTCATCGCAGGCTGCCATCGTTCCCCGCAGCCCGCGCTCCAGCGGCCGCGGCACATAGGCGGTGCGCAAGCCGCAGGCCGCCGCGGCGCGCAGGTCGCTGGGGTGGCAGGCCACCATCATCAGCTGCTGCGGCGCCAGGCCCAGCAGGCGCGCGGCACCCAGATAGACCTCGGGGTCGGGCTTGTAGTGGCCGAACAGTTCGGCTGACAACACCGCGTCCCAGGGCAGGCCGGCGTGCTTGGCCATGGCCACCAGCAGCGACAGGTTGCCATTGCTCAGGCTGGTGATGGTGTGCCGCTGCTTCAGCCGCGCCAGCCCGGCCACGGTGTCGGGCCAGGGCCGCAGGCGGTGCCAGATGCGGTTCAGCCCGTCTGCCTCGGCTTCGTCCAAAGCGATGCCGTGTTCGGTCAGCAGCCGGTTCAGGATGCGCCGGTGCAGGCCGTCGATGTTCGTCCATGGCAGCGCGCCGCGGCGCACCTGGTCCATCGCCGGTGCATAGCCGGCGCGCCAGGCCAGCGCAAACGCGCCGCCGTCCACCGCCAAGCCCAGGCGCGCCACCTCGGCGCTGATGCTGCCGTGCCAGTCGACGACGGTGCCAAAGACATCGAAGCTCAGAGCACGCACTTCGGTGAGTGCGCTTGTGCGGTGTGCAGCCATCGGCAATTCCCGGCAGTGGAGGGGCCCGCGTTTATATCAAGCGCCCTGGGGGCCCACCCTAGAATCTGCGGCCCTGCCCTGCTCTTGCCCTGCAACCCCCGCCTGGCCCCCGCCCCCTGCATGAACCTGTCGCCCCTGACCGCCTTGTCGCCGCTGGACGGCCGCTACGCCAGCAAGCTGGACGCGCTGCGCCCGCTGCTGTCCGAGTTCGGCCTGATGCACCACCGCGTGCAGGTCGAAGTGGAATGGTTCATCGCCTTGTCAGACGCCGGCTTCGCCGAATTCAAGCCACTCACCGAAGCCGGCCGCGGCTTGCTGCGTTCGCTGGTGGTGCGCTTTTCCGAAGCCGACGCACAGGCCATCAAAGACATCGAAAAAATCACCAACCACGACGTGAAAGCGGTGGAGATGTGGATCAAATCGCGCTTCAAAGGCCAGCCCGAACTGCAAGCCGCGGCCGAGTTTGTGCACTTCGCGTGCACCAGCGAAGACATCAACAACACCAGCCACGCGCTGATGCTCAAGCGTGCGCGCGATGAAACACTGCTGCCGGCTTTGGACAAGCTGCTGGGCCAGCTGAAAACCATGGCCCACCAGATGGCCGGCCTGCCGATGCTGGCCCGCACCCACGGCCAGACCGCCAGCCCGACCACGGTGGGCAAGGAAGTGGCCAACGTGGCCGCCCGCCTGGCCAGCGCGCGCCAGCGTGTGGCCGCGGTGCCGCTGCTGGCCAAGATGAACGGCGCGGTGGGCAACTACAACGCGCATCTGGCGGCGTATCCGCACTTCGACTGGGAAAATTTCAGCCGCAAGCTGGTCGAAGAAAGGCTGGGCCTGGCCTTCAACGCTTACACCATCCAGATCGAACCGCACGACTACATGGCCGAGCTGTTTGATGCCATGGCGCGCGCCAACACGCTGCTCATCGACTGGTCGCGCGACCTCTGGGGCTACATCTCGCTGGGCTATTTCAAACAACGTTTGAAAAAAGGCGAAGTCGGTTCTTCGACCATGCCGCACAAGGTCAACCCGATCGATTTCGAGAACGCGGAAGGCAACTTCGGCCTGGCCAACGCGCTGCTCACGCACATGAGCCACAAGCTGCCCATCAGCCGCTGGCAGCGCGACCTGACCGACAGCACCGTGCTGCGCAACATGGGCGTGGCTTTGGGCTACACGCTGCTGGCCTGCGACAGCCTGACGCGCGGGCTGGACAAGCTGGAAGTCAACCAGGCGGCGCTGGAGGATGACTTGAACAGCGCGTGGGAAGTGTTGGCCGAGCCGGTGCAGACGGTGATGCGCCGGCATGGCTTGCCCAACCCCTATGACCAGCTCAAGGACTTCACGCGCGGCCAGCCCATCACGCGCGCACTGATGCAGGGTTTCATACAGGGCCTGGCGCTGCCCGCTGAGGACAAACAGCGCCTGCTGGCGATGACGCCGGCCAGCTACACCGGCCTGGCCGAAACGCTGGCCCGGCGCTGGCAAGGTTGACGCGGCATGGCCGCTGACTTTCGCGCCTATCTCGTGGCCGCCCAGACCGCCAACGAATCGATGCTGTGCGTCGGCCTGGACCCCGAACCATCGCGCTTCCCCGCGCCGTGGCATGGCGACGCGCGCCGCATCTTTGATTTCTGCGCCGCCATCGTCGACGCCACCAAAGACATCGTCTGCGCTTTCAAGCCGCAAATCGCCTACTTCGCGGCGCAGCGCGCTGAAGACCAGCTGGAACGGTTGATCGCCCACATCCACGCGGTGGCGCCCGCGGTGCCGGTGATTCTGGACGCCAAGCGCGGCGACATCGGCGCCACCGCAGCGCAATATGCGCAAGAAGCGTTTGAGCGCTACCGCGCCGATGCGGTGACGCTGTCGCCGTTCATGGGTTTTGATTCGATAGAGCCCTACATGCACTACAGCGGCAAGGGCCTGATCCTGCTGTGCCGCACCAGCAACCCGGGCGGCAGCGACCTGCAAGCCCAGGCCCTGCAAGACGGCAGCCTGCTGTACGAACACATCGCCCGCCTGGCCGCGGGGCCCTGGAACCGCGGCGGCCAGTTGGCGCTGGTGGTCGGCGCCACCTTCCCGGCCGAAGTGGCGCGCGTGCGCGAACTGGCGCCCACGCTGCCGCTGCTGATACCCGGCATAGGCGCCCAAGGCGGTGACGCGCAGGCCACCGTGCGCGCCGGCTGGCGGCTGGGTGGGCCGATCATCGTCAGCACGTCGCGGGCCGTGCTGTACGCCGGCACTTCATCACCAGGCCCGGAACCGGGCCCCGGCTTTGCGCAGGCTGCACGCCAGGCCGCGTTGGCGACACGGGCCCAGCTTCAGCAGGCCCGGCCAGCGTTGTAGAAGCAGCCATCAGGCGCTTGACCATGCATGGCCGAACCCGCGATGCCGCCCCCCAACATGCTGCAAGCCACGCTGGGCCGCTGTTGCGCAAGCGGGGCCAAAGGCGCTGACCTGCACGCGCGCTGACACAATCGCCTGTTGCCACCGCCGCCCAAGCCGCCATGGAAGTCAAACTCGACAAACGCTACCCCGTCGCCGCCACGCCTGAACAGGCCTGGGCGGTGCTGTGCGATATACGCGCCGTAGCCGCCTGCATGCCGGGCGCGCAGATCACCGAACAACTGGACGACACCCACTTCAAGGGCAGCGTGAAAAGCAAGGTCGGCCCGGCGGTGATGAGCTTTGGCGGCGACATCGAATTGCAAGGCCTGGACGTGCAGGCCCGCTCGCTGAAGATGCTGGGCAAGGGCGCTGACAAGGCTGGCTCGTCGGCCAGCATGCAACTCACCGCCCACCTGGAAGCCGGTGACACACCGGGCACGACCACGCTGGTGGGCGTGGCGACCATCATCGTCAGCGGCAAGCTGGCGCAGTTCGGCAGCCGGCTGCTGGTGCCGGTGTCTGACGCGATGCTGGCGCAGTTTGCCGACAACTTCCGCGCTGCCGCGGCGGCGGTGCCGTTGGCGGCAGCGGGCGCTGCGGGTGCGCCCGCCACCGGCAGCCCGGAATCTGTGGCGGCCCCCGCAGCGCCGCGCGCGCCGGTGCCGGCCAACGAGTTGAATGCGCTGGCCCTGATGTGGACCGTGTTCAAGGGCTGGCTGGCGGGCTTGTTCGGCAAGAAAAGCTGACAGCAGCGAAGCGCGAACCGGGCCTTGCCGCGCCGCGCCTACACCGATTCGATCGACTGCGGTTTGCCCGTCAAATAACCCTGCACGAGCTGGAAGCCCATGTCGCGGCAGACCGCCGCTTCGGCTTCCAGCTCGACCCCTTCGGCCAGCGGCACCGAACCCAGGTCCAGCACCAGGCGCACCAGGTCGCGCACCACGCGCTGCTTGCGTTCGGTGGCTTCGTGGATGCCGCGCACCAGCCCCATGTCGAACTTGACGAAGTGCGCCGGCACGTCACCCAGCTCGTTCAGTCGCGCCTGGCCGGCGCCGAAATCGTCGTACGCAAACGGCACGCCAATTTCGGCCAGCCGGGCCGCCAGGTCGCGCATGCGCTCGATTTCAACGACCGCGGTTTCGTGCACTTCCACCACCAGTTGCGGCGCGCCTGGTTGTGCGCGCAAATGCTTCAGCGCGGCAAAGAAGTCGTCGGCAAAGGTTTCCTTGGGGTGTGCGTTGACGAACAAAAGCGCCCCGTGCAGTTTGGGCGTTATGGCCTGCACGCCGTGGTTGCGAAAGGCGGCGCTCAACGCGGCCTCGCGGTCCAACATGGCCGCCAACTGGAACAGGTGGATCGGTGAAGCCGGCAGTTCAGGATGGGTGCAGCGGCCCAGCAGCTCGTAAGCAAAGATGCGGCCCGTCCGGGCATCGACGATGGGCTGCGCCGCGCCAGAAAGCCCGTGGCCGCGCAGCAATTCCATGAACGGCCGCTCTTTGAGGATGAAGTTTTCGCTCAGCGTGCGGCCCTTGGGCACGATCATCGTGCGTTCGGTGTCCTCGGGCGGCGCTGCCGGTTGTTCAAGGCCCAGGCGGCCAAGGCGGAATTCGGCGGTGCCGAAGTGCATGACATCGTTTTCAGCCACCAGCCGCGGCGCGCTGATGCGTTCGCGGTTGACAAAGGTGCCGTTGGTGCTGCCCAGGTCGGTCACGCGCAGCCGGTCGCCGGCGCTGGCGTCAGCGCCTTCGCCAGCCTCTATCAGCGCGTGCTGGCGGCTCAGGCCACGGGCGTCCACCGCCAGATCATTGCCGGCGTCGCGGCCGACGCGAAACGGCAGCTTGCTGATGGTCTGCGTGATGCGTGCGCCGTCGGCCGACACGCTTTCCAGGAACCAGGCCTTTTCCATGTCTGCGGGCTCACGAAGTGGGCACTGCCGCGC
>JANMJI010000349.1:0-1605 GCA_031371275.1 Betaproteobacteria bacterium
ATCTTCGACAAACTGCCCTACGACCCGAACAAGGATTTCAGGCCGATATCGCTGCTGGCCAAGGTGCCCAGCCTGTACCTCGTTCGCCCCGATCTGCCGGTGGCCAACCTCAAGGAATTCATCGCTTATGCCAAGAAGAACCCGGGCAAGCTCAACTACGGCTCGGCCGGCAACGGCAGTGCCGGGCACCTGGCGATGGAGTATCTGAAGATGGTCAGCGAGACCTTCATCGTGCATGTGCCCTATCGCGGCACCGGGCCGCAGTTGACCGACCTGCTGGCCGGGCGCCTGGACGTGGCCGCTGTCGGCGCACCGGCGGTGATGCAATTCATCAAGGCCGGCAAGCTGCGGTGCATTGCCACAGGCACCCCCACGCGCATCCCGCAGCTGCCGGATGTACCGACGGTTGCAGAGCAAGGCTTCCCCGGCTTCGAGATGACGCAGTGGTACGGCCTGCTGGCGCCGGCCAGCCTGCCGCAGGCGGCGGCCGACAAACTGGCAGCGGCTGCGGCGGCAGCCATCAAGCATCCCGGGTCGAGCGAGAAACTCAGTGCCGACGCAGCCATCGCCATTGGTGGCACGCCTGCGGAATTCAGCAAGTTCATCGCCGTTGAGCAGCAACGCTGGAAAGCCGTGATTGCACGGGCCAGGATCAAGCCTGATTGAAGCCGCAGACCGGCGCGGCGACTTGTCATTGTGGAAGCTGCGGAGGGTGCGGCGCCCACCGTGTGACTGCACCGCCCACTCACTTCAGGCGTTTGGCTTTCCAGCCACCCGTCGATCAGCGCTGTTCGCGGCCACGCTGCATGAGGACGGCAAGTTCTTTGTGCCGCCGCACAAGGCCGGCTACTTCGCCGCGGCCGGAAAGGCCGGCAGCTTGGCCACGTCGCGTGCGTCGTGCTGGATGATGACTGTGGCTTTGGTGGCGGCCGCGATCTTCTTCACGCGGTCCAGCGAGGCCAGCGTTTCTGCGCGGCTGGTGTTGAACGGCGGCACGCCGTCGCTGTCGTAGTTCTCGCGGAAATGCGCCATGTCGCCGGTGACCAGCACGGCACCCGTCTCACGCAGCCTGACCAGCACGCTGTGGTGGCCTGGCGTGTGGCCGGGTGTGGCCAGCATCAGCACGCTGCCGTCGCCAAATACGTCCTTGTCCAGCGGCACCGCTTCGACCTTGCCGCCGCCAGTCAGCCAATTGGCAAAAGGCGCCGGGTTCACGGCTGGTTTGGGGCTGCTCAGCACGTCCCAGTCACCCTTGCCTATGAGCAAGGTGGCCAGCGGGAACGATGCCGCCTGGCCGGTGTGGTCGGGGTGGTAGTGGCTGATGGCTATGAACCTGATCTGCTCGGGTTTCAATTGCAATTGCGCCAACTGGTCCACCACACTCACTTTGGGCGCTACGGCGCCGGCGGTCAGGGCATGGCCGGTGTCCCACAGCATGTGGTCGTCGCCATGCTTGATGAGGTAGCAGCTGAAGACCAGCTGCAACATCAGACCGCGGTGAACAAAGGTGTCGGAAAAACGTCCGACATCGGCCACCCCTGCGCTGGTGCCGCAGTCCAGGCGCGTCAGCGTCACCTCGGGCGCGGGCTGCGCAAAGGCCGCGGG
>JANMJI010000373.1:0-31092 GCA_031371275.1 Betaproteobacteria bacterium
GTAGCGCGTGGCCAGGCTGGTCACGCTGGACAGCGGCGCCACCGCACGGGTCGCAAACATAACGGCGCCTATGAGTGCACCGCCGGTGATGATTTTCTCGTCGATGAGGTAGACGCCCCAGACCAGCATGACCATCGTCACCAACTGCTGGGTGATGGCCGAGATGTTGATGGTCCAGCTTGTGATGCTGCGCGAACGCAGCATCGATGTCGCCGCCGCGGCGGTGCTGTCTTCGTACTTGCGCAGGAAGCGGCCCTGGGCACCGGCGGCCTTCAGGTCTTCCAGCCCGTCCACCGCTTCGACCAGCACGCCGTGCAGGTCGGCCTGCTGCTGCATGTGTTCGCTCATCGCGCGGCGCAGCGCGCCCTGTATCAGCGCGCTCAAGGCCATCAACAGCGGGATGCCGATGACCAGCACCCAGCCCAGCGGCCCGCCGACGGCAAACACCATGGCCACGAAGATGACGATGAACGGCAGGTCAGAGATGGCCGACAAGGTGGCCGACGCAAAGAACTCGCGCATCTGCTCGATCTGCGCCAGCGTGTGGGCATAGGCACCGGCTGATGCGGGCCGGTGTTCCATGCGCAACGCCAGCGTCTGCTTGAACAGCATCGCGCCCACAATCAAATCGGCCTTGCGCCCGGCCATGTCGATCAGGTGGGCACGCAACTGGCGCGCCATCATGTCAAAGCCCAGCGCCAGCGCACTGGCCGCCGCCAGCGACCACAGCGTGACATAGGCCTGGTGCGGTATGACCTTGTCGTAGATGACGCTGGTGGCCAGGCCACTGACCAGCATCAGCACGTTGCTGAGCATGGCCGCCAGCAAGGCGCCGCGGTAGTAGGGGATGAAGCGGCGCATCGTGCCCCACAGCCAGTGCGCGCCGGGGTTGTGCAGCAGGCTGGCCTGCTGAGCGTCTTTGCCTTGCGCCGCAGCGGCCTGGTTTTGCGCAGACGGCTGCGGTGTCGTCACCAGCGCAATGCCGGTGTACTCTGATTGCAGCTCGGCTTCGGTGGCGGTGCAGGCGTGGTGTTCACGGCCGGGCATGACGATGTCGTACAAGCCGCTTTCACCGGGGCCGTCGCGCCGCGCGACGACGATGCAGGCGTCGCCTTCCTTCAGCAACAGCACCGCGGGCAGCAGCAGGTGGTGAAGCTCGGCCACCGGGCGCTGCACCAGGCCGGCGCTGTAGCCGGCTTCGCGCAGCGCACGCAAGGCCTGGTCAGGGCCGACGCGGCCTTGCAGCGGCAGGCCGGCCAGCAGGCTCTCTGGCGTGCGTTCGCGGCCGTGGTGGCGTGTCAACCACGACAGCGCGTGGGCCAGCGCGTCGTTGTCCAGGTCCCAGCCGGGCGTGGGCACGGCCGCGTCTTCCAGCTTGGGGTCTACACGCTCGTCCATGCGTCAGCGCACCGTCAGGCAGCCCGCGCGGCCAGCGCCAGGCGCTCGAATTCGGCTTCGATATCGCGCACCCGTTGCGGCATGTCGAACAGCGGCGACTGGCGGCCGTGTTCGGCCAGATAGCGCTTGAAGGACTGCGCGCGCTGCGGCTGTTGGCCCAGCGTGATGGCCAGCTTTTCGTAGTCGGCCAGGTTGTCGGTGACGAGATCGGGCAGGCCCACGGCATGCAGCAGGCTGCCGGCCATGCGGCTGATGTAGCTGCGTCCGCTGCGCGTGACGATGGGCGTGCCCATCCACAGCGCGTCGCTGGCGGTGGTACCGGCGTTGAAGGGAAAGGTGTCCAGCATCAGGTCGGCCAGCGCAAACCGCGCCAGGTATTCGGCCGGGCTGACGCGCGGCGCAAACACCAACCGTTGCGGTGTGATGCCCTGCGCCGCGGCGGCGGCCAGCATGTTGGCGCGGCAGACTTCGTTGTCGGCCAGCAGCCACAACACGCTGCCACTCACTTTGGACAATATGCGCATCCAGGCCCCGAACATCTCGGGCGTGAACTTGTGGTTGTTGTTGAAGCTGCAATACACAAACGCGTCTTCGGGCAGACCGTAGCGCGATCTTTCAGGGCGCGGCGCCACTTCGCGCTGGCGGTCACTGACCTGGTAGCAGTGCGGCAGGTAGATCGGCTTTTCGCTGCAATAGGGCAGCAGCTCGGGCGGCATGACGTAGCGGTCGGCCAGCATCCAGTCCACCCCCGGCAGCGCGCTGGTGCCCGGCAGGCCCAGGTAGCTGACCTGCACCGGCGCGGCGCGGTGGCCCAGGATGGCGGGCCTGGCGCCGTTGGTCAGGCCTTGCAGGTCGACCAGCACATCGATGCCGGCCTGCGCGATGAGCTTGGCCGCGGTGTGGTCGTCCACGCCGGCCAGCCGCACATGGTGGTCCATGGCTTTGAGGATGCGCTGGCGCTGGCGCTGGAATTCTGGCTGCGGGTTCTCAGGCGTCCAGCAGAACGCAAAGACCTCGAAGCGGCTGCGGTCGTGCAGCTCGAACAGCTCAGGTGTGAGCAGGCCCACGGCGTGCATGTGCAGGTCGCCGCTGAGGTAGCCGATCTTGATTCGGCCGTCCTTTGGAACGTCACGTTTCGGCGTCAGGCTGTGCAGCGGCACCGCGGGTGGCTTGGGCACCCGTTCATGCACAAAGCGTGTCGCCGCCAGCAGCTGCAACGCGGGGTCGTCGGTCAAGCCCATCGTCGCCAACAGCGACGTGCCCACCAGCAGCTGGTGCGGCGTGACATCGCCCACCGTCTGGTAATGCGGCCACGCGCATTGCTTCTGGCGGATGTGCACGTAATGCTGGATGACATCGCCCTGCGCCGCCTTCAGCGCCAGGCTGCGGCACATCAGCGCTTCGGCTTCGGCGTAGCGGCGCTGCGTTTCCAGCAGGCGGGCGCTGTTGTTGAGCGCATGCAGGCGGTGTTCCAGCAGTGGCGGCGGGCTGGCTTCAAACACGCCACGCCATTGCAGCAAGGCGCCTTCGACATCGCCACGGCGTTCGCACAAATGGCCCAGATTCAGGTGCGCGGGCGCAAAGCCGGGGCTGGTTTCCAGCGCGCTGCGGTAGGCGGTCTCGGCTTCGGCGTGGCGGCCCAGGTTGGACAACACCGTGCCCCAGTTGAAGCAGGCCACATGGCGCAGTGGCAAAGCGCTGTGCGCCACCCAGGCGCTGTACAACGCCGCTGCGTCGTCAGCACGGCCGGCGGTCTGCAAGGCTTGCGCACGCTCCATCAGCTCGTTCAGCGGCATGCTGGCGCTGCGCGCAGCGTCCAGCAGCACGGCAAGGTCTGCCGCTTCGGCGCAAGCGGCTGGTTTCAACGCAAGGGCGGCTTCCACGCGGCTCCTTCAAGGGTGTGCTTGCGATGCTAGGCAGCGCGGCGCCGCGCCAAGGCGGCATGAGCGGGGCGGATGCCGGCCAATTCCGCAGCACCGCGCTGGGCGCGGGCGGCGTGCTGTAATGCCGGCCCGCCCACACCAGGAGCCCGCATGTCTCTGCGCATCAACGACATCGCCCCCGATTTCACCGCCCAGACCACCCAGGGCACGGTTCGCTTCCACGAGTGGATAGGCGACAGCTACGCGGTGCTGTTCAGCCACCCCAAGGACTTCACGCCGGTGTGCACCACCGAACTGGGCAGCATGGCGCAGATGGCGCCTGAATTTGCCAAGCGCAATGCCAAGCTCATCGGCCTGAGCGTCGACCCGGTGGCCAACCACGAGCAGTGGGCCAAGGACATCGAAGAGACGCAAGGCCACATGCCGCACTACCCGATGATCGGCGACGAAGACCTGACGGTGGCCAAGCTGTACAACATGCTGCCGGCCGGTGAAGTGGGCGGCGACGGCCGCACCGCGGCCACCAACGCCACGGTGCGCAGCGTGTTCATCATCGGCCCGGACAAGAAGATCAAGCTGATGCTGACCTACCCCATGACGACGGGCCGCAACGTGCCAGAAATCTTGCGCGTGCTGGACAGCATCCAGCTCACCGCGCAGTACAAAGTGGCCACGCCGGTGAACTGGAAACAAGGCGAAGACGTGATCATCGTCACCAGCGTCTCAGACGAAGACGCGAAGAAGATGTTCCCGGGCGGCTTCACCACCCACAAGCCGTATCTGCGCACGACCAAACAGCCAGGGTGAGTGGACTGTCGCGGCGCCCCGTCCTTGCGCGTGAAATCGCGTTCGGCGCTCAGGGCCCGTTCGGGGACAAGCTGTGCATCTGGCCGCCGGATGCAGGATGCGATGCAAGGCGCCAAGCAAGTTATCCCCGAACAGGCCCTCAGGGCTTCATCGCTGCGATGGCCCCCAGGATGGCGGCTTCCAGCGCCTTGTCGCTGAGGTCGTTGTAGTGCTCGCCGGCCGAGGTGGCCATGAAGTTGGTGTAGGCCGCCAGCGGTTCGTCGGCCAAGCCCTGGTACACCAGCGCAAAACCGGCCAGCGCGATGATCTCGAAGGCCTGCGTCAGCTGCGGGCGCTGCGCCTCCAGCGCGTCGCGCAACCCGGTTTCGGTGACCTGCCTGGCCCGCGGGTCGAAGCGGGCCAGCGTCAGCGGCAGCACCACACCCATGTTGATGACGAAGTCGGCGTAGATGCGCGGCGCGCGCGTCACTTCCACGATGCGCGCCAGCATTTGCTGACGCGCCGGCGACGCGGCCTGCACCAGCGCCATGCCGGCCTGCGTGCGGGCCTTGATGTCGGTATTGGGTGACGCGCTGTCGTCCACCTCGGCCTGGGTGATGCGCTGGCCCTGTGGCGTGCGGTACCAGGCCAGCAGCTCGGGCACGTAGCCGCCGCGCATGTTCTCGGCCAGCGTGCGGCGGGCCACGCTGCGCAAGCGGTCGGCGCTGAAGGCCACGTCGGCGGCGCGCTGCACGCGCTGCAAAAACTCGGCATCGGGCGGTGTGCCGGCCTTGCCCATGCCTTCTTCCAGCCCCTGCACCAGCCCTTCGCGCATCTGCTTGGCGGTGGAATCCAGCTGCGCCCACTGGCCCGACAGCCGCATCAGTTCCTCGGCGGTTGCTTCGCTGACCTGCGCCCGCGCCGCCACGGCAGACAAGGCCAGCAGGCCTGCGGCCAGCGTCGAAAGCACCACACGCATTGCAAACAAGCCACTCATTTTGACGGTCATGTGTTCTCCCAAGGGTTCAGGTTTCACTGTAGCGCGGTGGCCGCTGGTGCTTGCATCACGGCTGCATCAGGCTGTGCAGCATCTGCAAGGTGTCGGCTTCGTGCAGCGGCTTGTCGTGACGGATGCGCAGCATGCGCGGAAAGCGCACCGCCACGCCGCTCTTGTGGCGCGGGCTGTGCTGGATGCCTTCAAAGCCGATCTCGAAGACCAGCGTCGGTCGCACGCTGCGCACGGGGCCGAACTTGTCGATCGTGGTGGCGCGTATGACCTTGTCCACGGCCTTGAATTCTTCGTCGCTCAGGCCCGAGTAGGTCTTGGCGAAGGGCAACAGTTGCAGCGTGTCGCTGTCGCGCGGCGGTGCGGCGTCCTTGCGCGCGATGGCCTGCAACACGGCCTGCGCTTCTTCGGCGCTGGCCGGCGCGCGGCTCCACACCGCAAAGGTGTAGTCGGTGTAGACGCTGGCGCGGCGGCCGTGGCCGGCCTGGGCGTAGACGAGCACGGCGTCTGCCGTCAGCGGCTCGATCTTCCACTTCCACCAGGTGCCGTCGCTCTTCGTGCGGCCAGTGCCGTAGCGTGACAGTTGGTGCTTGAGCATGAAACCTTCGACACCGCGTTCGCGTGCCGTGGCGCGCAGTGCGGCGTAGGCCGGCCAGTCGGCGGCTTGCACGCGCGGCGACAGGCGCAGGCCGTGCATGGCGGCGAAGGCTTCCAGTTGCACGCGGCGCTGCGCCTGCGGCAGTTCGCGCTGGTCGGTGCCGCTGTCTTCCAGCAGGTCGTAGGCCAGCAACACGACAGGCGCATCGGCCAGCAGCTTCTTGGGCAGCGTCTTGCGCGTGATGCGCTGCTGCAGCAGGGCGAAGGATGCCGGGTGTTCGTCGCCGGCGTGCCAGACCAGCAGTTCGCCATCGACCACCGTACCGTCGGGCCAGGCCGCGGCCTGTTGCACGACTTCAGGAAAGCGCTCGGTGACCAGTTCTTCGCCACGCGACCACAGCCACACCTGGCCGGCACGCTTGACGACCTGCGCGCGGATGCCGTCGTACTTCCATTCCACCAGCCAGTCTTGCGGCGGGCCCAATGCGGCCTGAAAGCCCACAGGCGCCAGCTGCAACGCATGCGCCAGGAAGAACGGATAGGGCTGGCCGCTGGGTGCGGCCTGGGTGCCGGCCGGCGCCAGCAGCGCCGCGAAACGCTCAGCACTGGGCGTGGCGCGGGCGTCTGTCCAGCCCACCAGGCGCTGGGCCATCAGTTTGGCGTCCAGGCCCGCGGCTTCGGCCAGCGCGCGCTGCACCAAGAGCTTGCTGACGCCGACCCGAAAGCCGCCGCCTATCAGCTTGACCAGCAGAAAACGGCTGGCGCTGTCGAGTTCGTCCCAGGCTGCGGCGATACGCTCACTTTGCTCGCCAGGTGGCAGGCCGCGCAAGGGCAGCAGGCGCTGCTCGACCCATTCGGCCAGGCCGCCGTCGCTGGCCTGCGTGCCCGGCGGCAGCACATGGGCGATGGTCTCGGCCAGGTCGCCGACGGCCTGGTAGCAAGCATCGAACAGCCAGTCATCGACGCCGGCACGCTGGCAGGCCACTTCGCGCAGCAGCGCCGTCGGCACCACCTGGCGCGGTTTGCCGCCGGCCAGGAAGTACACCGCCCAGGCCGCATCGGCCGCCGGCGCAGCGCGAAAGTAGGTCAACAACGCCGCCACCTTGTCGCCGGTGGCGGTGCTGGCGTCCAGGGCCTGGTAGAGCTGGGCGAAACGTCGCATGGGTGACGGGTCAGAAAGGCGGGTCAACCCGCCACCGAGTGGTCCGGTTCCGCAACGGCGGCCATGGGCATTTCACCATCGTCACTGCCGTATTCGGTGCTGAAGCTGCCCGCTTGCAGCCCCTGCTGTTGCAGCCAGCGCACCATCACCGCTTCATAGCCGTGGGTGACGATGACGCGCTGCGCGCCGGTGGCGGCAATGGCGCGCTGCAGGCCGGGCCAGTCGGCGTGGTCTGACAGCACAAAGCCGCGGTCCACACCCTGGCGGCGGCGCGCGCCACGCGACTGCATCCAGCCACTGGCAAAGGCGTCGCTGCAGTCACCCAGCTTGCGCGCCCAGGCACTGCCCAGCACGGCCGGCGGCGCCACCACCAGCGCGCGTTTGAGCATGGTTTTGTCGGCCACATCTTCCAGGCGCAAGGTCGGCGGCAGCGCCACGCCGGCTTCGCGGTAGACCTGGTTCAGCGCTTCCACCGCGCCGTGCACGACGATGGCGCCGATGCCGGCATCCACCCCCGCCTGCGCACCGGCCAGCAAACGCTGTGCCTTGCCGAAGCTGTAGCCGAGCAGCAGGCTGGCGCGGCCGGCTTGGGCATTCGCGGCCCACCAGGCGTTGATGTCGGCCAGCACGTCGGCCTGCGGCTGCCAGCGGTAGATGGGCAGGCCGAAGGTGCTCTCGGTGATGAAGCAGTGGCAGCGCACCGGCTCAAAGGGTGTGCAGGTGGCGTTGACATCGGCATCGACCCCGCTGGTGAAGTAGTCGCCCGAGGCGACCCAGACCTGCCCGGCATGCTCCACCCGCACCTGGGCCGACCCCAGCACATG
This sequence comes from Betaproteobacteria bacterium, assembly GCA_031371275.1. Lineage (GTDB taxonomy): Bacteria > Pseudomonadota > Gammaproteobacteria > Burkholderiales > Burkholderiaceae_C > Rubrivivax. The sequence goes on from JANMJI010000373.1 coordinate 7,657, forward strand.
GCCGGCCGGATGCAGCGAGACACGCACGCCGTTCAGCACCACCACTTCGCCATACGCCAGGCCTTGCAGCGTGATGTGGCCCAGCCGCGCCTGCAACACACCGGCGCTGATGGCCGTAGCCAGGTAAGCACCGTGGCCGCGGCGCGCGTGGTCGGCGTGGGCGTGGGTGATGACGGCGCGCGGCACCGGGCGCCAGGGGTCGATGTGGAAGTCGCCCGCCGGGCAGTACAAGCCTTCGGGGCGCTGGACGATCAGGTCTTCGTTAGACACTACAACGTTTCAAGTACGCAGCATCAAACCCGTGATGCCGGCCGCGGCGCCAGAAAGCTGCTCTGCAGGTCCAGCGTCGAACGCTGGCCGAGGTCGGTGCGGTGTGCCAGCAGCCAGCGTTCTGCGGCAGCGCGGCCCAGCTCGAACAGCGCATCAAGAAACCGGCGGTCGGTGTTGAGCTTGCTGGAAGGGTGCAGCGGCGCCAGGCCTTCTTCGTCGGCCACCATGTGCAGGCGCAGGTTCTTGTACTCGCCGGGGTCGATGCGGCCCTGCTCGACCAGGCGCTGCACAAAGGCCACCGCACGCATCTCGCTGATGAGCCCGGCGTTGAAGGTGATTTCGTTGACGCGGTCGGCGATCTCTTCGGGCGTATCGGGCAGGTCAGGCCGCACCAGCGGGTTGATCTTCACCAGCACCACGTCCAGCGCGCGGGTGTTGTAGATGAGTGGCCACAGCGCGGGGTTGCCGCTGTAGCCACCGTCCCAGTACGCCTGGCCCTCGATCTGCACGGCGCGGAATATCTGCGGCAGGCAGGCGCTGGCCAAGAGCGCGTCGATGCTCAGGTCGTGGCGGTCAAAGACCCGCGGCTGCCCGGTGCGCACCGCGGTGGCGGTGATGAACAAAGCCACCGGCCCGGTCTTCAACACCTGCGGGCGCACATGGCGCGCCACCACGGCGCGCAGCGGGTTGTCGCCCAGCGGGTTGAACTGGTAGGGGCTGAAGGCGCGCAGGAATTGCGTGCTCCAGGCGTAAAACGGGTTCCAGTCGAGGTTGAAGCCGGCCAGGCCGGGGCTCGCCGGCGCCGTCGCCCAGGCGCCGAAGCACGAGCCATAGGGCGACTGCTGCGTGGCCACGTCATGCCAGAAAGCGGTCAGCGCCGCCCTTGCCCCATCACGCCCACCCTCGGCCAGGCCGGTGGCCAGCACGGCGGCGTTCAAGGCACCCGCGCTGGTGCCAGAGACACCGTCAAAAGTCAGGCCCTCGTCTTGCAGCAGACGGTCCAGCACACCCCAGGTGAAGGCGCCGTGCGAACCACCGCCCTGCAGCGCCAGGTCTATCGAATGCGGTGCGGGGTTTTGCTTGCGCTTGTGGCTTGCCATGGGGCAAGACTAACCGCTGTGGCAGTGTCAATACCGTCCTGTGATGCCGGCGACGCGCAGGTAGACATTCGCCACCCAGGCCACCAGGCCGCGGTGCAGCCAGCGCCGCCAGCCGGTACGGTTCGGCGCACCACTCACTTCAGTTGATAGCTCGAAAGCCTGTTGCAAACGCGCGGCCAGCGCGGCGGCAAATTCGGGGTCGCGCACGACGACGTTGCCTTCCAGGTTCAGCAGCAGGCTTAACGGGTCGATGTTGCTGCTGCCCACCGTGGCCCAGTCGTCGTCGACCACCGCCACCTTGGCGTGCAGGAAGGCGGGCGTGTATTCGAAGATGCGCACGCCGTGGCTGCGCATTTCGTCGTACAGCGCGCGGGCGGCCATGGCGGCAATGCGGTAGTCGACCTTGCCCTGCAGCAGCAGGCGCACCTGCACACCGCGCTTGGCGGCGTTGCGCAACGCGCGCAGAAAGCCACGGCCCGGATAAAAGTAAGGCACGGCCAGGTCGACACGCTGGCGGGCGCGGCGTATGGCTTCCACGTAGCTGCGTTCGATGGCCCGGCGCTGGCGCAGGTTGTCGCGCACCAGAAAGGACGCGCACACGGGCACCATGGACACCGGCACTTCATCGCCCGGGCCCTGCACGCCACGCAACCGGCGCACCAGCGCCAGCGCGTTGTTCACCGGCGCGTCGCTGCGGGCCAGCGCGCGCATTTCGACGCGCCAGCTGCGCCGCAGGTGGGCCCGCGCCCACATCGCGCGCGCCGTGGCATGCACCGCAGCCGCCAGCGGGCCTTGCACCTGTACCGCAAAGTCCAGCCGCGGCATCTCTGTCCAGCCATGGTTCATGTCGTGGCGGTCGTCGATGAGGTTGATGCCACCGACGAAGCCCACCGCCTCATCGCACACGCACAGCTTCTGGTGCAGGCGCCGAAGCTGGCCGGGCTGCAGCCAGCTGTACCAGCGGTCGAGTGGGCGAAAGACCTCCAGCCGCACCGCGCTGCCGGCAAACAGCAGCCGCACGCGCGCCAGCGTGGCGATGGAGCCAAAACCATCGACCACCACATGCACGGCCACACCACGCGCAGCGGCGGCCTTCAAGGCCTCTGCCAGGGCCGTGGCGGCGGGGTCGTCGTGGAAGATGTAGGTGGCCAGCCAGATCTCGCGTTGCGCGGCTGCTATGGCCGTTTGCATGCGCGGAAAAAGCTCGTCGCCGCCCTGCAGCAGCTCGACGCGGTTGCCGCCGACAAAGCGCGCCACCGGCACCACCTGCCAGGCGCGCAGCTTGCGAAGGTCCACCGACGGCATCAAGGCCCGCTGCCGGTGGGAGCTTCAAGGTCCAGCGCCAGTTCTGCCACCAGCGGCAGGTGGTCTGACATGCGCGCCCAGGCCTTGCCCCGCGGCACCATCGCCGACTGGCAGGCCAGGCCGCGCAGGTAGAAACGGTCGAGCGCAAACACCGGCGCCAGCGATGGGAAGGTGGCGCGGTCGGCGCGGTGGTTGCCTGGCGGCGTGGCGCGCGACAGGCCCAGCTCGGCCATCGGGCCGTCCAGCCGTTCGCCCCAGTCGTTGAAGTCGCCGGCCACCACCAGCAACTCGTCGGGCGGCACTTCGGTCTGGATGAACTGCGCCAGGCGCTGCACCTGGCGCACGCGGCTGCGGTGGGCCAGGCCGAAGTGCACCACCACGGCGTGTACGGTGAAGCCGTTCCAGGCCACCGGCACATGCAGCAGGCCGCGTTGTTCGAAGCGGTGGTCGCTGACATCGTGGTGGCCCACGTCACCCAGCGGCCAGCGCGACAGCAGCGCGTTGCCATGTTCGCCACCGCGCGTGACGGCGTTGCTGCGGTAGGCCACTTCATAGCCTTCGGGCGCCAGGAATTCGGCCTGGCTTTGCGCGGGCCAGCCAAAGCTGGTGCGCTCAAAGCGTCGCGCCTCGCGGGTATGGAACAGCCGCACCTCTTGCAGGAAGACGATGTCGGCGTCGAAGGCTTCCACCGCCAGGCCCAGGTTGTGTATCTCCAGCCGCTTGCGCGGGCCCAGGCCGCGCACGCCCTTGTGGATGTTGTAGGTGGCCACACGCAGCGCGCCAAAGCCGCTGTGCGGCGGCATCTGCGTGGACTGCAGCGGGTTCAGCGTCATGGGCGCGCGGTGTCGAAATCAAACGCAGGCAATTGCCCGATGGCCTGCGCGTTGCTGGGTGAAAAGCAACGCTGCGCGGCATCACGCCAGGGCAGCCATTGCCAGGCCAGGTGTTCGCGCGGGTTCAGCTTGACGGGCGTGCCGGCAGCCACCGTGAGGCCGAAGACATGTTCGGTGTTGTGCGTGGTGCCCGGGGCGTAGCGGTGCCGCCAGACGGGCCAGATTTCGTAGACGTTGTGGCGCTGCCAGTCGCGCAGCAGGCCGCCGCTGATGCCGGTTTCCTCAAAGACTTCGCGCCGCGCGGTGTCGGCCAGCAACTCGTCTTCGACGTCCAGGCTGCCGGTCACGCTTTGCCAGTAGCCGGGCTTGTCGGCGCGCTCGATCAGCAACACATCCAGCGCCGGGGTGTGGATGACCACCAGCACCGAGCGAGGGATTTTGAAGGGGCGTGGGGTGGGCTCAGACACCGCTGACCACGGCGTCCAGGGCGTCAACAATTCGGTGCGCTTCGGCGCGCAGCGACACCAGCGGGCGGCGCAACAGCGTGGCGTCGATAGCGCCAGCCTCCTGAGGTACCAGGCGCAGCGTTTGTGGGCCGATAGTGAACAGCGGCGTCATGCGCGTGGGCAAACCGGCCGGCGCCTGCGCGTGCCGCGAAAGGGGCACCACCAAGCGAGTGCCCAGGTCGCTGAGCAGCGCGCTCTGAATGTCGATGAGGTAGGGCAACTCTTCGCGCGAGCGCGCGCTGGGGTTGGCATAAACGTCCCACTGGGTCATGTGAACGCCCTCACCAGGTCCGGAACTCTTCGTTCCAGATGCCGATGCGCGCGAAACGGGCGTTCTCGGCATCCACCCAGTCCTTGTAGCGCGCGTAGAACTGCTTGGCCGTACGGGGTGCCGGTTCGCAGGCGGCGCCGTTGGCAGCCGATGTCAAAGCATCGTAGTGGGCCGCCGAGATCAGCACGCTGTGCCGGCGGCCTGACTTCTCAATGGTGACCGGCTCGCGCTGGCAATGTTCCAGCATCTGCCCGAGACGGTTCTTGGCTTCGGTGGCGGTGACGTCCATGGCTGAACTCCGGTGGAGGAATCCAGCCATTTTAGCCAATCAAGCCGCCGCCGTGGTGTTCCTCAGCCGGATGTGCAACTCACGCAACTGCGCTTCATCGACAAAGCTGGGAGCGCCGGTCAACAGGCATTGCGCACGCTGGGTCTTCGGGAAGGCGATCACGTCGCGGATGCTTTCTGCACCCGTCATCAGCGTGGCTATGCGGTCCAGCCCGAAGGCCAGGCCACCGTGCGGCGGCGCGCCGTATTGCAGCGCGTCGAGCAAAAAGCCGAACTTCACGCGCTGCTCTTCTGGCGTTATGTTCAGTGCCTCGAACACCTTGGCCTGCACCTCGGCGCGGTGAATGCGCACCGAGCCGCCGCCGATTTCCCAGCCGTTCAACACCATGTCGTAGGCCTTGGCGATGCAGGCGCCAGGGTCGGTGTTCATGAGGTCTTCATGGCCCTCTTTCGGCGCCGTGAAGGGGTGGTGCACGGCCGACCAGCGCTTGCCTTCCTCGTCGTATTCGAACATCGGGAAATCGACCACCCACAGCGGCGCCCACTGGTCCTCGAACAGGCCATGGTTGCGGCCGAATTCGCTCAGGCCGATCTTCAAACGCAAGGCACCGATGGCGTCGTTGACGACCTTGGCCTTGTCGGCGCCGAAGAAGATCAAGTCGCCATTGCGCGCGCCGGTGCGGGCGATGATCTCGTTGATGGCCGCGTCGTGCAGGTTCTTGACGACGGGGCTTTGCAAACCCTCGCGGCCCTTGCCGGCGTCGTTGACCTTGATCCACGCCAGGCCCTTGGCGCCGTAGATCTTGACGAATTCGGTGTAGGCGTCGATCTCGCCACGGCTCATCTCGCCACCGCCGGGAATGCGCAGTGCCGCGACGCGGCCGCCGGGCGCGTTGGCCGGGCCACTGAAGACCTTGAAGTCCACCGTCTTCATGACCTCGGTGAGCTCGGTCAGGTGCAGATTGACGCGCAGGTCGGGCTTGTCGCTGCCGTACTTGAACATCGCCTGCGCATAGGTCATCTGCGCATACACCGGCAGCTCGATGCCGAGTGTTTTGCGAAAGACACTGCGAATCATGGCTTCGGTGATGGCGCGGATTTCTTCTTCGCCCAGGAAGGACGTTTCGATATCGATCTGCGTGAACTCGGGCTGGCGGTCGGCGCGCAGGTCTTCGTCGCGGAAGCACTTGACGATCTGGTAGTAGCGGTCAAAGCCGGCCACCATCAACAGTTGCTTGAACAGCTGCGGGCTTTGCGGCAACGCGAAGAACATGCCGTCGTGCACGCGCGAAGGCACCAGGTAGTCGCGCGCGCCTTCGGGCGTGCTCTTCGTCAGCATCGGCGTTTCGATGTCGATGAAGCCTTGCTCGTCCAGGAACTTGCGCACCTCGATGGCCACGCGGTAACGCAGGCGCAGGTTCTTCTGCATTTCGGGGCGGCGCAGGTCCAGCACGCGGTGCGTCAGGCGCACGGTCTCGGACAGGTTCTCGTCGTCCAGCGGGAACGGCGGCGTGACGCTGGGGTTGAGCACCGTCAACGCGTGCGCCAGCACTTCGATCTTGCCGCTGGTGAGTGCGGCGTTCTCGGTGCCGGCCGGGCGCGCGCGCACCTTGCCTATGACCTGGATGCAGAACTCGTTGCGCACCGCTTCGGCGGTCTTGAACATCTCGGCGCGGTCGGGGTCGCAGACGATCTGCACCAGACCTTCGCGGTCGCGCAGGTCGATGAAGATGACGCCGCCATGGTCGCGGCGGCGGTGGGCCCAGCCCATCAGGGTGACGGTCTGGTCCAGCAGCTTTTCGCTGACCAGACCGCAGTAGGTGGTTCTCATAGCTTGACTCCAAGAGGAGGATCCCGAGGCGGGAATTTTCAGATTGTGTTCGGGGCTTGGCGCTTGTGCGCGCGCTTGGGTTCGCGGTGGTGGGCACGCTCGTCGTGCGTCACCCGCAGCGGGGCGCGGTGCGTGGTCAGGGCTGGCCGGCTGCCGGGCGCGCCAGCCCGTTCAATTTCGAGCGATCGCAACCGCCTGCACCGCGTCGGCGCCAGGCGCCACCACACCCATCGAGATGACGTATTTCAGCGCTTCGTCCACACTCATTTTCAGCGCTAGCACGTCAGACCGCGGCATCATCAAGAAGAAGCCCGAAGTGGGGTTGGGTGTGGTCGGCACATAGACGCTGACATGGTCGCCGGGCAGGCGCTCGGCGACCTCGCCGCCGGGCTTGCCGGTGACGAAGGCAATCGTCCACGAACCGGGGCGCGGGTACTGCACCAGCACGGCTTCCCGGAAGGCGTTGCCGTTGCTGGAAAACAGCGTGTCAGAGACCTGCTTGACCGAGTTGTAGATGCTCTTGACGATCGGCGTGCGCGACAGCACGCGGTCGGCCTGGCGCAGCCACCACTGGCCAAAGATGTTGGCCGCGAACACGCCGGTCAACAGCAGGCCGCCAATCATCACCAGCACACCAAGGCCAGGCACATGGCGCAGCGTTTCCAGGCCGGCGCGGGCCGATTCCGGCAGCACCGCCTGGGTCGCAGACAACAGCGCAGCGAACACGCCGTCCAGCGCGCCCAGCACCCACGACAGCACCCCGATGGTGATCGCCAGGGGCAACCAGACCAGCAGGCCGGCAACGAGGTATTTCTTCACGGCACGCTCAACAAGGCAATGGGTTCAGCCCGACGACGAAGGCGTCGGTGCTGGCGCGGCGGGTGCCGGGGCGGGCGAGGCCACTGTCTTGCTGTCTGCCCCAGGTGCCGCTGGCGCCGCGGCTTTGTCGGTGGCCGGTTTGTCCGCTGCGGCCTTGTCGGCAGTCTTGTCGGCGGTCTTGTCATCGGGCTTGTCATCGGGCTTGACGACTTCGCCTTCGCCTTCCGTCGCAGGTTTCTTGGTATTGCCACCACGGAAATCGGTCACATACCAGCCCGAGCCCTTGAGCTGGAAGCCCGCGGCCGTGAGCTGTTTGGCGTAGGCCGCGGCGCCACAGGCCGGGCACACGGTGAGCACCGGGTCTGACATCTTTTGCAGCGTGTCCTGCGCATGGCCGCAACTTGCACAACGGTAGGCGTAAATGGGCATGGTCAGAACAGCGTTGCTAAACCGTTGATTCAAAAGGCGAAATTATAGGGGTGCGGCCAAGCGGCAAGGGCCTGGCAGGCCGGGCCCCCGGTTTCAGCCGAGCCCCACGTTGAACAGCCGCGTGAACAGCAAACCGGCCAGGAAACCCGCGCCGGCCCACAACAAGGCCTGCAGCAAGCGGTTGCTGCGGCGCTGCTCGGCCAGCAGCGCGTGCAACACCGCGGTGTCGCCCGCCTTGCCCTGCTGCTGCAAAGCGCGATGCACCAGCCGCGGCAGTTCGGGCAGCATCTGCGCGTAACGCGGTGCTTCGCGCTGCAGGCGCTCGAGCAGGCCGCGCCAGCCAATCTGCTCGTTCATCCAGCGTTCCAGAAAAGGCTTGGCCGTGGTCCACAAATCAAGCTCGGGGTCGAGCTCGCGGCCCAGGCCTTCGATGTTCAAGAGCGTTTTCTGAAGCAATACCAGTTGCGGCTGGATTTCGACATTGAAGCGGCGCGAAATCTGGAACAAACGCAGCAGCACCTGGCCCAGCGAGATGTCTTTCAGCGGCCTGTCGAACTGCGGTTCGCAGACCGCGCGTATCGCACCTTCGAGCGCGTCCACGCGGGTGGCCGCTGGCACCCAGCCGCTTTCGATGTGCAACTCGGCCACGCGTTTGTAGTCGCGCCTGAAGAACGCAATGAAGTTGTAGGCGAGGTATTCCTTGTCGGTCTCGGTCAGCGTGCCGATGATGCCGAAATCAAGCGCAATCCAGTGGCCGAAAGTCTTGGGCGCCAGGCTCACCTGGATGTTGCCGGGGTGCATGTCGGCGTGGAAAAACCCGTCGCGAAAGACCTGTGTGAAGAAGATCGTGACGCCGTCGCGTGCCAGCTTTCTGATGTCCACCCCGGCCGCCCGAATACGCTCAATTTGGCTGATAGGCACGCCGTGCATGCGCTGCATCACCAACACCGTGGACGTGCACAACTCCCACACCATCTCAGGCACCAGCACCAGGTTCAGGCCTTCCATGTTGCGGCGCAGTTGCGCGGCGTTGGCGGCCTCGCGCACCAGGTCGAGTTCGTCGTGCAGGTAGCCGTCGAATTCGGCCACCACCTCGCGCGGCTTCAGGCGCTTACCGTCGGCCGACAGGCGTTCTACCCAGCGCGCCAGCAGGTGCAGCAAGCTCAGGTCCTGGTCTATGACTTCCAGCATGCCCGGGCGCAGCACCTTCACGGCCACCTCGCGGCCGTCTTTCAGGACTGCAAAGTGCACCTGGGCAATGGAAGCACTGGCCATCGGTTCGGCCTCGAAGCTGGCAAAGACTTCGTCGATGCGGCGACCGAAAGCGCGCTCAACCAGTTGGCGTGAAAGGGCCGCCGGGAAAGGCGGCACGCGGTCTTGCAGGCGCGCCAGCTCATCGGCCACGTCCAGCGGTATCAGGTCGCGCCGGGTGGACAGCACCTGGCCGAACTTCACGAAGATAGGCCCCAGCCTTTCCAGGCCCTGGCGCAGGCGTTCGCCACGCGGTGCGTCCAGCCGGCGGCCCAGCGTCACCAGCCGCACCAGCACCCGCACCCAGCGCTGGCGGAAGGCCTGCAAGGCCACTTCGTCCAGGCCGAAGCGCAAAACGGTGACCACAATGGTCACCAGGCGCCCGAAGTGTTTCATCAGCGCAGGGTCAGCGCGGTGTCAGCGCGGCGCAGCGCGGTTCCAGCGCAGCGCGGCGGCAGCGGTTTCAAACGCCGCGCGGGCGCAGGCGCCCACCCAGGTCGGCCGCGCCCTTCAGCCCGGCGCGCAAGCCACGGGCCAGCGCCGACCCCATCTGGTGCAGTTGCTGGGCGACAACCGGGCCAAAGAAGCGCTCCAGCTCAGCCGCCACGTCCCAGCGCAGGGTTTGCAGCAGCCAATTCACGTCGGCGGCCAACTGCGCGTCACCGTCAATCTGCACCGCAGGCGGCGTGCCGCCCAAAGCACGGGCCATCAGCAGCGCGGGGTTGGCAGCGTCCACCTGCAGCGCCAGGTCGGCATTGGCCACGCCTTGCAGGCCGCACCATTCCAGCAGTCCGGCGGGTGTGACGCGCCAGGCCAGCGCCGGCGGCGTGGGCAGCAAGGCCGGCCACTGGTTCAGCGTCAGCGACACCGTGCGGCCGGCATGCCGGCGCAGCTTGTCGGTGGCCACGGTCTCGGCCGCCAGCACATGGTTGATGACGAGCGTGAGGCGCTCAAGCAGAGCGGGTGCCAGCAAGGCTTGCAGACTGTGAAGCATTGCGCGATTGTAGGCAGGGCCCCCTTAAACCAGGGTCTGCAAGGTCAGCCAGGTCACGCCAGCTTCATGGAAGCGCCTGGGAATTGGGGGAGAATCGAGGGCTTGTCGAGTGGTGTGTCGCGGCTGTGCTTTGCCCCGACAGCTTGTGGCCCTTGCATTTTTCAGGGCCCATAGCCGCACGCCACCGAACCCCGCCTCCATCCCCGCCGCTGATGTTCGAAGACCGAGGCTACAAAAGAACTTTCTACAGCGCGCCGCAATCGGTGACATCGCTGGTGGCTGCGTTCCTGGAACCGTCTATCACGGTGCTGGTGTTCCTGCTCGTCTCGGCCTGGTTCGAGGTGCCCATTGGCCGCTCCGACCTGACGCTGTGCCTGCTGATCTTTGCGCTCACCTTCCCGGGCCGCAACCGCTTCTGGGACCGGCCGCTGAACACCGCGGTGGACATCAGCACTTCATGGCTGAGCCTGCTGCTGATACTGGCGCTGTGCGGCTACGCCACGCGCAGCCTGCAGCTGTTCGAGCCGCAGGTGTTGATGTGGTGGGGCCTCATCACCCCGACGCTGCAGTGGATGGCCTTCGCCGTCGGCCGCCGCATGCTGCGCCGCATGGCCAGCCAGCCCGAGAACCGGCGCAGTGCGGTGGTGGTGGGCGCCGGTGCCTTGGGGGTCAAGGTCTCGCGCGCCTTCCAGGCCCGCGGTGACATGGGGCTGGAATTCCTGGGCTACTTCGATGACCGTGCCGACGACCGTGTCGATGTCGACGCCGCCGGCGCCCGCCTGGGCACGCTGAAGCAGGTGGCGCCCTTCATCCGCGAGCACGGCGTGCACGAGGTCTACATCACGCTGCCGCTGGGTTCGCAGCCGCGCATCGTCGAGTTGCTGGAACAGGTGCAGGGCACTACCGCCAGCGTGTTTTTCGTGCCCGATGTGTTCGGCATCAGCATCATCCAGGGCCGCCTGCAGGACATGAACGGCGTGCCCGTGGTGGGTTTGTGCGAAACGCCTTTCACGGGCACCAACCGGCTTGTCAAGCGGCTGTCTGATCTGGTGCTGTCGCTGGCCATCGTGATCTTGATCGCGCCACTGCTGGCGTTGATCGCCATCGGCGTGAAGATGAGCTCGCCCGGGCCGGTGGTCTTCAAGCAGCGGCGCAATGGGCTCGACGGTGAAGAGATCATGGTCTACAAGTTTCGTTCGATGCGCACCCAGGACAACGGCAGCGTGGTGCCACAGGCCACCAAGGACGACCCGCGCATCACGCCTTTTGGCGCTTTCCTGCGCCGCAGCTCACTCGACGAATTGCCGCAGTTCATCAACGTGCTGCAAGGCCGCATGAGCATCGTCGGCCCGCGCCCCCATGCGGTGGCCCACAACGAACAGTACCGACAGCTCATCAAGGCCTACATGGTGCGCCACAAGGTCAAGCCCGGCATCACCGGATGGGCACAAATACACGGTCACCGCGGCGAGACAGACACCATCGAAAAGATGCAGGCGCGTGTCGAATACGATCTGGAATACCTGCGCAACTGGTCGCTGGGCCTGGACCTGCAAATCATTGCGCGCACCATCAAGCTGGTCTTTTTTGACCGCAATGCGTATTGAGCGCAGGAGCCTGGAGAACCCATGACCCGCTGCCCCAGCCCACCCGCTTGCCCGCAGGCGCTGCGAACAACGCGAACAGCGCGAACAGCACGGCCAGCGCGGCAACCCGCAGCAATGGCCGTGCTGGTGGCACTGGCCTGCGCTTGCCTGGACGCTGCGGCGCAAAGCAGCCCCTACTCCATCGGTGCATCACAGACCTTCAGCCATGAATCGAACCTGCTGCGCCTGAGCACCGAGCAGTCCACGCCGGCGGGCTACAGCCAGGGTGACAGCGTTTCCAGCACCGCCTTGCTGGCCGGTTTTGACCAGAGCTTTGGCCGCCAGCGGGCGTCTGCCAACCTGGCCCTGCGCGCCAACCGCTACAGCAACAACAGCCTGTTCAACAACACCAGCTACAGCGCCAACACGGGCCTGGCCTGGCAGACCATCGAACGGCTTTCTGGCACCTTGACGGCCAGCGCCAACCGCAACCTGCAATTGCTCAATACCCAAGAACTGGGCTTCAGTTCGCGCAAGAACCTGGAAAGCGTGGAAACGCTCAACGCCAGCGCCAGCCTGGGCCTCGTCACGCAATACACGCTCGACCTCAACGGCGGCCACCGCCAGGCGCGCAATTCCTTGCAGGAACCCAACGTGCAGGCGCGTGAATTCAAGCAGGACAACGTTTCGCTGGGCGTGCGCTGGCGGCCCCGTGCGGCCACCACCCTGGGCCTGGCGCTGGGCACCACCCAGGGCCGCTACCCCAAGTTCCGCGCCAACGCCAACGGCGGCTTCGATGTTGACCGTTTCAAGCGCACCGACATCGAATTGAGTGCCACGCTGGCACCGGCGGGCGCCAGCACCGTGGAAGCGCACATCAGCAGCGGCAAGACCCGCTACGACCTGAATGAGCAGCGCAATTTCAGCGGCATCACAGGCAGCCTGGCCTGGGCCTGGCAGCCCACCGGCAAGCTGCGCCTGAACACCAGCCTGAACCGCGACACCGGGCAAGATTCCTACGCCACCGCGGTCTTCAACGTGCCGGCCACTTCAGACTACAGCCGCATCACCAGCAGCTTGCGCACGACGCTGAACTACGATTTCTCAGCCAAAGTGAGCTTCGTCACCAGCCTCATTTACTACGACCGGGCGCTGGTGCGCACGATTGCCAACCCCTTCCTGCCCCTGAACGCGCAGGGCAAGGAACGCACCACCGCGCTGAGCCTGGGTGCGCGCTGGGCGCCGCTGCGGTATGCGCAATTCGGTTGCGATATCAACCGCGAAAACCGCAACGGCAGCGGCGAATTGACGTCCAACCTGCGCGCCAATTCTTTCAGCTGCTTCGGGCAAATCAACCTGCAATGAGTGCGGCGTCATGAAACCCACGGTGCTGCTGACCGGCGCTGCCGGCTACATCGCATCACACACCTGGCTGGCCTTGCTGGACGCCGGCTTTGCGGTGGTGGGTGTTGACAACTTCAGCAACAGCTCGCCCGCGGTGTTGAAGCGTTTGCAAGAACTGTCTGGCACAGCGCCGGTGTTTGAACAAGCCGATGTCTGCGATGCCGCAGCGATGGAGGCCCTCTTCACCCGCCACGCCATTGCCGCCACGGTGCACTTTGCGGCCTACAAGGCGGTGGCTGAATCCGCCACCCGCGCGCTGGACTACTACGCCAACAACCTGGGCGGTCTGGTCACGGTGTGCCAGGCCATGCAGCGCCACGGCGTGAAGCGTTTTGTCTTCAGTTCCAGCGCCACCGTGTATGGCGACGCGGCCACCCTGCCCATCACCGAAGCCGCACCGCTAAGCGCCACCAACCCCTATGGCCAGACCAAGCTGATGGGCGAGACGCTGCTGCGCGACCTGGGTGCTTCAGACGCCACCTGGCAGACCGCCTGCCTGCGCTACTTCAACCCGGTGGGCGCACATGAAAGTGGCCGCATCGGCGAAGACCCGCGCGGCACGCCCAACAACCTGATGCCCTATGTGGCCCAGGTGGCCGTTGGCCGGCGCCCGCATCTGCGGGTCTATGGCAACGACTACCCGACGCCCGACGGCACCGGCGTGCGCGACTACATCCATGTCGATGATCTGGCCGCCGGCCATGTCGCTGCGCTGCACCGGCTGCTGGACCACCCGGGGTCCTTCACCGTCAACCTGGGCACGGGCCGCGGCTACAGCGTGCTGGATGTGGTCAAGGCCTACGCCGCCGCCAGCGGGCGCGAAGTGCCCTATCAAGTGGTGCCCAGAAGGCCCGGCGACGTGGCCGCCTGCTATGCCGACCCGGCGCTGGCGCGGCAACTGCTGGGCTGGCAAACGCAGCACGGCCTGCCGCGCATGTGCGCCGACAGCTGGCGCTGGCAATCGATGAACCCGCAAGGATTTGAAGCATGAGCAAGATCGCAGTCCAGCCCGTCATCATGGCCGGTGGTTCAGGCACCCGACTGTGGCCGCTGTCGCGCGCCGGCTTTCCAAAGCAGTTTCTGGTGCTGTCGGGCAACACCAGCCTGTTCCAGCAAGCGGCGTCGCGCCTGCAGGGCCTGGCCGACGCGCGGCTGGACGTGGCCGCGCCGGTGGTGGTGGGCAACGAAGAACACCGTTTTCTGGTGCTCGACCAGTTGCGTGAACTGAAGACCGAAGCGGCGGCCGTGCTGCTGGAACCCGTGGGCCGCAACACCGCGCCGGCGGTGACGCTGGCCGCGCTGGCCGCGCTGCAAGACGGTGTCGACCCGGTGCTGGTCATCACCTCGGCCGACCAGACCGTCACCGACGGTGCGGCCTTCACACAGGCGCTGCGCGGCGCGGTGGCGATGGCCGCCGAGGGTGCCATCACGGTGTTGGGCATCACGCCAGACCGGCCGGAAACCGGCTATGGCTACATCCGCGCCGACGGCACCAAGGTCGCGCAGTTCGTCGAGAAACCCGACCAGGCAACGGCCGAAAAATACCTCGCCAGCGGCGTCTACTTCTGGAACGCCGGCATGTTCGTGCTGCGCGCATCGGTGTGGATGGCCGCGCTCGACCGCTTCCGCCCCGACATCGCCAGCGGCTGCCGCGCGGCCTGGGCCGCACGCACCACCGACGAAAACACCGGCGCCAAATTCGTGCGCCCCGGCAAGGCCGAATTCACCGCGGTGCCGAGTGAATCGGTCGACTACGCGGTGATGGAAAAATGCCCCGGCGTGCTGGACATCCGCATGCAGCCGCTGGCCGCTGGCTGGAACGATCTGGGCGCATGGGAAGCGGTGTGGCAGGTGGCAGAGAAGGACGCGGCCGGCAACGCCACGGTGGGCGACGCCATCTTGAGCGACAGCCGCAACACGCTGGTCCATGCCACCAGCCGTCTCGTCAGCGTGGTTGGCCTGCAAGACGTGGTGGTGGTGGAAACGCCCGATGCGGTGCTGGTGGCCAGCCGCGAAAAAAGCCAGGACGTGAAGAACATCGTCAACCAGTTGGGCCGCGAACAGCGCGGTGAACACGCCCTGCACCGCAAGGTCCACCGCCCCTGGGGCTGGTACGACAGCATCGACCACGGCCCGCGCCACCAGGTCAAGCGCATCATGGTCAAGCCGGGTGCATCGCTCAGTTTGCAGATGCACCACCACCGCGCCGAACACTGGATCGTCGTCAGCGGCACGGCCGAGGTGACGAATGGCGACAACATCATCATGCTGACCGAGAACCAGAGCACCTACATCCCGCTGGGCCAGACCCACCGCTTGCGCAACCCTGGCGTGATGCCGCTGGAGATCATCGAAGTGCAGTCGGGCAGCTACCTGGGCGAAGACGACATCGTGCGTTTTGAGGACACGTATGGGCGGGTGGCCTCATGACCATCCTGGTGACGGGAGGCGCCGGCTTCATCGGCAGCAACTTCGTGCTCGACTGGCTGGCGCAAAGCGATGAGCCGGTAGTGAATCTTGACGCGCTGACCTACGCCGGCAACCTGCAAAACCTGGCGGCTTTGCAGGGTGATGCGCGCCACACCTTCGTGCATGGCGACATCACCGCCCGCGCGCTGCTCGATGCGCTGCTGGCCACGCACCGCCCGCGCGCGGTGCTGCACTTTGCGGCCGAAAGCCACGTTGACCGCAGCATCCACGGCCCTGGCGCGTTCATGAAGACCAACGTCGACGGCACCTTCACTTTGCTGGAAGCCACACGCGCCTTCTGGAACACGCTGCAAGCTGACGCGAAGGCCAATTTCCGCTTCCACCATGTCAGCACCGACGAGGTTTACGGCAGCCTGGCGCCCAACGCCCCGGCCTTCACCGAGACCCATCCCTACGAACCGAACAGCCCGTACAGCGCCAGCAAAGCCGCCAGCGACCACCTGGTGCGCGCCTGGCACCACACCTATGGCCTGCCGGTGGTGACGACCAACTGCAGCAACAACTACGGGCCCTTGCACTTCCCCGAGAAATTGATCCCGCTGATGATCGTCAACGCACTGGCCGGCAAACCACTGCCCATTTACGGCGACGGCCAACAGGTGCGTGACTGGCTGTATGTGGGCGACCACTGCAGCGCCATCCGCGCCGTGCTGGCCGGTGGCCGCGTGGGCGAGGTCTACAACATCGGCGGCTGGAACGAGAAGACCAACAAGGACATCGTCTACACCGTGTGCAGTCTGCTGGACCAACTGCGGCCCAGTGCCGAAGGACCGTACACACGGCTCATCACGCATGTGACAGACCGCCCCGGCCACGACCGCCGTTATGCCATCGACGCGCGCAAGATCGAACGCGAACTGGGCTGGCGTCCGGCCGAGACCTTCGACACCGGCATCAGCAAAACCGTGCAGTGGTATCTGGACCATGCCGACTGGGTGGCCAACGTGCAAAGCGGTGGCTACAAGGATTGGTTGTCCAAGAACTACAACGCGCGATGAAGATTCTGCTGCTGGGCAAAAACGGCCAGGTCGGCTGGGAACTGCAACGCTCACTGGCGCCGTTAGGCACTGTGGTCGCCTGTGATTTCGACAGCCCCGGCGAACTGCGGGCCGATTTCTCGCAGCCCGAATCGCTGCTGCCTTTGCTGCGTCGCGTGCGGCCCGATGTCATCGTCAATTCGGCCGCCCACACCGCCGTCGACAAGGCCCAGAGCGAGCCCGAACTGGCGCGCACCATCAACGCCACGGCGCCCGGGCTCATCGCGCGCGAAGCCGCGGCCAGCGGCGCGCTGCTGGTGCACTACAGCACCGACTATGTTTTTGACGGCAGCGGTGATGAACCCCGAACTGAAGACGCCGCCACCGCGCCGCTCAGTGTCTATGGCAGCACCAAGCTCGAAGGCGAAGAACAGATCCGCGCCAGCGGCTGCCAGCACCTGATCTTGCGCACCAGCTGGGTTTACGCCGCGCGCGGCGGCAACTTCGCCCGCACGATGCTGAAGCTGGCGGCCGAGCGCGATGCGCTGAACGTCATCGCCGACCAGTTTGGCGCACCCACCGGGGCCGAACTGCTGGCCGATGTCACGGCCCACGCGCTGCGCCGCACGCGCGCCGAACCCACACTGGCCGGCACCTACCATTGCGCGGCCGGTGGCACCACACACTGGCAGGGTTATGCCAGCTTCGTCATCGAATGGGCACGCGCCCACGGCGTGGCCATCAAGGTGGCGGCCGATGCGGTGCGTGCCATCCCCACCAGCGCCTACCCCACCCCTGCCGCACGGCCGCTGAATTCGCGGCTGGACACGCGCAAGCTGCGAACGGCGTTCGATCTCGCGTTGCCGCAATGGCAGGCCGGCGTCGAACGCATGCTCATCGAAGTTCTCGGCCGCTGAACGAAAGCCCATCCATGCAACAACGCAAAGGCATCATCCTGGCCGGCGGGTCCGGCACCCGGCTGCACCCGGCGACGCTGGCCATGAGCAAGCAACTGCTGCCGGTGTACGACAAGCCGATGGTCTACTACCCGCTGAGCACACTCATGTTGGCCGGCATGCGCGATGTGCTGGTCATCAGCACGCCGCAAGACACGCCGCGCTTCCAGGCTTTGCTGGGTGACGGCAGCAAGTGGGGCATTCAATTGAGCTACTGCGTGCAACCCAGCCCCGACGGCCTGGCGCAGGCCTTCATCCTGGGTAAAGAATTCGTCGCCGGCGGGCCCAGTGCGCTGGTGTTGGGCGACAACATCTTCTACGGCCACGACCTGGCTTCGCAGCTTGCGCGGGCCGATGCACGCAGCAGCGGCGCTTCGGTGTTTGCTTACCATGTGCACGACCCTGAACGCTATGGCGTGGTTGAGTTCGACGCCCACAAACGTGCCTTGAGCATCGAAGAAAAACCCAAGACTCCGAAGAGCAACTACGCGGTGACGGGGCTGTACTTCTACGACGAACAGGTCTGCGACATCGCAGCCCACATCAAGCCCAGCGCACGCGGAGAACTTGAGATCACCGAAGTCAACGCCCAGTACCTGCGCCAGGCGCAACTGAACGTCGAGATCATGGGCCGCGGCTACGCCTGGCTGGACACCGGCACCCACGACAGCCTGATGGAAGCCGGCCAGTTCATCGCCACGCTGGAAAAGCGCCAGGGCCTGAAGGTGGCCTGCCCTGAAGAGATTGCCTACCGCGCGGGCTGGATCAACGCCGCGCAGCTGGAAGCGCTGGCCACGCCGATGCTGAAAAACAGCTACGGCCAGTACCTGATGCAGGTGCTGCGCGAACAGGTCTTCTGCGCATGAAGATCCTGCCCACTTCGCTGCCCGGCGTCGTCATCATCGAACCCGCGGTGTTTGGTGACGAACGCGGCTGGTTCTATGAGAGCTTCAACGAGGCACGCTTGCAGGCCGCATTGACTGACATCGGCCTGCCCGCCCCCCGGCCCTTCGTGCAAGACAACCATTCCAGCAGCAAAGCCGGTGTGCTGCGCGGCCTGCACTACCAGCTACCGCCGCATGCACAAGGCAAGCTGGTGCGGGTGACGCAAGGCGCGGCGTTTGACGTGGCGGTGGACATCCGCAGCGGCTCGGCCACCTTTGGCCAGTGGGTCGGCGTGGAGTTGAGCGCCGACAACAAGCGCCAGGTCTGGATACCCGAAGGCTTCGCCCACGGCTTTGTGGCGCTGCAAGACGACACCCACTTCCTGTACAAAACCACCGATGTCTATGCCAGGGACTGCGAACGCAGCATCCGCTGGGACGATGCACACATAGCCATCACCTGGCCGCTGCCCGGCAGCATGGCGCCTCTGGTGGCGCCCAAGGACGCAGCGGCACCGCTGCTGGCCCAGGCCGATCTGCCGCCGCTGTAGCGCGCAGCGAACATCGAGCAGCCATAAAAAAACGCAGCCGAGGCTGCGCTTTTTGCAAAGAAGACCGCAGTCTTCTTAGATCGCCTTGATGGTCGCGGCTTGCGGGCCTTTCTGGCCTTGCTTGACTTCAAATTCGACCTTCTGGCCTTCGGCCAGGCTGCGGAAGCCGCCGGTCGATTGGATTTCGCTGAAGTGGGCGAAGAGGTCTTTGCCACCACCGTCGGGGGTGATGAAGCCGAAGCCCTTGCCGTCGTCGAACCACTTCACGATGCCGGTTTGCGTTGTCATGCTGAATTTCCTTTCACGGTTGCTGCGCAACACATGCTGCGCAGTGCAGATGCGGGCCAAGAAGAATCACCGATCGAGAAATCCAGAAACCCACTGTGAAGCGGGACACACCAGACACTGTCTCAAAACTGTCTTGCTCAAATCTACCCCGCTAATGTAACCCGTGGGGGCCTGCCACGCGGGTGCCCGGTGATTTAGTTTCAGGTCTTGCCCGCTGCGACAGCCATGCCGCGGCCGATGCCGCTGTACTCGATGCCGTGCATCCGCATCAACGCCGGGTCGTAGATGTTGCGGCCGTCGAAGATCAAAGGCTGCTTCAGCGCCGCCTTGATGGCGTCGAAATCGGGGTTGCGGAATTCTTTCCATTCCGTCACCACCAGCAGGGCATCGGCACCCGTCAGCGCTTCGGCGGGGCTGCTTGCAAAGCTCAGGCCCGTCATGCCTTGCATCACCCGCGCTGCCTCGGGCATGGCCACCGGGTCGTAGGCCTGCACGCGGGCGCCGCGGCGCGTCAGTTCTTGCAAGATGACGCGGCTGGGCGCTTCGCGCATGTCGTCGGTGTTGGGCTTGAAGGCCAGGCCCCAGACCGCGAAGGTGCGGCCGGCCAGGTCTTCGCCAAAGCGCGCCGTGACCTTGTCCACCAGCACATGCTTTTGCCGTTCGTTGGCGGCTTCCACGGCCTGCAACACGCCCAGTTGCAAGCCGTTTTGCTGGCCGGTGTAGATCAAAGCCTTGACGTCCTTGGGGAAACAACTGCCGCCGTAGCCGGTGCCGGGATACAGGAAGTGGGTGCCGATGCGCGGGTCGCTGCCTATGCCTTTGCGCACCTGCTCGATGTCGGCGCCCACCTTCTCGGCCAACAAAGCCAGTTCGTTCATGAAGCTGATGCGCGTGGCCAGCATCGCGTTGGCGGCGTATTTGGTGAACTCGGCGCTGCGCACGTCCATCACCTGCAGGCGGTCGTGGTTGCGCATGAAGGGCATGTACAGCGCGCGCATCAGCAAAATGGCGCGTTCATCATCGGCGCCGACGACGATGCGGTCTGGGCGCATGCAGTCTTCCACCGCCGCGCCTTCCTTCAGAAATTCCGGGTTCGAAACAACGGCATACGCGGTGTCGCCCAGGCCGCGCGCCACCAGCGCCGCATGCACCGCCGCGCGCACCATGTCGGCGGTGCCCACGGGCACCGTGCTCTTGTCGACGATGACCTTGTAGTCGGTCATGTGGCGGCCGATGTTGGTGGCCGCGGCCAGTACGTACTGCATGTCGGCCGAACCATCTTCATCGGGCGGCGTGCCCACGCCGATGAACTGGAGGGTGCCGTGGCCCACGGCCGCTGCCACGTCGGTGGTGAACTGCAAACGCCCGGCGGCGGCATTGCGCTTGACGATCTGTTCCAGCCCCGGTTCGTGGATCGGAATGCCACCTTCCTTGAGCATGCGAATCTTGCGCTCGTCGATGTCCAAGCAGACCACATGGTTGCCCATTTCGGCCAGGCAGGCGCCGGTGACCAGGCCGACATAGCCGGTGCCTACAACGGTGACTTTCATGTGTGGGGTATCTCTCTCGTGGCGCTACAACGGCGGCGGGCTGCCGGCGTAGCAGAATTTTCACCGAGCGGCGCGCCACATGCGCTGTGCGCGATGCCGCAAACTGCGCAAGTCTGCGCGCTGGCACGCATTTCGCGTCGCACGCAGATGCTATCTTCGGCGGCTGAACCCTGCTTTCAAAGACATGACCAAAACCGCACTCATCACCGGCGTCACCGGCCAGGACGGCGCCTATCTGGCCGAACTGCTGCTGCAAAAAGGCTACGAAGTACACGGCATCAAGCGCCGTTCGTCCAGCTTCAACACCGACCGTGTTGACCATCTGTACCAAGACCCGCATGTCAACAACGCGCGCTTCAAGCTGCACTATGGCGACCTGACGGACAGCAGCAACCTGATGCGCATCGTGCAGCAGGTGCAGCCCGACGAGATTTACAACCTGGGCGCAATGAGCCATGTGGCGGTGAGCTTCGAGCAGCCCGAATACACCGCCGACGCCGACGGCATCGGCACGCTGCGGCTGCTGGAAGCCATACGCATCCTGGGCCTGGAAAAGAAGACCCGCTTTTATCAAGCCAGCACAAGCGAGCTGTACGGCCTGGTGCAGGAAATTCCGCAAAAGGAAACCACGCCCTTCTACCCGCGCAGCCCGTATGCGGTGGCCAAGATGTATGCCTACTGGATTACGGTGAACTACCGCGAGGCTTACGGGCTGTATGCGTGCAACGGCATCTTGTTCAACCACGAAAGCCCGATACGCGGCGAGACCTTCGTCACGCGCAAGATCACGCGCGCCATTGCGCGCATTGCGCTGGGCCTGCAAGACACGCTGCACCTGGGCAACATGAGCGCTTTACGCGACTGGGGCCACGCGCGGGATTACGTGCAAATGCAATGGCTGATGCTGCAGCAGCAAACGGCCGAGGACTTCGTCATCGCCACTGGCGAGCAGCACAGCGTGCGCGAATTTGTGCAGCGTTCGGCCATCGAATTGGGCATTGAAGTGGTGTTTGAAGGCGAAGGCGAAAAGGAAGTCGGCGTCGTGAAAAGCGTGCAGAAAGTGGGCAACGAATTGCGCGCCAAATGCAAGCCGGGCGATGTCATCGTGCGTGTTGACCCGCGCTACTTCCGCCCCACCGAAGTGGAAACGCTGCTGGGCGACCCGAGCAAGGCCAAGGCCAAACTCGGCTGGGTGCCCACCACCCCTTTTGAGGCCCTGGTCAAGGAAATGGTGGAAGCCGACTACACCAGCGCCAAGCGCGACAGCCTGGTGAAGCTGGCGGGGTTCCAGGCTTACGATCATCACGAATAAAAGGCAACGCGCTGCTGAAACACCAGAAAGTTTGTATGCATCCCATTGTCGAATCGCGCCGTGAAGAGATAGCTGCGCTTTGCAGGCGCCGCGGCTTAAAGCGGCTGGAGTTGTTTGGATCGGCTGCGCGCGACGACTTTGACGAAACGCGTAGCGATCTGGACTTCGTGGTGCAATTCGGCGATGCCGACGCAAAGAGTCCGCTGCATACCTACTTCGACCTCAAAGACGAACTTGAAACCATGTTTGGACGGTCAGTGGATCTCGTGTCCGAAGGCGCAGTCATCAATCCGTACGTCCTCGCCAGCATCAATCGCGACAGGCAGTTGATCTATGCAACGTGATCCGCGGGCCTTTTTGTGGGATGTGATTCACGCGGGCGAACGGCTCATTTCTTTCACGTCTGGCTTGGACTTCGCCGGCTACATGGCCGACGACCTAAAGCGCGCTGGCGTCGAAAGGCAATTCACCATCATCGGCGAAGCACTGTCGCAACTGTCCAAGTTCGACCCCGCCATGGCTGCGCGCGTACCCAATCTCGCCCAGATCGTTTCGTTCAGAAATTTGTTGATCCACGGCTACGCTGTGATTGACCACGATCGGGTCTGGCGTATCAAAGAGTCGCTGCTGGCCGCTTTACTCAGAGACGCTCGAACCTTGCTGACCGAGCTGGACCCGGGTCAAACCACCCCACCATGAATCCCAAGTCACGCATCTACATCGCCGGCCACCGCGGCCTCGTGGGCAGCGCCATCGTGCGCCGGCTGCAAGGCGCGGGCCACAGCGGCCTGCTGACGCGCACGCATGCCGAACTTGACCTCACCGACGAACGCGCCACCCGCGCTTTCTTCGGTGCCGAGCGCCCCGAATACGTCTTCCTGGCCGCCGCCAAAGTGGGCGGCATCGTTGCCAACAACACCTACCCCGCCGAATTCATACGCAGCAACCTGGCGATACAAACCAACGTCATCCACAGCGCCCACCTGGCCGGCGTGCAGCGGCTGATGTTCCTGGGCAGCAGCTGCATCTACCCCAAGCTGGCGCCGCAGCCGATGAAAGAACGCGACCTGCTGACCGGCCCGCTGGAACCCACCAACCGCCCGTATGCATTGGCCAAGATCGCCGGCGTGGAAATGTGCTGGAGCTACAACCGCCAATACGGCCAAGACGGCGGCACCCAGTTCCTGGCCGCCATGCCCACCAACCTGTACGGCCCCGGCGACAACTACCACCCGACCAACAGCCATGTCATCCCGGCGCTGCTGCGCAAGTTCCACCAGGCCAAACAAGCGGGGGCGCCGCACGTCACCGTGTGGGGCACCGGCACGCCAAGGCGTGAATTCATGTTCAGTGATGACATGGCCGACGCCTGCGTGTTCCTGATGAACCTGCCAGACAAGCACTACGCGCAACTGCTGGGCAGCGACGAAACCGTGACCGGCCGCTTCGAGCCGCCGCTGGTCAACATCGGCGTCGGCGAAGACGTGACGATTGCCGAATTGGCCGCGCTGGTGGCCCATGTGGTGGGCTATGAAGGCGCC
>JANMJI010000006.1:0-1703 GCA_031371275.1 Betaproteobacteria bacterium
CCAATCTGGCCCGACACCAGGATGAAGGGCACGGCGGCACTTTCAGGGCCCGGGTGTTCGCGCAGCATCTGCAAGGCGTCGAGCCCGGTGAAGCCGGGCAGGTGGTAGTCAGACAGCACGACATCCCAGCGCTCTTGCAGCGCGGCGGCAAATTCGGCCTGCGTTTCGACACGCCGCGCCTGCACGCGCAGGCCGCTGCGCTGCAGGTGGGCCAGCGCCAGCGCGTGGTCGGGCTCGCTGTCTTCCAGGTGCAGCAGGCGCAAGTGACGCG
This sequence comes from Betaproteobacteria bacterium, assembly GCA_031371275.1. GTDB lineage: Bacteria > Pseudomonadota > Gammaproteobacteria > Burkholderiales > Burkholderiaceae_C > Rubrivivax. The sequence continues at coordinate 272 of JANMJI010000006.1, forward strand.
GGTGGCGGGCCTCGTTCATGGCGGCCAGTATCGCAAAGCCACGTTCGACCGCTGCCGGCGTTGGCCACGCCCGGCGCGCAATGGGCGGCCAAGGCCGGTCATGTTTCGCTCAATGTTGTTGCGGTAGCTGCCGAAAACGACCTGGAAGACGAGACAAACGTGCCGCCTGCGCCTGCTGGGCGCCCGGTCCTTTGTTGCCGCATCCGCCGCCCCTGCGCCGACACCCGACTTTTGCGAAAGAGAGAACACCCGATGCACTCGATTCTTGCCGTTGACGACAGCGCCTGCATGCGCCAGATGGTCTCTTTCACGCTGACGAACGCCGGCTTCAATGTCGTCGAGGCGGTGGACGGACAGGACGCCTACGAGAAGGCCCACAGCGGCAACTTCAACCTGGTGCTGACCGACCAGAACATGCCGCGCATGGACGGCATCGGCCTGACCAAGAAGCTGCGCGAGAACCCCAAGTTCAAGCGCACGCCCATCCTCATCCTGAGCACCGAAAGCAGCGACGAGATGAAGCAGGCCGGCCGCGCCGCCGGGGCCACCGGCTGGCTGGTGAAACCCTTGGCCGCGGCCAGGCTGGTGGAAGTCATAGGCCAGGTGATTCGGTAAAGCAGCCACCGCGCACGCGCTGAAGCGCGGCGCACTTGAAGACTTGCAGGAGACCCCGATGGGTGACATCAACCAGGAAGCCGCCAGCCTGGCCGCTGGCATCGACCTGAGCCCCTTCTTCCAGGTCTTTTTCGAAGAGGCCGGCGAGAACCTGGAAAGCCTGGAACACAAGCTGCTGGCACTGGACATCGAGCGCCCCGACGACGAAGCGCTGAACGCCGTTTTCCGCTGTGCGCATTCTGTCAAGGGCGGTGCCGCGACCTTTGGTTTTGCCGATGTGGCCGAACTCACGCACCAGATGGAAACGCTGCTGGACAAGCTGCGCCGCCATGAACTGAGCCCCACCGCCGAGATGGTCGACGTGCTGCTGGCTTCAGGCGACGCGCTGAAGGCGCTACTCGCCCGCCACCAGGGCAGCGGCACCGATGCACCCGACACCAGCGCGCTGCTGGCGTCGTTCCGCCGCCTGGCGGACGCTGGCCAGGCCGCGGTGATGCCGCGCGGGTCATCCGCAAACCCGGCCGCAAACCCGGCCGCAAGCCCGGCCGCAGACCCGCCACCCAGCTCGGCCACTGCCCCCGCCAACCCGCCCACCGTGCGCATGCTGCAGCTGACGGTCGGCCCGCTGTCTGACGCCGCACAGGCCGACGGCCTTGTCGAGCTGTTCAAAGAGATACCCGACCTGGGCACCATCGAAGCACTGGACGCCGGCTGCGGCGCCGTCGGCATGCGCCGCTTCAAGGTGGCCACGGCGTCCAGCGACAACGACTTGTTCGATCTCTTCAGCTTCCATGTCAGCCGCCAGCAGGTCAGGCTG
>JANMJI010000022.1:0-26308 GCA_031371275.1 Betaproteobacteria bacterium
GGTGCCGTCTTCGGGCTGGCCGGCCTTGGACACCGTGGTGTTGACCTCGGGCACCTGGCGCAGCGCCAGCCGCACGCTGCGCAAGATGCGCGTGGCCTCGTCGCCAGACACACTGGCCGGCAGCCGCAGGTTGACCCAGATCGTGCCTTCGTCAAGTTCAGGCAAAAATTCCGAACCCAGGCGCGACGCCACACCCAGCGACAGCGCAAAGGCCAGCACCGCCGAGACCATCACCTTGCGGCGGTTGTCCAGCGCCCACAGCAGCACCGGCTCATACGCGCGCTTGGCGCTGGCCACCAGCCGGTTGTCGCCATGCGGCAGGCCACGGCGCAGCATGCGGTAGGCCAGCAGCGGCACCAGCGTCAGGCTGAAGATCAGCGAGCCCACCAGCGCCGTCGTCACACTCAAGGCCATCGGCTGGAAGATGCGCCCTTCGTGGCGCTGCAGCGCAAAGATGGGGATGTGCGCGGCGATGATGATGAGCATCGAAAACAGCGTCGGCCGGCCGACTTCATCAGCGGCATCGACGATGACTTTGCGGCGTTCTTCGTCGCTCATCTGCTCGCCCTGCAAACCGCGTTCGGCCAGCCTGTGCATGATGTTTTCAATCACGATCACGGCACCGTCAACGATGATGCCGAAGTCCATCGCGCCCAGGCTCAACAAGTTGGCCGGCACGCCCATGATCTTCAGCCCCAGGAAGGTGGCCAGCAGTGCCAGCGGTATCACCACCGCCACCGCCAGGCTGGCGCGCAGGTTGCCCAGGAACAGGTACAGCACCAGCGACACCAGCAGCGCACCTTCGACCAGGTTGCGAAACACGGTGGACAGCGTCTTGGCCATCAGCCAGGTGCGGTCGTAGTAGGGCACGATGGCCATGCCCTTGGGCAAACCGCCGGCGTTGAGCGCGGCAATGCGTTCTTTCACCGCCTTCAACAGCACGCTGGGGTTCTCGCCCTTGCGCATCACGACGATGCCGTTGACGACATCGTCGTCCATGTCCTGCCCGACCACGCCCAGCCGCGGCACCGCGCCTATCTGCACCTGCGCCACGTCACGCACCAGCACCGGCGTGCCACCGCGTGCGGCGACCACGATGTTGCTGATGTCGTCGGCAGAACGCAGCAGGCCCAGGCCGCGTATGGCGTACTGCTGCGCGCCTTGTGCGACATAGCTGCCGCCGACGTTGGCGTTGCCGCGGCCCAAAGCGTCCAACAGGTTCTGGTAGCTGAGCTTGTTGGCACGCAGGCGGTCGAGGTCGGGCTGCACTTCGTACTGCTTGATCTTGCCGCCCATGGCCACCACGTCGGCCACGCCGGGCACCTGGCGCAGCGCGCGTTCCACCACCCAGTCTTCAACGCTGCGCAGGTCGGTGGTGGAATGGCCATCGCCGCGCAGCCGATAGCGCATGACCTCGCCCACCGGCGTGGCGTTGGGGGCGATGTTGGCTTCGACGCCGGGCGGCAGGTCGACACCGCGCAAGCGTTCGGCCACCTGCGCGCGCACCAGGTTCACCTCGGCGCTGTCGTTGAAGGTGACGACGGTGAAGCTCAAACCAAACTGCGTGTGCGAGAACACGCGTATCGAATTCGGCACGCCCGACAACGCCGTTTCCAGCGGCAGCGTGACCTGCTTTTCGACCTCTTCAGCGGCACGGCCCGGGAACAGCGCAATCACCGTGACCTGGGTGTCGGTGACATCGGGAAAGGCTTCGACCGACAGGTTCTGAAAGGCGATGACACCGGCCAGCACAAACAGCAGCGTACCCAGCGCGATGAACAGCGGCTGGCGCAGCGAATACTCGATGAGTTTCCTCACTGCGGCGCCCCCCGAGCGACGCCTGTTGCAGCACCTGTCGCAGCCCCTGTTGCAGCCCCAGACGCCCCGGCCTGCGCCGCCCGCACGACGCGGTTGTCTTCCTGCGCCTGGCGGTACATGCGGCCCAGCAGCAGCGTGTTGCCGCTGACCACCTGTTCGCCCACTTCCAGCCCGCTGGACACCAGCACCTGTTGCGGCCCTTGCCAGCCCACGCCCACGTCACGCGGCTCGAACACGCCGGGCGCCGACTGCACAAAAACACCGTGCTGTTTGCCGATCAGCCAGACCGCGCTGGCCGGCACCATGACGCCGCTGCCCAGGCTGCGTTCGAAGCGCGCGGTGGCCAACATTTCGGCGCGCAACTGGCGCTTGGGGTTGGCCACGACACCGCGGACCTTGATGGTGCGGGTGCTGGGGTCGATGGCGTCTGACACCGCCGCCACGCGCCCTTCAAAGCGCAGGCCGGGCAGGGTCGGCGCTTCCAGCACAAACGTGGCACCGCGCTGCATGCCGGCGGCGTCGGCTTCGCGGGCGTCGATCTGCACCCACAGCGTGGTCGGGTCGCTGACGACGAACAGCGCCGGCGTGCCGGGGCCGGCCTGGTCGGGCCGCACTTCCTGGCCCGGGTTGAGGTTGCGCTCCACCACGATGCCGCCCAGCGTGGCGCGCAAGGCCAGCTTCTGGTCCATGCCGGCCGGCGCGCCGTACAAAGACACCCGCGCCTGCGCCCGCGCCAGTTCGGCCTGGGCCCGCGCAGCGTCGGCGTCGGCCTGTTCGGCGTCTTTGCGCGCGGCCACGCCGGCTTCCAGCAGTTCGTGCTGGCGGGCTGCCGTCTTGCGTGTGAACTCGGCGTCAGAACGCGCCTTGGCGGCGTCGGCCTGGGCTGCGCCGTAGTCGGGCGAAGCCAGCATGGCCAGTGTGCCGCCGGGCTGCACGGTGTGGCCGATGTCGCTGGCGATGGCCGTCACGCGGCCCGCAAAAGCCGGGTAGACGCGCTGTGTGCGTTCTTCATTCCAGACCAGCCGCGCCGGCAGTTCCAGCGCCACGCTGGTGCCCGCCGCAGCAGCCACGGTTTCCAGCAGCGCCAGTTGCGGGTGGTTGGGCGGAAAACGCAATTGCCGGTCTTGCAGGATGGGCGCGGCCGGCTCGGGCGCGGTGGCCGACGGTGCGTCCTTGCAGGCGGCCAGCGCCAGTGTGGCGGCCAGTGTGGCCGCCAGCAAGAGGGCAGGCAGCGACCGGGCCCGCAGCGTGGTGCGGAAGAGGGTGCGGAAGGGGGCGCGGAAGGGGGTGCGGCGCGTGGGCATCGAGTGGGTGTGCATGGGGTGCTCAGGGTTGTGCCGTGCTGCGTAACTGCCAGGCACCCAGCGCCTTGGCGCGTTCGGTGCGCACGGCCAGCGCTTCCAGCAGCGTGGCGCGCAGCGTGCGGCGGGCGTCCAGCAGGTCGGTCAAGGGCAGCGCGCCCTTGCTGTAGGCGAGCTCGGCGCGCTGCAGCACTTCACGCGCACGCGGCAGGATTTCTTCGTCGTAGCGTTGGCCGCGTTGGGTGGCCGCGGCCACCGCGTCCCGCAACTGCTGCAACTCGGCCGCGGCTGTGCGGCGGGTCTTGTCCAACTGGTCGCGCGCCAAGTCCAGCTGGGCCTGGGCGCGGCCGGCTTCACCCTCGTAGTGGTAGCCCCAGGCCAGCGGCATCTGCACCCGCAACTCAAGCTGGCGGGTGCTGGTGCCGGGGTAGTGGTCCAGTGAAGCGCCCCAGCTCAGGTCGGTGCTGCGCAGCGCCCGTGCGCCGCCCAACGCGGCCTCGGCGGCGCGCACGCGTTCGACGGCGGCGCGCACATCGCCGCGCCGGGCCAGCGTGTCGTCGTTGATGTCGGCGTTCAGCGCGGTGATGCGGGTGTCCGCCGCCGGCCAGTCGTCGCGGGCGATCAGCGTGCGTGCATCCAGCCCCGTCTGCAACGCCAGCACGCTGCGTGCACGCTGCACGTCTTGCCGTGCCGCCAGCGTGTCGGCAGCGGCGCGCTGGGCTTCGATGGCCGCGCGTGCGGCGTCTTGCTGCGCCAGGTCGCCGGCTTGCAGGCGGCGCGCTGCGGTGGCGGCCAGTTGCTGTGCGCCTTGCTCTACCCGCTGCACCTCGGCCAGCCGGTCTTGCGCGGCCAGCAGGTCGAAGAAGGCGGCGTGCGCGGCCAGCATCTGCTGCACGCGCACTTCGTCGACATCGGCCAGCGCGGCACCGGCGCCACGGCGCGCGGCCTCGGTGCGCAGCGCACGCTTGTCGCCACGCTCCCAGGTCCAGTCCAGCCCGACGCCTTTGTCTATGCGTTTGGTGGTCAGCACATTGCCCGGGCCGACGCCGTTTTGCAGGTCGATCTGCGACAGCTTGGCCGATAGCTGCGGCAAAGGCGCGTGATCGGCCGCAGCCACATCGGCCTGTGCGGCCTGCGCGTTGCGGCCGGCAATGGCCACGTCCAGGTTGCGGGCGGCGGCACGCAGCGCATCGGCCAGCGCCAGCGCCGGGATGGTGTCGTCGGGTGCTGCCTGTGCAGCGTGGGGGCTGGCCAGTGCGGCTGCACACGCCGCCAGGGCCAGGGCCTGTCGTATCCTCATGCGGCACTGTCGCTGCAGGCGCCTGACCGGAGCCTGACCTTTCTTTACAAATAGCGGTTTACCCTGAGCATGCGCATCCTGCTGGTTGAAGACGACCCCGTGCTGCGGGCCGTCATCCACAGCAGCCTGGCCGACGCCGGCCACCGCGTCGACGAAGCCGGCACGCTGACGGTGGCCCGCCACCTGTGGCATGTGCAGCCTTTTGACGCCGTGCTGCTGGACTTGAACCTGCCCGACGGCAGCGGCCTGAGTGCCTTGCGCGAAGCGCGTGCCCGCGGCGACCGCACGCCGGTGCTGGTGCTGACGGCGCGCAACCGCACCGAAGAACGCGTGGCCGGCCTGGACGCTGGCGCCGACGACTACCTGGGCAAGCCCTTCGAGCTGAGCGAGGTCGAAGCGCGGCTGCGCGCGCTGGTGCGGCGCTCGCAAGGCGCTGACGATGAATGCACCGTCGGCACGCTGCGGCTGCAGCGCAGGGCACGCCGCTTCTTCATCACCAGCGAAGGCGGCGAACACGGCGAACAAGCGCTGGAATTGCCCGCGCGTGAATTCGAGGTGCTGCTGGAACTGATGACGCCGCCCGGCCGCGTCGTCAGCAAGCGCAGCCTGTCGGACAAGCTGTCGGGCTTTGACGACGCCTTGGGCGACAACGCGCTGGAAGCCTTTATCTCGCGCCTGCGCCGCAAGCTGGCCGGCAGCGGCGCGGTGATACGCACGCTGCGCGGCCTGGGCTACGTGCTGGAAGCCGGGCCGGCAGAAAGCGCTGAACGCGGCGCGGCCTTCGATGACTGAACAGGCCGCGGCCCAGCCTGCACCGCCACGCGCTTCGCTGCGTTCACGGCTGCAGCGCCGCGTGCTGGTGCCGCTGGCCTTGACCTGGATGCTGGGCAGCGCGGTGGCCGCTTCCGTGGCCTATGTCTTCACGCAACGGGCTTTCGACCGTTCCTTGCTGGACGACGCCTATGCGATTGCCGCGCAGGTGACAGAGGCCACCGATGGCGAGGTGGCGCTGAACCTGTCGCCACGCGAAATTGGCGCCGTGTTGTTCGACCAGACCGAACGCGTGTTCTTTGCCGTTCGCCGTGCCGATGGCCTGCTGGTGGCCGGCCACGCCGGGCTGCCGGTGATGATTTTCGACAAAGGCCAGCTCTGGCAATTTGGCGACCACCATTTCCGTGGCCTGGACCTGCGCGTGGTGACCTTGCGGCGCAGCACGCCGCAGCCGTTTGTGGTCGTCGTGGGGCAGACGGTGCTGTCGCGTTCGCAGGTGCTGCAGCGCCTGCTGGCGCTGGCCGTGGTGCCGCAGGCCTTGCTGCTGTTGCTGCTGGGGCTGTGGTTGCGGCATTCGATCAGCGATGAGTTACGGCCGCTGGCGCAATTGCAACTTGCATTGGAGTCGCGCGATTCCAGTGACCTTTCACCGCTGCAGGTGCCCGCGCCTTCACGCGACGTGGCACGTTTGGGTGATGCTGCTAACGGTCTAATGGCACGCATTGCCGCTGGCGTGCAGTCGCAACGCGAATTTGCCGGCAACGTGGCGCACGAGTTGCGCACGCCGCTGGCCGGCATCCGTTCACTGGCCGAATATGGCCTGGCCCAGCCCGAACCCGCGGTCTGGCGCCAGCAGCTGCAGCGCATCCAGCAAAGCGAGCAGCGCGCCAGCCACCTGGTCGATCAGCTGCTGGCGCTGGCCCGCGCCGACGAGTCGCGCGACGGCCTGCAGCTGCAACTGCTGCGCGTCGACGAAGGGGTGCGTGAACTGCTGCTGCGCACGCTGCCGCGCGCCGATGTCGAAGGGGTAGACCTGGGCGCCGTGGGGCTGGAACAGCCGAGCTGGACGCTGGGCAGCGTGGCGCTGCTGGAAGGCCTGCTGGGCAACCTGCTGGACAACGCCTTGCGCTACGGCCGCCCGGCCGACGCCAGCACCCGGCCGCGCGTGACGGTGGAGGTGCGCATCGAAGGCGCCGAGCTGGTGTTGAGCGTCAGCGACAACGGCCCCGGCCTGACGTCGGGCGATACGCTGCGCGAGGGTGTGCTTTCGCGCTGGACACGCGGTGACGCCGGCGAACAACATGGCCGCAGCGCCGGCCTGGGCCTGGCCATCGTGGCACGCTATGCGGCCTTGCTGGGCGCACGCTTTGCGCTGCTGCCGATGGCGCAAGGGCCGGGGCTGTGTGCACAGGTGCGGCTGAAGGCGGCGGCGCCACCGCCAGGCTTGGGCTGAAGCGGCGCGGCGGCGGCGGCGGCGCTGCGGGTGTTTGGGCTTGTTTGAGCGTGTTTGAGCGCGGGCGACAATGCCGCCCATGCCCAGCCAGGACGCCTTGTTTGTCGACGCACCACCCGTCCCAGCGGCCGACGCGCCGCTGGCCGAAAAGCTGCGCCCGCAAGGTCTGGATGAAGTGGTGGGCCAGCGCCACCTGCTGGGCCCCGGTCGGCCGCTGCGGGTGGCCTTCGAGTCGGGCCGTTTGCCTTCGATGATCCTGTGGGGCCCACCCGGTGTCGGCAAGACCACGCTGGCACGTTTGCTGGCCGGTGCCACCGGCGCGCACTTCATCGTCTTGTCGGCGGTGCTGGCGGGCGTGAAGGACATCCGCGAAGCGGTCGAACAGGCCACTGCGTTGCGCCGCGCCGGCAAGGCCACGGTGGTGTTTGTCGACGAGGTGCACCGCTTCAACAAGGCCCAGCAAGACGCCTTCTTGCCGCATGTCGAAGCCGGGCTGTTTGCCTTCGTCGGCGCGACCACCGAGAACCCGAGCTTCGAGGTCAATTCGGCGCTGCTGTCACGCGCCACCGTGCATGTGCTCAAACCGCTGGACGACGCCGACCTGGGCCAACTCATCACCCGCGCGCAGGCGCTGCTGGCCGCGCCGCCACTCACGCCCGCTGCGCAGCAACGCCTGGTGGCCCATGCCGATGGCGACGCGCGGCGCTTGCTCAACGCCTATGAAAACCTGGTCGCCGCGCATGCTGGCGCGGCCGAGCTTGACGAAGCCCGGCTGGAAACCACGCTGGGCGAATTGCTGCGCCGTGGCGACAAGGGCGGCGATGTTTTCTACGACACCATCTCGGCCTTGCACAAGAGCGTGCGCGGCAGCCACCCCGACGCTGCGCTGTACTGGCTGGCGCGTTTGCTGGACGCCGGCATGGACCCGCGCTACGCCGCCCGCCGCATCGTGCGCATGGCCGCCGAAGACATCGGTCTGGCCGACCCGCGGGCGCTGCGCATGGCCTTGGACGCGGCCGAGTTCTACGAACGCCTAGGCTCGCCCGAAGGCGAATTGGCACTCGCCCAGGCGGTGGTCTATCTGGCCGTCGCGCCCAAGAGCAACGCCGTCTACAAGGGCTGGAACGCGGTGCGCGCGCTGGTCAAGAGCGACGGCACGCGGCCGGTGCCGATGCACTTGCGCAATGCGCCGACCAAGCTGATGAAGGGCCTGGGGCATGGCGCGGGTTATCGCTACGCGCATGACGAAGAACTTGGTTATGCGGCGGGTGAAAGCTATCTGCCCGAAGGCTTGCCGCAGCAGCGGTTTTACGAGCCGGTGGCGCGGGGGCTTGAGCAGCGGATTGGCGAGCGGTTGGCTGAGTTGCGGGCGCTGGATGCGGCAGCGGATGGATCATGTTCGTCATGAACACCGCGTCTGACGAATTGCGCATTGCCGAATTCATCGCGAAGTACACGCCAGCAATGGCGCGCGATATCGCGGCCTGCCGGCAGCAACTTCGCTCCTTGTTTCCGCGCGGCTACGAACTGATTTTCGACAATTACAACGCACTCGTGTTCGGTATTGCACCTTCGGAGAAAACGAGAGAAGCGTTCATATCCATAGCCGCCTACCCGCGTTGGATCACCTTGTTTTTTTTGCACGGCGCCACCTTGACCGACCCCCACCAACTGCTGCAAGGCGCTGGAACGCAGGTGCGGGGCATCAGGCTCAAGTCGGCAGCAGACTTCAATGAGCCCGATACCAGGGCGCTCATCGTGCAAGCCTGCGCAGGCGTGGCGCAAGACCTGGGCAAGGCGCCGCCCATGCAGACGGTGATCAAGTTGGTGGCCACCAAACAACGTGCGCGGCGCCCGCCCTGAGCGGCGTGCGTGACCGGCCCACCCAGGGGGTTAACGCCAGCCCGGCGCGCAGCGGCCCGCCACATAGAATGCCGCCGCACCCCAGCAGGGCCGGTTTCTTGCATGGCCCTCGCCGGGCTGCGAAGGCCGCGGCAACCGGAGCCTCTTTTCGATGGAAACCTTCTTCCAGCAGATCATCAACGGTCTGGTGCTTGGTGCGATGTATGCGCTGGTGGCGCTGGGCTACACCATGGTCTACGGCATCATCAACCTCATCAACTTTGCCCATGGCGAAGTGTTGATGGTGGGCGCGCTGGTGAGCTGGTCGGTGGTCAGCGCGCTGGCCGGCAGCGGCCTGCCGGGCTGGCTGATGATGCTGATATCGCTGTTGTGTGCCACCGTGGTTTGCGCGGCCTTGAACTTCGCGATAGAAAAGCTGGCCTACCGGCCGCTGCGCAATGCACCGCGGCTGGCGCCGCTCATCACGGCCATGGGCATGAGCTTGCTGCTGCAAACGCTGGCCATGATTGTCTGGAAGCCCAACCCCAAGCCTTACCCGCTGCTGCTGCCGACGACGCCGATTGACCTGGGCGGCCCCGTCATCACGGTCACCCAATGCCTGATCCTGGGCGTCACGGCGGTGGTGCTGGCCGGGCTGATGTTTCTGGTCAACAGCACCAAACTCGGCCGCGCCATGCGGGCCACGGCCGAGAACCCGCGCGTGGCGGCATTGATGGGTGTGAAGCCCGATTTCGTGATCTCGGCCACCTTCGTCATCGGCGCGGCGCTGGCCGCGGTGGCCGGTGTGATGTGGGCCGCCAACTACGGCACCGTGCAGCACAGCATGGGCTTCCTGCCCGGGCTGAAAGCCTTCACGGCCGCGGTGCTCGGGGGCATTGGCAACCTGGCCGGCGCGGTGGTGGGCGGCGTGCTGCTGGGGCTGGTCGAAGCCTTGGGTGCGGGCTATCTGGGGGCACTGACGGGCGGCGTGCTGGGCAGCCAATACGCCGACATCTTTGCCTTCGCGGCGCTGATTCTGGTGCTGACGCTGCGGCCCGCCGGCCTGCTGGGCGAACGTGTCGCTGACCGTGCTTGAAGAGGCCGCCGCATGAAGAACAACCGGTTCGCACTCTTCGCGTTGTCGGCGCTGGGCTTGATCTTGCTGCCGCTGATTGCGCAGTACTTCGGCCAGGGCTGGGTACGCATCATGGCGCTGGCGCTGCTGTACGTGCTGCTGGCGCTGGGCCTGAACATCGTGGTCGGTTATGCCGGCCTGCTCGACCTGGGCTATGTGGCTTTTTACGCCGTCGGTGCCTACATGTATGCGCTGCTGGCCAGCCCGCACCTGGTGACGCATTTCGCGTGGATTGCACAGCTCTTGCCCGGCGGCATGCACACCCCCGTGTGGGCCGCGGTGCCGCTGGCGGCGGGCCTGGCGGCCCTGGCCGGCGTGGTGCTGGGCATGCCGGTGTTGAAGCTGCGCGGCGACTACCTGGCCATCGTCACTTTGGGCTTTGGCGAAATCATCCGCGTGTTCATGAACAATCTCGAGCAGCCCATCAACATCACCAACGGCCCGCGCGGGCTGGACGCCATCGATTCAATGCAGCTGTTTGGCTTCAGCTTCGGCAAGGCCATCCAATTCGACGGCTTTCGCATTGCCAGCGTCACGCTGTACTACTACCTGTTCTTGCTGCTGGTGGTGTGCAGCGTGGTCATCTGCCACCGGCTGGAAAACTCGCGCATCGGCCGCGGCTGGATGGCCATACGCGAAGATGAAATCGCGGCCAAGGCGATGGGCATCAACACCCGCAACATGAAGCTGCTGGCCTTCGGCATGGGGGCCACGTTTGGTGGTGTCAGTGGCGCGATGTTCGCGGCCTTCCAGGGTTTTGTGTCGCCCGAGAGTTTCAGCCTGCAAGAGAGCGTGATGATCGTGGCCATGGTGGTGCTGGGCGGCATGGGCCACCTGCCTGGCGTGATCCTGGGCGCGGTGATGTTGTCGGCCATGCCCGAGGTGCTGCGCTACGTGGCCGGGCCGCTGCAGGAACTGTCGGGCGGCAGGCTCGACGCCGCCATCCTGCGCCAGTTGCTGATAGCGCTGGCGATGATCGGCGTCATGCTCGTCAGGCCGCGCGGCTTGTGGCCGGCGCGTGAACACGGCAAGGCCGCGCCGGTGCTTGTGTCTGCGCAGACAACGGCGCGCTGAACTTGGGCCGCACAGCATGAACACGCCGGTTCTCAAAGTGCAAGGCGTCAGCAAGCGGTTTGGCGGCCTGCAGGCGCTGTCTGACGTGGGCGTGACCATCAACGCCGGGCAGGTGTATGGGCTGATAGGCCCGAACGGTGCCGGCAAGACGACCTTCTTCAACGTCATCACCGGCCTGTACCTGCCCGACGGCGGCAGTTTCGCGCTTGGCGGCCTGCCCTACAAACCCAGCGCGGTGCATGAAGTGGCCAAGGCCGGCATTGCGCGCACCTTCCAGAACATCCGCCTGTTTGCAGAGATGACGGCTTTGGAAAACGTCATGGTCGGCCGCCATGTGCGCACGCATTCTGGCCTGGGCGGTGCGATCTTTCGCACCCGCGGCTTCAAGACCGAAGAGCGGGCCATAGCCCAGCGCGCGCAGCAATTGCTGGATTACGTGGGCATTGGCAAGTACGCCGAATTCAAGGCCCGCTCGCTGAGCTACGGCGACAAGCGCCGGCTGGTAATTGCGCGCGCGCGGGCCACCGACCCCAAGCTCATCGCGCTGGTTGAGCCCGCCGCCGGCATGAACGCGACCGAGAAGCTGGTGCTGCGCGAACTGATAGACCGCATCCGCAAAGACGGCCGCACGATTCTCTTGATCGAACACGACGTGAAGCTGGTGATGGGCCTGTGCGACCGTGTCACGGTGCTGGACTACGGCAAGCAGATTGCCGAGGGCACACCGGCCGAGGTGACGAAGAATGAGAAGGTGATCGAGGCCTACCTCGGCACCGGAGCCCATTGATGACGACGACGATGTTGAAGGTGACGGGCCTGAAGGTGGCCTACGGCGGCATACAGGCGGTGAAGGGAGTCAGCTTCGAGGTCCACGAGGGTGAACTCGTCAGCCTGATCGGTGCCAACGGCGCCGGCAAGACCACGACCTTGAAAGCGATTACCGGCACCCAGGCCGTGGCCGCGGGCGACATCGAATTCATGGGCCGCAACATCAAGGGCCAGGGCCCCTGGGACCTGGTCAAGCAGGGCTTGGTGATGGTGCCCGAAGGCCGTGGCACCTTCACGCGCATGACCATCACCGAGAACCTGCAGATGGGCGCCTTTGTGCGCAAGGACAAAGAGATCGATGCCGACATCGCCAAGGTCTTTGGCATCTTTCCGCGCTTGAAAGAACGCCGCCACCAACTCGCCGGCACCATGAGCGGCGGTGAACAGCAAATGCTGGCCATGGGCCGCGCTTTGATGGCCCGCCCCAAGGTGCTGCTGCTGGACGAACCCAGCATGGGCTTGAGCCCGATCATGGTCGACAAGATATTCGAGGTGGTGGCCGACATCCACGCCCGCGGCACCACCGTGCTGCTGGTGGAACAAAACGCCAGCCGCGCCCTGGGCCTGGCCAACCGCGCGTATGTGATGGAGTCTGGCGAAGTCACGATGACGGGCGATGCCAAGGCGCTGCTGGCCGACCCCAAGGTGCGTGCGGCCTACCTGGGTGAATGACCCCAGGGCTGGCTGCCCTGAGCCGGTGGCGCCGCCGCCGTCGCTGTCGCTGTCTCATCGAAGCAAAAAATAGCCGAACAGAGGATGCTGTTGGCAGGCCGTTTCTGGCATGCTAACTGTCAGAAAGAGCGTGATTCGGTGCCCAGCTGCAACCGCAACAGGCGCTCGCGACAGGGGGGTCATGAACAAGGTGAGATTCATCCGCGCCCGCCTTGCAGGCGGGCCGCTGATTGACGGCGCGTTGCGGTCGCTGGACGAGACGCCGCCTTTGAACGCCGGGCAACGGGTTTGACGGCCCAACAAGCACAGGCCCTGACGTTGCTGCCGCACCCAAGTCATTCCCCGCAGACCCGTCTCATGAACTGGAGGGACGCATGAACGGACAGCCCGAAGCGCAAGCAGCGCAGACAGTGCAAGCAGCGCAAACAGCGCAGACAGCCCGCAAAACGAACGCAGCGTCCACGTTGCAACGCGTGGCCAGCGCCTGGCGGCGGCCACCGCGCCTGCACAGGCCCACGCTGGTGTTGATGACGCTGCTGCTGCTGAGTGCCTGCAAGACCTCGCCGCCAGCCAACGCGCCTGCAACGATGGCCGCCGCGCCGGGCGAAGCAAGGTCAGCACCGGCTGCGGCGCTGAAGCCGCTGCCCGGCGAAGACATGGCGCCGCCTGCGGTGGCCAAGCCCCGCACCTTCGCTTCGGTGCAGGCGCTGATGGAAGCGCGCAAGGTGACCGGGCTGGAACTCGTGTCCCAGCTCAGTGCGGTGCGCAAGTTGATGGGCGAAAAACGTTCCACCAACGCCGTGAAATCGCTGGTGGGTGCGCCCGACGACGCGCATCTTGGGTCAGGCATCGCACCTGGCACTACGCCCGGCGCCGCCGGCATTGATCTGCAGGCCGAAATGAAGCGCCAGGCTTTGCGCGGGCTTGAAGACATGGCCAAGCCCTATCTGGCGTCGATCGGCTTTGGCGCGCTGGACAACCACATGAAGGGCATGATCGACGACCCGCGCATGCTGGCCGCCGAAACCGTGACCCTGCCTTCGCCCAAGGGCATGACGCAAGCACAGATGCAGCGTGCCGTGAACATGGCCGCGATGCTGGTGGCCACGCGCGTCACAGGCAAGGTGCTGCGCAAGGCCAAGGACGATTTCGCCAGCGTCGAAGCCGAGTACTCGCAACTCATCGAACGCCGTGAAAAGGCGGCCGAGGTGCTGTTTGGCGTGCTTGTGCCGGCGGCCGGCCAGAGCCCCGAACTGGCCGGCCTTTTCAGCAGCGACGACCTGCGTTATCTGCGCAGCGTGCGCAGCATGTCGGTGAAGGATTTTTCCAACGACCTGGGGGCCCAGAACCTGGCGCTGCGCTATTTGCGCAAGACCGACCCCACGGCCTGGGCCGACTACAAGGGCCGTTCTGACGGGCTCTTGGGCAGCACCCGCGGCTACATCCGCACCGCCGCCGGCGTCACCGCATTCGCGGCCCTGGTGGCATCCTTCGGCAAAGAAACGGTGGCCGCCTTTCGCAGCAAGGACGGCGGCGACATCCTCGTTGCTGCGCCCTTGATCTACGCCTTCGCGAGCGAAGCGCTGCCGGTGTTGAAGACATCGTGGGACGCGGGGGCGGCCGGCATTGTTGAGTTGCCGATGAAGGCCACGCGCCGCTTCAGGGTCGTCGACGGCGCCGCCAGCGTCGACGTGTCCAGCGCCAGCGATGTCTTCAAGGCCATGAAGCAAGGCAAGGCCGAACAGGAGTTCAAGGACGCGCTGTTCCGCACCGGCACCGACGGCCTGCTCTACAAGGTCTACCGCTGCGACAAATCGGAAGCCGGGCGCATGCTGGACGTGGCGGTGTCTGGCACCGAACGCGAAAAATTCGCCGCCAAATATGTGCCCGGCAACATTGCGCACTTCTCGTTCCAGAACGCCTTCAACGCACCGGCTGACAACCTGCGCGAACGCGAACTGGCCGACGAACTGCTGCGCCTGGACCACCGCCAGCGCAGCACCACGCCGGCCTTCGGCATCGTGCAACGCGTGGCCGTGGAAGGTGCGGCGAAGTGGAACAGCGACCAGCTGCTGCGGCTGATACTGGCCAACCGCGAAGGCGCGGCAGCGCAGGCCACGCTGCAACTGGGCGGCGTCATTGTGCGGCCGGTGCCCAACATGGCTTCGGTGTATGCCTATGAGTCGCTGGTCAACCAGTGCAGCCAGCAATTCGCTGGCGACCCGGTGCCAGCGAGTGTTGTCCCCGCTGTGCCTGTGAAGCCCGGCCTGCCCAGCAAACCCGGCTTGCCCGCCAAGCCAGCCCTGCCGGCCAACCTGCCCCGCCCATCCATCTGAACGCCGAGGAACCGAACATGATGATCCGCAACAACCACTTCCGTGGCGCCCTGGCGCTGAGCCTGGCCAGCGTGCTGGTGCTGGTGGCCGGCTGCAAGACCGCGGCCAAGGATCCGAGCCCGCATGCCGCGGTCCCCGACAAGGTCGTGCTGGGGCCCATCAAGATGCCCGCCGGTGTCGATTTTTCGCGCGCCAAATTCATCGCCGAAAACCGCCGCATCAAGCTCTACACCGAACTCGTGGGCATTGGCGTGCCGGGCAATGAGAAGCTGCTGTTCCCGGCCAGGATCGCGCAGGAAATCGGCATCACGCCTGCGCAGATGCGCCGCCGTTTCCTGGACACCGTGGCCGCCAGCCGCCGCTTTGAGCTTTACGACAGCACCAACACCGTGACCCAGGAAGCCACCGACTTCTATGTCGATTGCCAGGTCGTCGGCACCGAGCAAGAACTGCAGACCATCGAAGGCGGCGTGCGTGTGGCCGTGACGCGCGTGATGCTGTCGTTGCAGATGAAAGACCGCAGCGTCAGGGGCCAGGACAAGCTGCTGTTCCCGGCGCCGGTGCGTGTCACCGGGCAGACCGGCCGCAGCACCGGCGACCGCACCGTCATCGCGCCCAATGAAAGCCTGCAAAGCGCCGACGTGCAGCGCCGCCTGGGCCAGGACTACCAGCGTGCCATGCAACGCGCCTTCGAAGACGCTTCCAGGCGCATCGAAGCCATCCTGCGGCCGATGGCCCGCGTGCTGGCGGTGGACGGCAACCAGGTCGGCATCGTCGGCGGCTCGGTACACGGGCTGCAGGGCGCCGATGAGTTGGTGATCTTCCGCGCCACCACGGCCAAGCTGGCCGGCGGTGAGGTCTTTGCCAGCACGCGGCCGGTGGCGGTGGTGCGCTGCGACGGCGTGGGCACGGAATCAAGCCAATGCACGGTCTTCCGCCGTGACCCCAGCATGCAGCCGCAGACCGGCGACTACGCGGTGCTGTCTGACTTCTCGGCCACCGGCGTGCGTTCGGAGTAAATCGAAATGGCCCACCCCACCGATCAAAACCGCCGTGCCGTGTTGGGTCTGATGGCGGGCGCGCCGCTGGCCGGCAGCGCAGGCGCCAGCGCGCTGGGCGCTGCCCTGCTGGCCATCGCGCCGGCGGCGCAGGCGGCGGTGCCCACCAACGTCATCACCGTGATGTACCGGCGTGAATCGCAGCAGGCGCCGAGCCGGCTCGAACCTGTGGTGCAGGCGGCCACGCTGGCGCTGGAAAGCGAATTCCGCAAACACGGCCTGCGTGTGATGCAGCCCACGGCCGAGGTCTACCAGCTGCTGGACCAGGGCCAGCAGATGGTCATCACCTTCGCCACCGACGCCGGTTTTTCGCTGCTGTTTTCGGCCTACGCCGACATGCGCGCGATGGCCGGCCAGGACGCTGGCATGGCCGAGGTGCGTTTGGCCACGCGGGTCTTCGTCGGCCGCAACATCCTGTTCGCCGACGAAGGCCGCGGCCAGATGGTGACGCGGCTTGAACCGGCGACGCGCGAATTCGGCATCCGCCGCGCACTGGAAGCGGCGGCCCGCCGTGCCGCGGTGGACGTGGCCGAGAAGGCGGCCACCGAACTGAAGGCGTTGACACCCGAACGCATCAACGAAATGGTCGGCCCGCAGGGCACCAGCACGACCACCGGCCAGGTGGTGGCGATTGCCCAGACCAGCCCGGCGCTGGCCTCACCCGCAGCCGCAGCGATGCCGGCGCCGCCGTCGTTGCCGCCGTCACTGCCGCAGTCATTGCCGCCATCACTGCCGCCATCACTGCCGCCTTCACCAACACCCGCACCGGCGCCGGGCCCTGCGCCCGTGCCTACGCCCTCAGGCACGCCCACAGCGGCCACGCGCAACCGCTACGCGCTGGTGGTCGGCATGTCTGACTACAGCAGCGTGCGCAACGCCAATGCGGGCTGGAACATCCCCGACTTGAAGGGCGTGGCCAAGGACACCGATTTCGTCGTCGATTCACTCACCCGGCTGGGCTACACCAAGGCCGGCATGACCGTGCTGCGCGACAAAGCCGCCACCGGCACGGCCGTGCGCGGCGCCATCAAGTCGCTGGCCGGCAAGCTGCAATCCGACGACAACGTGGTCATCTTCATCTCCGGCCATGGCGCCGACAAAGACGAAAGCGTGTCGGGCTACGGCATGCCGGTGTTGGCCGACCACCGTGCCAACGACAGCAACGTGCTCGACTTCTGGGAACTGCAGAGCTTCGTGAAAAACCTGCGCGGACGCGTGATGTGGTTCAACGACACCTGCCATTCTGGCGGCGCGGCGAACAACATCACATCGGTGGTGGTGTCCTCGCGCGGTGTCAGCGCCCAGGTCGGTGTGCGCGGGCCTGACGCCGCCACCGTGGCCGGCAACAGCGCGCCGGGGCAAGACTTCGCCATCCTCACCGCCTGTTCACCCAGCGAGCTGTCGCTGGAAACGCCCACCGGCGGCCTCTTCACCACCAGCCTGTTCACGGAACTGGTGCGCACCAAGGGCCAGGTGCCTTTGGGCAAGGTCTTTGCCGACACCGTGGCCAGGCAGGTCATCGATGAATCACGCGTGCTGTGCAAGGACGTGAACCTGTGCCAGCGCAACCCCCAGCAGACACCGACCATGGCCTACAACGGCAATGGCGCACTGCTGCGCTTGTGAGGGCCCAGGGCATGCACACTTCGACTGTTATGCAACATCTGCTGCCGGCCTGCATGGTGCTGTGCGCGGCCGGCGCGGCCCAGGCCCAGAGCGGCAACTTCTGCATCGTGCGCACGCCGGGCTTGCAAGGCAGCTACAGCGGCGACTGCGAAGCCGGCCTGGCCAACGGCCGCGGGCGTGCGGTGGGCACCGACCGCTACGAAGGTGGCTTTCGCGATGGCCAGCCGCAAGGCCCCGGCGCCTACACCTTTGCCGACGGCCGGCGCCTGGAAGGCGAGTTCAGCGCCGGCAGGATGAACGGTCGCGGCCGACTGGTCTATCCCGCTGGCGATGTGCTGGAAGGTGAATTCCGCGAGAACCTGCTGTTCGGTATCGGCCGGCTGACGCGCATCAACGGCGAAGTGCAGAGCGTGCAGCAGCAAGGCGCGCAGCTGGCGGTGATGGCCGCGCCAGTGGTGCCTGTGCCGGCGCCCGCGCCGGCCGCCGCACCGCAGGCACCGCCGGGCTTGTCGGCCGGCCCTGTGCCCGGGCCTGTGCCGATGTCACCCGGCACCGAGCGCCGCCCCGAAGCCGTGCAGTGCGGCGACCGCCTGCGTATGGAAGTGCTGGGTCTGGCGCGCAGCGGGCCCGGGCTGGTGCAGTTGACGGTGACCTACCAGAACCTTGGCAATGTCGATCTGAAGCTGGCGGTGAACCATGAGGCCTATCGCCGCGACCGCAGCTACCTCATCGACAACGCCGGTGAGACCTGGCAGATGCTGGGCCCGCGCGACGGCGGCGGGCGCGGCGCCGACGGGCTGGTGTTTCTGCCGAACACCAAGACCCGCGTCAACTACAGCTTCCAGCGCGTCAACGGTGGCCAGGACGTGCAGAGTTTCATCCTGCAAAACCCGGCGGAAATTTATGCCGCCCATGGCGGCAGCGTGGCCGGCGTGCGTGCAAGCTGCCGCTTCGAGGTTCGCGCCATTCCTTTCTTTGGCGCACTCGGCAACTGAAACCAGTCAGCACGGCGAGCCATCAACGGGCAACATGAGCGGGCCCCAACACCGCACTCGCAACCCAGGTCAAGCGGCGCGCCAGCGTCGCTGAGATCGCCGAGCCCACCGACCCCAGCTTTCAGATCATTCCGGTGCATGCCGCGCGCCGCGAAGGCGTGATGCCGATGCCGATGCCGCGCTGAAGCTCAATCGGCCTTCGCCCCTGAAGCCTTCACCACAGCTTCGTACTTGGCCAGTTCGGCCTTCACGAAAGCCGCAAACTGCGCCGGTGTGGTGGGCGCCGGTTCGGCCAGCAGCGTGGCCAAGCGGGCCTTCACCTCGGCCGTGCCCAGCGCATCCACAAAGGCCTTGTTCAGCCGCGTGGTGGTCTCAGCAGACAAGCCGGCCGGGCCGAAGAGGCCGAACCAGGTGCTGATGTCAAACAGCTTCAAACCCAGCGTGACGCCGGCTTCGGCCACCGTCGGCACGTCTGGCAAGGCGCTGCTGCGGTGCGCGGTGGTCGCGGCCAGCGCCTTGAGCTTGCCGCTCTTGATGTTGGCCGACGCCGCAGCCAGATTGTCGAAGTTGAAGTCAACCTGCCCAGCCACCAAAGCCAGTTGCGCCGGTGGCCCGCCCGCATAAGGGATGTGCACCACAAACAGCCCCGCCTGGGCCTTGAACATCTCGCCCGCCAGGTGGCCGGCACTGCCGTTGCCACCGCTGCCGTAGTTCAGACGGCCGGGGTTTTTGCGCGCGTAGGCCACCAGGTCGGCCAAGGTGTTGATCTTCAATTTCAGTGCCGCTTCGGCGTTCATCACCAGCACATTGGGCACCTGCGCCACCAGCGTCAAGGGCGTGAAGTCGCGCAGCGCGTCATAGGGTATCTTGCTGTACAGCCAGGGGTTGATGGCGTGCGTGGCGACTGCGCCCATGACCAGCGTGTTGCCGTCGGGCGCAGCCTTGGCCACGCTGTCTGCACCCAGGTTGCCGCCGGCGCCGGGCCGGTTTTCAACCACCACAGTGCCCAGCGTTTCTTTGACGGCGTTGGCCAGCACACGCGCGGCAATGTCCAGCGGGCCGCCGGGCGGGTAGGGCACCACCAGGCGCAGCGTGCGCGGTTGCTGGGCCCGGGCGGCGGGGATGGTCAGGGCAGTGGCCACGGTCAGCGCGATGGCCTGGCGACGGTTCGTCACGGTGAATTCCTTGGGCATGGTCGGCGGGGGCGGCGGGGTCGCAAGCCTATCGCATGGGGTGCAGTCACCCCGTTCCGCGGCCCGGGCCGTAGAAGGCTGGCAACCCCTCTGACACCGGAGCCCCCCATGCCCCCACTTCGTTTGCCGCAGCTCGTCATCGCCCTGGGCCTGCTGCTGTGCGCTGCAGCCCACGCCAACACGCTGAAGCCTTACCGCGACGAAGCGGAATTCGCCGGCGCTTTGCAGCGCTGGTCGGCCGCAGCGCAAAAGCAGCAGGCCGAGCGACGGCGTGCGTCGGCCATGGCCTTGTCGATGGCGCCATCGGCCGCGCCGGCGCCGTCTGCAATGGCTGGCGCCGCGTTGTCGGACAGCGCCGCCGGCCGCGCCGCCAGCGCGGCCGAAAGTGACAACAGCATCACCAACGTGCAGACCGCCGGGGTTGACGAAGGCGGCATCGTCAAACGCGCTGGCGACCACCTGGTGGTGCTGCGCCGTGGCCGCTTGTTTACTGTGCGTGTGGGCGGCGACCAGCTGCAGCCCGTGGCGGTACTGGATGCCTACGCCCCGGGCAGCGACCCGCGCGGCGCCTGGTACGACGAGCTGCTGATAGCGGGCCGCGATGTCGTCGTCATCGGCTACAGCTACGCCCGCGGTGGCACCGAAATCGGCCTCTTCACGCTGGGCACCGACGGCAGCCTGGCCTACCGCGCCACGTACCAGTTGCGCAGTTTCGACTACTACTCGGCGCGCAACTACGCCAGCCGCTTGATAGGCCGCAAGCTGGTCTTCTACAGCCCCACGTTGTTGCAACCCTGGGGGCCACCACTGGCGCAGATGCTGCCCGCGTTGCGTGGTGGGCAAGGGCCCGGGGGCTCGCAAGCGGACGAGTTTCAGCGCATCCTGCCGGCCACCCGCATCTACCGCAGCGACGACGATTTCGACGCCGGCCAGCCGCTGGCGCTGCACACCGTCACGTCGTGCGACCTGGGCGTCACGCCCATGCGCTGTGAAGCCAGCGCGGTGCTGGGACCGGCCGGGCGGGTGTTCTATGTCTCGGCGGGCTCGGTTTATGTGTGGACCAACCCGGGCCGTTTCTATGGCGCGAACGCGCTGCGGCCTGAGGTGTCGGCGGCAACACAGTCCAGCGTGTTCCGCCTGCCGCTGGATGGCGCTGCGCCCAGCAGCCTGAAGACCGTGGGCGTGCCCATCGACCAGATGTCATTCCTGGAAGACAGCCAGGGCCAACTGAACGTGCTGCTGCGTGAACAAGGCGAAGGTGAAGGCATGTGGGGCAGCGAATGGGTCAGCAAGCGCAGCCGCGGCGCTTTGGCCTTGCTGCGCGTGCCGCTGTCGGCCTTTGGCGATGGCCAGGCGGTGGCGCAGCGTGCGCACTACCGGCGCCTGCCTGGCACAGACACCGGCGCGCTGCAAAACCGCTATGTCGGCGACTGGCTGTTGTGGGGCGGTGCCGATGGCGCCTGGGCCTTGGCGTATGCGCAGAGCCGGCCTGCTGACAGGCTGGATGCTAACCACCAAGTTGAGCGCATCGAAGCGCTGGGTGAGCATGCGCTGCTGGTCGGCAACGCCGGCAACGAACTGCGCTTCACCGCCGTGCGCCTGGGCCGCGCTGGCGCGCGGGTGGCCGGCCAGCACAGCATGGCCGATGCCCGCCAGGGCGAAACCCGCACGCATGGGTTTTTCTACCGCGCCACCGGGCCCGAAGAAGGTTTGCTGGGCCTGCCCGTGCTGGGCGCTGCTGCCATCGGCCGCCGCCCCGCTGCGGGCAGCGCGGCGGTGGTGTTTCTTCGCCAGCAGAATCTGGTTTTTGTCGGTCTGGGCGAGCTGGCCGCGCGGCCTGGCCGCGTGGCCGAAGATGCCTGCAAGGCTTCGTGTGTGGACTGGTACGGCAACGCCAGGCCGATCTTTCTGGGCGACCGCGTGCTGGCCTTGATGGGCTATGAAATCGTCGAAGGCCGGTTGGGCAATGCCTGGCGCGGCAATGGTGAAGGTGACCTTGGAAGTGAAGGCCGCGGCGCTCAGATCGAAGAACGGCGTCGCATCAGCTTCGCACCGACGATGCGTGGGCGCAATGACAGGCCCACACCGTTCGACTAACGCTCAGTCAAGTGCGTGCTTGTCGGCCTCCGAGGTGAAGGCGTCGGCGAAAAACTCGTCGGCTGGCAGCCCGCAGCGCAGGGTGAAGTCGCGCTGCGCGGCGGCCACCATTGCCGGCGCGCCGCAGGCATAGACCTGGTGGCCAGACAGATCGGGCCAATCGGCCATCACCGCCTCGTGCACAAAGCCCGTGCGGCCGGCCCAGGCGTCAGCGGCCGCGGGTTCAGACAACACCGGTACATAACGCAGATTCGGCATGCAGGACACAGCTTCTTCAACCCAGGTTTGCTGGTACAGATCAGCCTTGCGCCGGCAACCCCAGTACAGCACCGCCGGCCGCGCAGACGCCGTGTGCCGCAGCTGCTCAATCAAGGCTTTCAGCGGCGCAAAGCCGGTGCCGCTGGCCAGCAGGATGATGGGTTTGGACGACTCTTCGCGCAGGAAGAAACTGCCCAACGGCCCTTCGATGCGCAGGATGTCCTTTTCTTTCATGACACCAAATACATGGTCGGTGAACACGCCCCCGGGCATGTGGCGCACATGCAGCTCTACGGCCGGTGGGCTGCCCACCGCATGCGGCGCGTTGGCCATGCTGTAGCTGCGCCGAACATCGTCTTTCAGGATGAATTCGACATACTGCCCGGCGCGGTATTGCAGGTTCTGATTGGCCGGCAGCTGCAGGCGCAGCACCATCACATCGGCAGCGGCGCGGGCCATGCTCATGACCCGGGTGGGCATCTTCAGCAGGGGGTATTCGCCAGCCCCGGCCACGGTGCGCGCCTGCACCGTGCAATCGCTCTGCGGCGTGGCGCAGCAGGTCAGGATGAAGCCGGCTTCTTCTTCGGCCACGCTGAGCGCTTTCAACTGGTGTGCGCCGTGGATGACACGGCCTTGCAGCAGCCGGCTCTTGCAGGAACCGCAGGCGCCGTCGCGGCAGCCATAGGGCAGGCCCACACCCTGGCGTATCGCGGCCGGCAGTATGGCTTCGTCGCGCTCGACATTGAAGCTGCGCTGCGCGGGTTGCACGGTGATGGTGAAGCTCATGAAGGGCGGCTGACCCGTAGGCATGCAGGCACGTAAACTGAACCCTGAATTGTGCCCGGGCACCGCGGCGCAGCACCCCTTTGCACTTGAAGACCTTGCCTGCCGTGCCCACACCTGCCACCGCCCCTTCACATCGCGCCCGCCGCCCCACGCTGTTGATCGTCGGCTGTGGCGACATCGGCCAGCGTGTGCTGCAGCTGTTGCACCCGCGCTGGCATGTGCTGGCCTTGACATCCAACGCCGCGCACATGCCGGCCCTGCGCGCGTTGGGCGCCGTGCCGCTGCTGGGCAACCTGGACCAGCCGCACACGCTGGGCCGCCTGGGTGGCCTGGCTGACGCGGTGTTGCACCTGGCGCCGCCGCCGCCGCGAGGCGATGACGACCCGCGCACCGCTGCGCTGCTGCGTGCGCTGGCGCGGGGCGCCCGGGTGCGGCGCATCGTTTACGGCAGCACCACGGGCGTGTATGGCGACTGCGCCGGTGCGCTGTTCGACGAAACCCGCGCTGTCAACCCCAGCACCGACCGCGCCCGCCGCCGTGTGCATGCCGAAGCGCAACTGCGCTGGTTCGGCCGCCGCACGGGCGCGGTGGTCACCGTGCTGCGCATCCCCGGCATCTACGCCAGCAACCGCCCGGGTGGCCACCCCCGCGAAAGGCTGGCGCGCGGCACGCCGGTGCTGGCCGCGGCCGACGATGTCTACACCAACCACATCCACGCCGACGACCTGGCCCGCGCCTGCGTGGCCGCGCTGTTTCGCGGCTTGCCGCAGCGGCTGGTGCATGCCTGCGACGACAGCGATTTGTTGATGGGCGACTATTTCGACATGGCGGCCGAAATGAGTGGCCTGCCGCAGCCACCCCGCATCACGCGCGAACAGGCCCGTGAACAACTGAGCCCGATGCTGCTCAGCTTCATGAGCGAGTCACGCCGGCTGATGAACCAGCGGCTGAAAGACGGGTTGCGGCTGCGGCTGCGCTACCCGACCGTGCATGAAGGTTTGGCGCGCGGCTGATTCGCTTCAGATGCCTTCGGCCCGCCGCAGCGTCTTGGCGCGGTCCACCGCCTGCACGGTGATGTTCATGGGCCGGCCTTTGCGTTCGATTTCCAACTCCACCGCACGCTCGGCGCGGCTGTCGGCCCACAGCGCTTTCCACAACTGCGACAGCGCCGTGACGCGCTGGCCGTCCAGGCGCAGGATGCGGTCACCGGCTTGCAGGCCGGCGACATCGGCGGGGCTGTCGTCGGTGACGCGCAGCACCCGCACCTGGCCGCCTTGTTCCACGCAGTTCACGCCCAGCCAGGCGCGGTGGCTGGCTTGCGAGGCGCCGCGCTGGCGCAACTCGGCCAGGATGGGCTTGAGCAATTCCACCGGCACGAACATGTTGCCCGCCAGCTTGGGCTGGCCGGGGCCGAGCGCGTCGGGCACCACCAGCGAACCTATGCCCAGCAGTTCACCGCGGGGGTTAAACAAGGCCGCGCCGCTGTGGGCGCGGGCCGGCGGCGCGGTGAACAGCGCCGCTTCAACGTGGTATTCCCAGAAGCCGGAATAGGGCCGGCGCGACACCAGGCGGGTGGGCACGACTTCGCCGTCTTCACCCCCACTGACGACCATGTTGGGTGCTTCGCTGCGGGCGCCGGGCGCTTCAGCCAGCCGTGCCGGCGCCAGGCCCAGCGACGACAGTGGCACCAGCGCCTGCACCAGGCCAAAGCCGGTGGCCTGGTCGTAGGCCACCACACGGGCCGGGAAGCGCCGGCCGTCGTCGGCAACCAATTCCACCGTCTCGGCTTCCAGCACCAGGTAGCCGATGGTCAACACCAGGCCGTCGGCGCTGATGAGCACACCCGAGCCTTGCCGCCGTGGCCCCAGTGACTCGGCCGAGCGCGCACCTTCCACGGCCTGCACCTGCACACCCAGCACCGCTTGACTGGCGCGTTGCAAGGCACGCGACTGGTCTTCGATGTCAGTGGCTGCTGCGTTGCCCGTGTACAGGCTGGCGACCCAAATGACACCAACCAGCAGGCCGTGAATCACGCTGCGGATAACCTTGCCCATGGCGAATAACCCCTGCTGCCCGACCGGCCATCAAGCATGAGGCCGCTCGGCGCCTTGCGCCAGCGAAGGGGTATGCAGCCGCACGCGGGAGGTCCGCGTGCCGGCCGGATTTAACGCCGCCGCGAACCGAAAGGCGGCTGGCCGCGCCAGAAGCGGATCATCAAAAAGCCGCCGACCATGCCACCCAGGTGCGCAAAGTGCGCCACGCCGCCGGTGTTCAACAGGCCCAGCACCAATTCCAGCGCGCCGAAGACCATCACAAAGGTGCGTGCCTTCATCGGTATCGGCGGGAACAGCGGCATGATGATGCGGTCAGGGAACAGCATGCCAAAGGCCAGCAGCAACGCGAACAAACCGCCCGAAGCACCCACCGTGGGCACGCGTGAACCTGTGATGGCCGTCATGATGAGTTGCGCCGCCGCCGCGGCCAGCACGCCGGCGAGCAGGAAGTGCCAGTAGCGGCGCCCGCCCCACAGCCGTTCCAGCTCAGCCCCGAACATCCACAGGCCCAGCATGTTGAAAAACAGATGGCCGATGCCGCCGTGCAGGAAGGCGTAAGTGACCGGCTGCCAGGGCATGAAATTGCCGCTGGCCAGCGGGTACAGCGCAAACAGGCCGTCGATGAAGATGATCTGCTGAAGACAGAAAATGGCCGTGCAGGCCAGCATCAGGTTCTTGGTGATCGGCGGGATGGGGGGCATGGCGCTCGCGGCGGAATGTCGGCCTGATTTCGGCGTGGTGTCGACGTGGTTTTGGCCCAGTGCCGGGCTCGTAACAGGCCTGATGTTGCCCGGCCGGAAGGCCGGCACAGGCCCAACTGGTGCCCTCGGCCAGACTCGAACCGGCACGCCTTGCGGCGGCGGATTTTGAATCGCACCGCGAAGTGACAGCAGACGTTGCTGACAAGGGCGAATCGTTCCGCATTGTGCCCTAGTCGCTACCGGGGTAAATTGTTGCTTGCGGAACGCTTTTCAGCGCGCTGGATTGAGCTTCTCGGCCTTTGTGCGGTAGTGCCGCAGTGTGGTGGCCTGGCTACCGTGCTGCAGCAGCCTTTGCGCCGCGCCTGCATCGTCTGCCAGGTCGGCAGCGCGGCTGCGCATGTCGCGCAGAAACATGGCGCGGATGGTGGTTGCTAGCTCTGCCTGGCCGGCCTGGTCAGCCTTTGCGGCAGCCGCTTCGCGCGCAGTCTCGTATCGGTCGCGCAGCATGGTGGCCGACACTGGACGACCGGTGTGCGTGGACCGCAGCATGACGTGATACGCCTGTACGGCCCTGCGGCGTGCCAGCAGGCCCGGCAACACGGCTGAAAAGTCCACGTCGAAACTGCCCAGCTTGCCGGTCTTGCTGGCCTTCAGGCGCAGCACGTCGTCCCGCGGCAGCAGGATGGTGCGGCAGTCGCTAAGGCGCATGCCGGTGGCGGTGGCCAGGTCCATGCAGTCGCGCAACACCTGGTCGGCGGCGTCGTACACCGCTTGAAAAAGCTCGTCTGTCACCTCGAAATGGCGCGGGCGCTCTTTGTTCTTGGCTCTACTCGCATTAAGTAGTGACAGGCTCACTCTATGAGCCAACTAGCTGTGACACTGGTTGCGCGTGGCGATTTCGCCCGAACCCTAGGAGCACGGGATGCGCAACCGAGAGATGAAGCAAATGATGGCGCTGGCCAGTCGGCTGAGACTGGCGCAGCGACGGGAGTTGATGGCCGCGCTGGCAG
>JANMJI010000043.1:0-12185 GCA_031371275.1 Betaproteobacteria bacterium
ATGCCCACCGGCGGGATGTAGCTCTTGCCCTCGTTCATCCAGCCGCGCATGGCCGGGTCGAGGCTCAAAGACAACACCTTGACCAGCACGCCGCCTTCACCCGGCTCGGCCACGGGTTCTTCGGTGAACTGCCAGTTGTCGATGGTGGCCAGGCCTTTGGGGCGGGTGGCCAGGCGGCATTGGTGGTTGGTGAGGGTGGCAAGGGTGGTGGCCATGGCTGCTGTCTCCTGTCGATTCTTCAAACGCTGCATGGTACGGGTGGCGGCAACCGGCCGGCGTCGCGCACGCGACGTGGCTGCGGTCGTGCGCAAGGCTGCCGCGCCATGGGCGCTCTTGTCAGTGCCGGCGGGCCAGAAAGTCGTCCAGATCGGGTTGCTCACTGGGCAGGCGCTTGGCTTGGGCCAGCACGGCCTCGGCTTCTCGCACCAGTGCCAGGCCGCGCTCGCGCTGGCCCATGGCCACCAGTGCAATGCCACGGTAGGCCTGCGCTGCCCAGGCGAAGTCGCTACCGCCCGCGGGTAAATCGCCGGGCCCGGGTTTGGCATGAGGTTCGAGATAGTGCATGGCCTCGGCCGGTCGGCCGACGCCGATCAATGAACGGCCAATCAGCACTTCCAGCTTGGCGCTGCCGCCGCGCAGCGCGCGTGTCTTGAACCAGGGTTCCGCAGCACGGGCCACTTCCAAGGCCTGCGCATAACGGCGGCCGTTAACCAGCATCTCCGTCAGATTCAACTCGGTGGTGCGGGTGAACTGGTGGTCTTCACCCAGGCCCGGGCGGAAGTAGTTGATGGCTTCTTTGTACTGGGCAGCCGCCTGCTCCCTACGGCGCCAAACGTTGTAAAGGTGGCCGAGTTCGGAATGCGCATAACCCTGGTGCCAAGCGCTAGGCACGGGCGATTTGGCCAGTCTGCGTTGTACGTCGAGCAACATGGGTTCGGCCTCGGTGAAACGCCCTGCGTCGCGCAGTACGGAAGCACGCAGCATGTAGACCCAACTGGCGGCAGTCAGGCTCTCGGGGCGCAGGCTCAAAGGCGGCGAGGCCAGTTCGGCCAAGACCTGCTCGCTGGCTGCGACATCGCCACTCAAAGCCAGCGTGTGGGCGAGCACGCGCCGGGCGTCGATGCGGTTGATGGCATCCATGCCTGGCAGGGTGTCGGCCAGTTCAACCGCGCGCCGCGCCTCTTTGATGGCCTCATCTTGACGCTTGCCGTGGAACAGCACCGCAACGTTTGCGCCGTGGGCCAGAAAAGCCAGTTGGCTGCGCGCAGCCAGCCGCGCAGGCCCGGCAGCGCGCGTTGCGTCTTCAAAAATTTGTGTTGCAAGCGTCAGCTCACGCATTTCAACCAGCACGTTCACGTACTCGAACTGCATATGCAGCAGCTTGTCGTCGGAGGGCGGCACCAGAGGCTGCAGAAGAGCAATAGCGCGCGCGTACTCAGCCTCTGCATCGCTCATGTTCCACAGCTTTGCGAAAGTTCGTGCCAGATGATGCCGAGCGGCAGCCTCAAGCAAAGGTTGCCCAGCAAAACGGCCACCAGCGCTGACCGAACCGCGGCGCAGCAGTTCGAGCATGCTCACAGGACGCGGGCCGATAGCGCGGCCGAAGTCCGGCGACACCAGCAGGTCCTTGGTCAAGAAGTCATTCACCGCCGCAGCCTCACGCTGTGCAGCCTCTGCACGCCCCTGCGCCGCACGCGCCTCACGCTGTTGCCACAGGCTGAAGCCCAGCCCGACAGCCAAACCGCACAGCGCCACCGCCACCCACGGCCGGCGCGCGCGGGTGCGGGCCAATTGTTCAGCCTGCCGCTGTTGGCGTGCGATTTCGGCCTGCGCCGCTGCGCCGGCCACCCGCCGCTGCGGCAAATGCTCCAGACGGTGTGCAAGTTCGGCCGCCGAAGCCAGCCGGTCTGCAAGCCGGCCTTCGGTGGCCGCGGCCACGTCGTCCACCAGCAGTGCATCGTCCAGGCTGCGCTGCCACCCTGTCGCCATCGGCCGCCGCAAATCACCCACCAGCATCTGGTACAGCACCAGGCCCAGTGCATACACATCACTTTGCATGCTGGGTGCCTGGCCGGCCAGCACCTCGGGGGCCAGGTACATCAGCGTGCCGCTGTGTGAATCGGGTGTGACGTGCTCGGTGTGGGTCATACCCAGCGCCGTGAGCTGCAGGTCGGCCAGGCGGCCGGCGTCCAGCAGGCGGCCGCTGCCGAAGTCGGTGAGGCGGGCTTGCCAGATGGGGGGATGCACAGGATGGTCAGCCTGGCCCGCCAGGCCCGCCAGGCCCGCCTGGCCCGCCTGGCCCGGCGCGGCATCCACCAAGATGTTGCCGGGCTTCAAGTCCTTGTGCAGCACGCCCACGCTGTGCGCTGCTGCCACGGCGCGGGCGATTTGCAGGAAAAGTTGCAGGCGCTCGCTCTGCGACATCGCGGCCAGCCGGCCATCTTGTTCGGCCCATTCGGGCAGGCTCTGGCCGCCGTATTCACATTCCAGGAAATACGGCGCCGCGGTGAAACGCGAATCAACGACGGTGGCGATGTCGGCGCGCTGGCCCAGTTCCTGGCGCAGCACGCGGTACAGCGTGTATTCGCGTTTAAGGGCTGACAGGCGCGCTCCGTCATCGGCAAACTTGAAAACGCGGGTATGGCCCAGCCGCGCGTGGCGGGCCAGCCAGACGTCGGAACGGCTGCCCTGCCCCAGCGCACGTTCAAGCACAAAATCCTTGCGCCCCGGCACCTCCTGGCCGGCGGCAAAACGCTGCAGGGCCTGTTGCCGTGTTTCCCTTTGCACAGGCCCCTGCAGGCGGTAGCCGACGCGCGGCAGTGTCACCAAGCGCGCTGCGCCGGCCGCGCCCAGCGCGGTGCGCAGCTTGCTCACGGCGTTGGCCAGCACATGTTCGACAGTGGGCCGGCCGTCCCACACCGCTTGCAGCAGTTCGTCCTTGGTCACCACTTCGTTGACGTGTTGAAGCAGTTCGGCCAACAGGCGCAGCGGCCTTGGTTCCAGCGCCACGGGCTGGCCGGCCACACGAAGCTGACCCTGAAGCTCGTCGAACTCGACGTTTTCGAAACGGTGCAGCGCGGTGTCGGTGCCGATGTCGGCGGGTTCGGCGGGTTCGTCGGGTGCGGCGGGTGCGGCGCCGGAGCTTGCATCGGCAGATGTCATGGCCGCGCCGCCACCACGCTGCTTTCGCCCACCAGCTTGCGGTAGCCGGCCAGCACCCACGGCGCGCTGCCATGGGCCTGCATCGATAGCAGCGCGCTTTGCACCAGGCGCAAGCCTTCAGCGCGTTCAGCGCGTGTACCGCCGGCCAGCAGCGCACGGCCGCGTTCGGCTTGCAAGCGCCATTCCCAGTCACGCGCCGGGGCGGCGGCGGCCACCACCTTGGCGTCCAGGCGGGCCAGCAAGGGCACGGCTTCGGCCGCGCGGCCCAGGCCTGTCATGGCGCGCGCACGCTCAAAGTCAATCGCCTGCACCACCGCGCCCTGCTCGCCGCCGGCGTAGCTGACAAACCAGCTGCGGCCGGCATCCAGCTCCTGCAGTGCCTGCTGCGGGTGGCCCAGGTTCAGCTCGGCAATGGCCAGGTTCAAACCCATCACCCGGGTAGACGGGTGCTGCGGGCCCAGCGCGCGGTGGTTGCTGTCGTACAGCGCCGCAAAGGCATTGCGTGACGCAGCGAAATCACCGCGCGTATCGAGCAACGAAGCCAGTTCGGTATTGGCCACATTGACGTAGTGCTCGTCAGCGCCTACGCGGCCCAGCAGCACGTCGCGCGCTGCCACCATGTCGGCCTCGGCGTCGGTCTTGCCCAGCGCCAGGCGCACACGCGCCAGCAGCACCTGCACGCGGGCCAGCGTGACGACAGCCACCGCAGGCCCATCAACCCGCGGCACCACGATGCCGGCCAACAGGGTTTCGGCCTGCGCCAGCTGCCCCAGGTGGTACAGCGTGTCGCCCACCATCGCGCGCGCGGTAAACCAGTCGTCCGGGCGGCCTGCGCCAGCGCGCTGGTCAACCAGCGCCACCAACGCTTCACCGGCGGCCAATGCCTGCTTGAACTGCTCACCAGAATGCAACACCATAAAACGCGCCAGCGCAGCACTGCGTGCCAGCGCGGTGGTGCCCGCAAGCGCAGCGCCGCCTGCGTCACGCTCGGCATCGGCCAGCAGCTTCTTGGCCTCGGCCAGCTTGTTGTGTACCGCCAGATTGGCAATCAGGTCAAAGCGCATTTTCAGCAGCGCGGGGTCGCTGCGCACAGCCTGCGGGTCGGCCAGTGACAGGGCGCGGCGGTATTCGGCTTCAGAGCGCTCGAACATCGACAACATGTGGAACACGCCAGCCAATTGGCCGCGCACCAGCGCTTCGGTGGCGGGCTGGTCCTTGAAGCGGTCAGCGGCCCGCGCGGCCGCGCGTTCCAGCACCGCGCGCATGGACACCGTGCCTTCGGGGCCGACGCCGGCGCCATCAATGCCGGTCAGAAAATCTTCGTTCATGAAAGCGTTGATGGCATCGGCACGGGCGCTTTGCTGTTGCGCCTGTTGCAGCGCGCTGCGCGCCTGCACGCCCAACGCCACGCTGGCCACCAGGCCCGCTGCCAGGCTGGCCACCGCGCCCAGCAGCCAGGGCCGGCGTGTACGGCGCTGGTGCATCTCGGCTGCGGTGGCAGCTGCCAGCACGGCCTGCGCTGCCGCGGCTTGCAGCGCCGCGCGGCGCGCGGGCAGGCGCGCCAAGCGGTCTGCCAGTTCGGCCACGGTCTTGATGCGGTCTTCAAGCCGGCCTTCGGTGGCCGCGCTGATGTCTTCACACAGCAACCCATCTGGCACCTCACGCTGCCAGCCGGTGGCCAGCGGGCGCTTCAGGTCGCCAGCCAGCAGTTGCCACAGCATCAGGCCCAAGGCGTACACATCACTTTGCACGGTAGGTGGCTGGCCGGCCAGCAGTTCGGGCGCCAGGTAGATCAAGGTGCCGCTGCGTGAATCAGAACCTGCGGCCTGGGTGTGGGTCAGGCCCAACGCGGTAACCTGCAAGCCTTCCAGCCGCGCCGGGTCCAGCAGGCGACCACTGCCAAAGTCGGTCAGGCGAATGGGCCACTGCACGGTTTCGTCAACGGCCGCTGCCTGGGCGTTGGCACCAACCAGAATATTGCCGGGCTTCAAATCCTTGTGCAGCACACCCACGCTGTGCGCAGCGGAAACGGCGCGTGCGATGTGCAGAAACAGGCGGATGCGCGCCGCGGTGGGCAGGCTGGCCAGCGCGCCGCCCGTCTCGGCCCATTCCAGCAGGCTGTGGCCGCCGAACTCGCATTCGATGAAAAACGGCGCCGCGGCGAAGTTGCAATCCAGCACGCGTGCGAAGTCGTCGCGCACACCCAGTTCCTGCGCCAGCACGCGGTACAGCGTGTATTCACGCTTGAGTGCCGACAGCCGTGCGCCTTCGGTGGCGAACTTGAAGACATGCGCCTGGCCCAGCTTGCTGTGCCGCGCCAGCCAGACATCACTGTGTTGACCCTGGCCCAGCGGCCTTTCCAGCACATAGGCTTCACGCCCGGCCACCGGCTGCCCGGCCTGCAAAGTGAATTCGGGTGCGCGCGCGGGCAGGCGCTGCACCGGGCCGGCCAGCCGGTAGCCCACGCGCGGCACCGTCACCAGCCGCGCCGCCCCCTGCTCGCCCAATGCCGTGCGCAGCTTGCTGACGGCGTTGGCCAGCACATGGTCCACCGTCGGCCGGCCTTCCCACACGGTGTCCAGCAGTTCTTCCTTGGTGACGACTTCGCCGACGTGGCGCAGCAGTTCCAGCAGCAGGCGCAGCGGCCGGGGTTCGACCACGATCGGCCGGCCCGCCAGCCGCAACTGGCCTTCAAGCTCGTCGAATTCAACGTCGGCAAAGCGGTAGCGCGAAGCCGTGCCGGCGTCTTCGGGCGACGGCGTGAAATCCTGGGCTGACACCACCGTAGCTGCTCCCTGCATGTTGTTGTGTTCACGGTACGGCCGGGCAGGGGTGGCCGGGCCAGGCCCGTGAAGCAGCACCCCTGGCCAGCGCAAATTCTGCCGGCGGCAAGCCACGCTGAACACCCTTTTCTCCCCTCAATAAGGGGTGTAGGTCGTTCCGTGAACAAACCGTGATAGCGCCGTGAGGACGGTTTCGCGCCGTTTCGTCATCTTCGCTGCTGTCGCCACAAACCAGCGCCGGGCATCACGGGTTGGCCATGCGGCAAACGGCATCGCAACAAACGGGAGATCACGATGAATGCATGGACACGATGGGTGGCGCGGATGTTCGGCCTGGCCTTGATGCTGGCCCTGGCAGGGTGTCCTGAGAAGCCAAAGGACGCGCCGGCCGCTGCGGCGGCCACCGCACCCGCAATCACCACCGCGCCCGCCACACAGACCTTGACCGAAGGCGCGGCAGCGAACTTCACCGTGGTCGCTACCGGCACCGCGCCGCTGGCCTACCAATGGCAGCGCGACGGCGTGAACATCGCCGGCGCCACCGCCGCCACCTACACACTGGCGGCCACCAGCCTGGCCGACAGCGGCGCGCAGTTGCGCGTGGTGGTGACCAACAGCGCTGGCACGGCCACCAGCAGTGCTGCGGTACTGACGGTGGCCGAGCTGGTGATTGCGCCCACCATCACCGTGGCACCGCAGGCGGCCAGCACGCTGGACGGCAGCTCGTCCACATTCAGTGTGGTGGCCCAGGGCACCACGCCGTTCAGCTATGTCTGGCAGCGCAACGGCACGGCCATTGCGGGTGCCAGCAGCGCCAGCTACACCACGCCCGAACTGATGCTGGCCGACAGCGGCGCGCAGTACCGGGTTGTGGTCAGCAACTCAGCGGGCAATGCCACCAGCAATGCCGCCACACTGACCGTCAACGCACTGCCGCCTGCCGTCACATCAGCCCCGGCCAGCGTGGCAGTGACAGCCGGGCAGACCGCCAACTTCAACGCCGCGGCCACCGGGTCGGCACCGCTGGGCTACCAGTGGCAGCGCAACGGCACGGCCATCGCCGGCGCCACCGCGGCCAGCTACACCACCGCGGCCACCACCCTGGCCGACAGCGGCGCCCGCTACCGCGTGGTGGTGACGAACGGCGGCGGCAACGCCACCAGCGCCGATGCGGTGTTGACGGTCAGCGCCGCCCCGGTGGCCCCGGCCATTGCGGCGCAGCCGCAGAACGCTGCCGTGCTGGAGGCGCAGACCGCCACCTTCAGCGCCAGCGCCACCGGCACCGCGCCGTTGTCGTACCAGTGGCGCCGCAACGGGGCCGACATCGCCAGTGCCACAAGTTCCAGCTACACGACACCGGCCCTGACGCCGGCCGACAGCAGCGCGCGCTACAGCCTGCGGGTAAGCAACAGCGCCGGCGCTGCCACCAGCAGCGACGCCGTGTTGACCGTGCAGGCGGCGGCCAGCGTGCTGGCCAACCGCGGCTGGGCGACATCGCAAAGCCTGGAGACCGACGACGGTGCTGTCAGCGACACGCGCTCGGTCATTGACGACACCGGGCGTGCGACGGTGGTGTTCCGCAAAGTCACGGCCACGCGCACCGTCATCTACGCCACGCGCGGCACGCCCAACGCCGCCGGCGCCGCACCGACCTGGACCACACCCGTGCCGATAGACCTGCTGGGCGGCGCCGCTGTTAGCACGGTGGCCAACAGCGACATGGGGCTGGAGGTATCACCGGCCGGCAATGTGGTGGCCTACTGGTCGCACCGCGCGGCGTGCAGCGCCAGCACCTACCAGACCAACGGCAACTGCACCTATTACTACAGCGCGCGCTTCCTGGCTTCCAGCAATGGCTGGGAAGCGCCGGTGCTGGTGGGCGACACGCCCAACACCGGCTTCACGCTGCGCATCAACGACCTGGGCGACATCGCCATGCTGGGCACCAGCTGGGGCCGCTCGGCCACCGGCACGCTGACCAAACCGCGTGCGGTCTTCCTGCGCGCGGCGGGTGCCGCGGCTTTCCGCCGCGTGTTGTTCGGCACCGACCCCATCGCCAACCCGATGCTCGACATCGACGCCGCCGGCAACCTGCTGCTGGCGGTGGAGGCCAGCCAGAACGGCACCGTCGACCTGGTGGCTTACCGCGGCACGGTGGCGGCAGGCTTCGGCGCCGGCACGGTGCTGGACACGCGTGGCGCTGCGGTGGCGCTGCAACTGGCGGGCCTGGGCGTGAACGGCCAGCAGGTCATCGTCTGGGCCCAGAACAACGGCACCCAGGACACCAACTACGCGGCCACCAGCCGCAACGCCGGCGACGCCTTTGCCGTGGTCGATGTCGGCTACCGGCTCAACACCTCGCTGGGCTACCGCCGGCTGACGATTGCCGACGACGGCGCGGCCATCGTGTTCGACCTGTCGGCGCGCAAACGCCTGCGCTGGTCGGCGGCTGCCGGTTGGTCGGCGGTGGAAGCGCTGCCCGCGGCACTGCCCGTGAACAATTCCTTCTTCGCCGTGGCATCCACGCGCAACGGCGACCTGCTGTCCGTGCAACTGGGGGGCACTGCCACCGGCGGTGACTGGGCCAGCTACGACGCACGCCGTAACGTGCTGGTGCAGGGCCCACCCACCACCAGCCCCAGCGCGGGCTATGTGCTGGGGTTCTCGAAGAACGGGGGCTTTGTTGACCTGAACCTGTCGCTCAGCGGCCTGGCGATAGTGACGATGGAAAACAAGTTCGACGTCATGCCCACACCGGTCGCGCCGGCAGGCGATGGCCGCGCCATCGTCAACCTCTGGGCCAGCTTCTTCAAGTGACGGCCTTGACCACAAGCACGGCTTCAACCACCCGCCCAACAGGAGACGCTTCCATGTACTTTCGCGCCACTTCCATCGCCTCGTTTACTGCCCTCGCCATCAGCGGCTGCGCCACGCCGGCACCCCGCCCTTTCGGGGCCGTGCTGCCCATGGAGGGCGGCCGGTACCAGTCGGCCATCAAAAGTTCAGACACCGCGCAGGCACTCAAACACTTCACGCGTGACGCCGAAATCACCTGCGCAAAAGGCGCCACCGGCACACGCATGCCGTGGGACGCCAAACCAGCGCCCGCCAAATACGTGGTGGTGTCGCAGACGATGAAGGAGAAAGGCGGCAAGGAGATCAAGTCGGACAACAAGATGCTGGACGCCGGCATTGCCGTGGGCCTGCGTCACCTGGGGCTGGAAGCCCAGGACGCGGTCGAGGTCACCACCTTGTTCAAGTGCGAATGAGCGCGGACGCCGCCTGCGCCCGCGCCCGGGATCCCGGCAGCCCGGCACGCACGCCGTCCGCGCTGCCGCCAGGCCCGTGGCCGGCAACCCTGGCTGTGTTCGCCGTGCTGCTGTACGCGCATGCACAGGCCCAGGCACAGGCCCAAATAACGCCCGCCGAAGCCGAGCCCCGCACCTGGGTGCAATTGCAATTTACTGCGGCTTCGGTTCGTTCTGCATCGCGCGCTGACGGTCCTCTCGTCAACCAACCCGGCACCCTGGTGCAGCACGAAAGTGAACTGGGGCTGGCCCGCCACGGCGCCTGGCCCAGCGCGTCTGCTGGCCGGCGCATCGGCGCGCACTGGCGCATCGAAGGTGAGTACTCAGCTTCGCGGCGCAGCGGCAGCGCGGTGCTGGCGCGTGACGTGCTGGTGGACGGTTATGCCTTCAGCGCTGGCAGCACTTCGCACAGCAGCGTGGAAATTGCCACGTTGCGCGTGAATGGTGGCTACTCGCTGCTGCATGCCGACGGCATGGAGTGGGGGCTGAGCTTTGGCGGCCACGGCCTGCATGTGGCCCGCCGCGTGGCCGGCCTGGCCCGGGACAGCGGCAACGGCAACGTGCTACTGCCGGTGCAAGCCGATGCGCGCGATGTCGGCCTGCAAGCTCTGGTCGGCGCTTATGGCACGCTGGCGCTGGGCCCGGCGTGGCAACTCTCAGGCCGCGCCGATGTGGGCGTGGGTGGCGGCACCTATGCGCATGTGTCGCTGGCCGCGCTGTGGCGCGCCACGCCGCACATCCAGCTGGGGGTGGGCTTGCGTGCCACACGCGCCGATGTGGACATCCACACCGGCTTCATCAGCGGCACCAGCCATCTGGTGCTGGACTACCGGATTGCCGGGCCACAGGCCTTTCTGCGGGCCGGGTTCTGACAGCCGCGGCCTGGGCTGCACAGGCGGGCTGGTGCGGCGCTGGCTCAGCTACGCAGTCAGGTTGTCACGCAGTCACGCAGTCACGCAGTCTCGTCTGGGGCAGGCGTGTACTTCCACCGTGATGTGCCGCAACTGGTTGATGCCGGCCAGGCGGGCGCGGTAGGCCACCGCCGCCAGCGGTGCATCAGCCACCACCGCCAGCGCTGCGCACCAGGCTTGTGTGCCCACCTGCCAGACGTGCAGGTCGGCCACCTTGGCGTCGCCGTCGGCTTCAATCAGGTCGCGCACGCGCTGGGACAGCGCCGGGTCTTCGGTGGCATCGACCAGTGCGCGCGCGGTGCTGCGCAAGACGCCGAAGGACCACTGCGCGATGACGGCAGCGCCCAGCAGCGCCACCGCCGGGTCCAGCCACGACAGGCCGAACCACACGCCACCGGCCAGCGCGGCGATGGCCAGCACCGATGTGAAGGCGTCGGCCATGACGTGGATGTAGGCGGCGCTGAAGTTGTGGTCATGGCCGTGGTGGGCGGGCTTGGCAGGCGCGTGGGGGTGGGCATGTCCGTGCGCATGTCCGTGCGCATGTCCGTGGCTCTGATCCGGGCCAGTGTCATGTGGCGCATGTGCCGCATGTGGCGCATGTGCCGCATGTGGCGCGTGGCCCGCGTGCGCCGCCGGTGCCGCCCCACGCGACAACAGCCAGACGCTGACCAGGTTCACCAGCAGCCCCACCACCGCCACCACCAGCGCTTCACCGTACTGCACCGGGCGCGGGTGGCGCAGCGTGTCTATGCCTTCCCAGGCCAGCCACAGCGCCACGCCCAGCAGCACCAGGCCGCTGGTGTAGGCGGTCAGCACTTCGATCTTCCAGCCGCCGAAAGCAAAACCGGCCGGGCCATCTTTCACCGCACGGTGTTCGGCCGCGCGCTGTGAAAGCCGGTAGGCCAGCACCGCGCCGCCCAGCGCCAGCGCGTGGGTGCCCATGTGCCAGCCGTCGGCGGTCAGCGCCAGCGAGCCCGTCCACCAGCCGACCACCAGTTCGACCGCCATCGTGACCAGCGTCAGCAGCGTGACCAGTGTCAGTGCACGTTCGCGGTTACTCTGGCCGTCGTCGGCAAAGGCATGGCTGTGGGCGAAGGGGGTGAGGTCGTGGCTGTGCATGGGCTGCAGTGGGGTTGATGGGTTCATGGCGCCTTGGACAAAGACAGCACGGTGTATTGGCCGTCTATCCTTTCGGCGACGAAACGCACGCGGTCGCCGACGGCCAGGCCGTCCAGCATTTTCGGGTCATGCACTTTGAAGGCCATCACCATCGGCGGCATGTCCAGGTTCTTGATGCCGGTGTGCTTGAGCGTGATGCGGCCTGCGGCCTTGTCGAGCTTGGCCACTTCGCCGCCCGCGGTGGCGGCCTGCGCCCGCAGGCCGGCGTGCGGCGCCACCATCAGCAATGCGGCCAGGCTGGCTGATCGTCTGTTCAAGGGCAGCTCCCGAGGGTCAAGCCGCAGCGCCCGCGCGCTGCCAGCCGGCAAGTGTGCCGCACTGCGCGCAAACCCGGCGGCCGGGGGAACAGCTTTCCTACAATGCCGCGCAGTTTGCCCAACACCCACGCCAGCCACCCCGCCCCGCACGATGAACACCGAACCCGACCTGTCCCACATCACGCCGCGCGACCAGGCCGAGATCCTGGCCCAGGCGCTGCCCTACATCCGCAAGTTCCACGGCAAGACCATCGTCATCAAGTACGGCGGCAATGCCATGACCGACCCCGCGCTGCAGCAAGACTTTGCCGAGGACGTGGTGCTGCTGAAGCTGGTGGGCATGAACCCCATCGTCGTGCACGGCGGCGGGCCGCAGATCGACGACGCGCTGGCCAAGATCGGCAAGAAGGGCACCTTCATCCAGGGCATGCGCGTCACCGACGAAGAGACGATGGAGGTCGTGGAATGGGTGCTGGCCGGTGAGGTGCAGCAAGACATCGTGGGCCTCATCAACGCCGCCGGCGGCAAGGCCGTGGGCCTGACCGGGCGCGACGGCGGTTTGATACGGGCGCGCCAGATGAAGAT
>JANMJI010000044.1:0-41773 GCA_031371275.1 Betaproteobacteria bacterium
GCCGAAAGACGAGCCATCAACACCGCCCTTCACCAAGCCGATTCACGCTACGCCCTGCTGCGCCTGGGCGTGACGCTGCTGTTGATGACGCTGGGCAGCAGCGGCATGTACGTGGTGGCGGTGATGCTGCCCGCCGTGCAGGCCGAATTTGGCGTCGCCCGCGCCGCCGCTTCCTTGCCCTACACCGCGCTGATGATCGGCTTTGGCATCGGTGGCGTGGTGATGGGCCGGCTCGCCGACCGCTTCGGTGTGATGACGCCGTTGCTGATCGGCGGCGTCAGTCTGGGCCTGGGCTATGTGGCCAGCGGCCTGGCTGGCAGCATCGGTGGTTTCGCGGTGGCGCAAGGGCTGCTGGTCGGCCTGCTGGGCAGCTCGGCCAGCTTTGCGCCGCTGGTGGCCGACACGTCGTTGTGGTTCGTCAAACGCCGCGGCATTGCGGTGGCGGTGTGTGCCAGTGGCAACTATGTCGCCGGCGCCATCTGGCCGCCGGTGGTGCAGCATTTTGTGGCCAGCGTGGGCTGGCGCCACACCTACATCGGTCTGGGCGTGTTCTGCGGCAGCTTGATGTGCTTGCTGGCGTTCTTCATGCGCCCGCGCCCGCCGGCTGCGGTGGCGGCGCCGGCGCGGGGGTCGGCAGCGTCGCCATCAGAACGCCCGTTCGGGCTTTCAATGGGCCATGCGCAAGCGCTGTTGTGCGTGGCCGGTGTGGCCTGCTGCGTGGCCATGGCCATGCCGCAGGTACACATCGTGGCCTATTGCGGTGACCTGGGTTACGGCGCGGCGCGTGGCGCTGAAATGCTGAGCCTGATGCTGGCCTGCGGCATCGTCAGCCGGCTCGTCAGCGGCGTCATCTGCGACCGCGGTGGGGGCATCCGCACGCGGCTGGTGGGCTCGGCGCTGCAGGGCACGGCGCTGCTGCTGTTTTTGCCGTTTGACGGGCTCGTGTCGCTGTACCTGATTTCGGCTTTGTTCGGCCTCTTCCAAGGCGGCATCGTGCCCAGCTACGCCATCATCGTGCGTGAACACTTTCCACCTGCGCAGGCCGGTGCGCGTGTCGGCACGGTGCTGATGTTCACGCTGCTGGGCATGGCACTCGGTGGCTGGATGTCGGGCAAGGTGTTCGATGTGACGGGCAGCTACCACGCCGCCTTCATCAACGGCATTGCCTGGAATTTGCTGAACGGCGGCATTGCGCTGTGGCTGCTGCGCCGCAGCCACGGCGCGCCGCCGGCCGCGGCGTCACACCGCGTTGTGAACGCAGGCTGAAGCTGGGCCGCGGGCCTGCTTGCGCGCCCTGTCTGCATGCTGTAATGCCGCGCATGCGGGGTGGTGGTGCGATCACGGTTCTGAATTACGCCGCCATGCGCCAACGCTGGTGCGCACTGGCGCTGCGCCAGTTCCTGCGCCGTTGGGGTGTTTACGTGGTCGTGACGGCGGTGCTGGCGGGTGCCGGGTCTGACAGCCCGGTGGCCGCGGTGGCGGGCTTGGCCGGCTGGCTGGTGCTACCGCTGTTCGCCGCTTCCAGCCATGGCGCTTGGCTGTGGCCCGCGCTGCTGTTGCAAGCCTTGTTCGGTGCAGCGCTGGTCTGGGGTGGCCGCGGTCTGCTGTGGCCCGTGGCCTGGCTTGAGGCCGAACGCGCCTTGCCGATAGACCCACAGCAGCGCCTGCGTTCTGATGCCGGCGTGGTGGCGGTGGCCTTGCTGCCGCTGGTGATGCTGTATGCCGCTGGCACCGCCGCGGTGCTGTCGGCCCACCCGGCGTGGCTGCGGCCCACGTTGGGCCGCGCGCTGGTGGCGCTGGTGTTGGCCATGACAGGCAGCCTGGTGTTCGGCACGGCGCTGCTGCAGCGCATGCGCAGGCCGCAGCGCGCGGGTAAGCGCGCAGGTGAGCGCTTTGCAGCAGCGGCCCGGCGCGCAGCGCCGTTGGCGACATCGGCGCTGCACACCATGCCGCTGCTGTGCCGCAGCCCCTGGCCCTGGGCTTTGCTGCTGCAGCCGTTGTGGCGCGGGCCCGCGCGGCGCACCGGGCAAGTGTTGGCGCTGGCCGCTGCGGTGCTGTGCCTGCCCGGCCTGGCGCTGCTGCGCTGGCCCGCCGCCACGCCCTGGTGGCTGGCGCTGTTGGCGCTGGCCGCGCTGGTGGCGGTGACGCGCGCGCGCAGCCTGGCGCGCGACGAATTGCAGCCCTTGTTCGAAGCCTGCCTGCCGCTGCCATTGCAGCCCGCGGCTTTGCAGCGTGCCTGCGCCGCGTTGTGCCTGGCACCGCTGCTGCCGGCCGCCGCTGCGCTGTCTGTGGGCCTGGTTCTGGGCCTGGGCCCGGCCGTCCACGCAGGCGCCGCCACAGTGCGGCCCGGCGTGCTGGTGGCCTATGCGCTGGTCTGCGTCGGTAGCTGTGTCTGGGAAGTGCTGGCGCGCCCCGCAGCCGCCGCCGACAAGGCCAGCCGCTGGCTGTTCAGCCTGGTGTTGTGCGTGTGCCTGGCCAGCGAAGTGAGTGTGTGATGGCGGCCGTGTCGCCAGCGCTTTCGTCCGCAATCTTGCAGGTGCAAGATCTGAGCTTTTCCTACCCCGGCCGCCCCGTCTTCACCGGCTGGTGTGCCGACATCCATCCCGGCCTGCACTGGCTGCGCGGCGCCAATGGCAGCGGCAAGTCGACGCTGATGAAGCTGCTGGGGGGTGCTTTGCCGCCGCTGGCCGGGCGCCTGCAGGTGCAGGGCGTGGATGCCGCCACGCAGCCGCTGCAATACCGCCGCCGCGTGTTCTGGTGCGGCCCCGGCGAGATCGCGTTCGAGCATCTGCGCGCGCCCGAGTACTTTGGCTTTCTGCTCGGCCTGTACCCGCAGCTAGACACCACGGCGTTGCAGGTCCACACCCAGGGCCTGGGCCTGCTGCCCTTCACGACCCCGCGGCTGCGCGAGCTTTCCACCGGCACACAACGCAAGGTCTGGCTGGCCGCCGCGCTGGCCGCAGGCACGCCGCTGGTGCTGCTGGACGAACCGCTGAACGCGCTGGACGCGGCGTCACTGGCCTATGTGCACGCGCAACTGGCGCGGTGCGCCGGCAGCACCGCGCAGGCCTGGCTGGTGGCGAGCCACGAAGCGCTGGGCCCGGCCAGCCTGGACGCCCGGCAACTGCACCTGGTGGGCTGATTCAGCGCCGCGCGCTGCCACCGTCCAGAGGCAGCACAATTTCAAAGTTAGGCGTGAAGGTGTCGAGCAGGCCCAGCAGTTCGGCCAGCGCCGCGCTGCTGCCTTCAATGCGCACTTGCCCGGCGGCCACCGCGCGCGCAAAACTCAGGCGCTGCAGGCTGATCTCGTCCAGCGTCTTGCGCTCCAGCGTGATCGCCGCGTCGGCCTGCGCAGCGTGTTCGCCCAGGGTGTGGCGCAGCACCGAGTTTTGCAATGCCAGCGTGGCCTTTTCGTTGGTGTCGGGCAGCGTCCAGTTCACGGTCAAACGTTTGCCCGCGGCCTTGTCGGGGTTTAGGCGCACGGCGAGGAAATCGAAGAACAAATCCAGCGGCACGGCGCGCACCACGT
This sequence comes from Betaproteobacteria bacterium, assembly GCA_031371275.1. Taxonomy (GTDB): domain Bacteria; phylum Pseudomonadota; class Gammaproteobacteria; order Burkholderiales; family Burkholderiaceae_C; genus Rubrivivax. The sequence continues at coordinate 3,530 of JANMJI010000044.1, forward strand.
CGGCGCTGCCGCTGGCGGTCATCGGCCCCTTGGGCAGGCCGTGGCGCAACTCGCTGGCGCCAGACAGATAGGCGTTGCGCCAGACGCCGCTTTCGGCCTGGTAGCCCATCTGCTCCATCGCGTCGGCGGCCAGGCCGCGCGCGGCGGCGTTGGCTGGGTCGGCCCACACGGCGTGCATCACCACCTCGGCCACCCAGCGGTAGTCGCCGCGCTTGAAGTCCTCCTGTGCGCGGGCCAGCAACGCTTCGGCACCGCCCATGTAGGCGACGTAGCGGCGCGCTGATTCGGCCTGCGGCAGCGGGTTCAGGCTGGCCGGGTTGGCGTCGTACCAGCCCAGGTATTTCTGATACACGGCCTTGGCGTTGTGGCTGAGCGTGCCGTAGTAGCCGCGCGCAAACCACTGCTGGCCAATCGCATCCGGCAGGCGCAGTTGTTCGGCAATCTCGCGCGGTTTGTGGCCCTGGTTCAGCAGCCGCACGCTCTGGTCGTGGACGTACTGGTACAGGTCGCGCTGCTTGCCCAGCATGTCGTCAATGCGCGCTGTGCCCCAGGTCGGCCAGTGGTGCTGCGCCACCATCACTTCAGCACGGCCGGCGTAGAGCCTGCGCATTTGTTCGATGTACTTGGCCCAGCCCAGGCCGTCGCGTATTTCTGCACCGCGCAGCGTGTACAGGTTGTGCAGGTTGTGGGTCACGTTTTCTGCCGCGTTCAGCAGCTTGAATTGCGGAAAGTAGAGGTTCATTTCCGCCGGCGCCTCGGTGCCCGGGGTCTGCTGGAATTCAATCTCCACACCGTCCACCACGCGCCGCGCCAGCGGCTGCGCTATCTCTTCGGTGGGCGCTATCAGCGTGATGCTGCCGCGTGACAACTGGCGGCCCAGGCCGGTGTCAACCTGGCCACGCGGGCCTGGCGCCACAAAGGCGCCGAACTGGTATTGCGCGCGGCGCGACATGGCGTTGCCGGCGATCACGTTTTCAGACACCGCGTGGGCCATGAACCCGGCCGGGGCCAGCACCGCCACCTGGCCGGCTTTCACGTCGGCTTCATCGACCACGCCGCGCACGCCGCCAAAGTGGTCGGCGTGGCTGTGGCTGTAGATCACGGCCTTCACCGGGTTCACCGGCTTGCACGGCCGGTGGGCGCAGAACAGCGCCAGCGCGGCCTTGGCAGTCTCGGCGCTGAGCAACGGGTCGATGACGATGAGCCCGCTGTCACCTTCAACAATCGTCATGTTCGAGATGTCCAGCGAACGCACCTGGTAGACGCGTTCCGTGACCTTGAACAGCCCATGCAATTGGTTCAGCCGCGCCTGGCGCCACAGGCTGGGGTTGACGGTGTCTGGCGCGGTGGCGCTGGCGTCAATGAAAGCGTGGTGGCGCAGGGTGTAGACGACGCGGCCGTCGGCGGCCTTGGTCTCGGCGTCGGGCAGCGTGGCGATAAAGCCGCGGCGGGCATCGGCAAAGTCGGCTTCGTCGGCTTCCTTGCCGAAAGGCAGGGTGGCCAGCACCTGGGCCTGGGCACGCAGGGTGGCGGGCTCGGCGGGGCGCGGGCTTTGGGGCTGCGCGGCGCTGGACACGCCGGCCAAAAGCAGGGCGGCGCAGCGCCTTGATGCTGGGGTCATCGCAGTCTCCTGGTTGGTCTTCTGGGTGCCGCCCATGCTGCCGGCAGACCCGGTCATCTTCGCACGCAGCCAACCGGCGCCTGTGGCCGCGGCGCTGCAACGCGCTTGCTGCGGCGCGGCGCCAGTGCGAGCATCACGGGCCCCAAACAACCCACCAGGAGCCGCCCATGTCCAAGCCGATGTTCGACGCCGAAGCGCTGATTGCCCTGTTCGAGAACGCCACCGCCAAACAAGGCGAACAACTGCGCAAGGCCACCACCGAAGCGACCATGGCCGCGCTGCAAGGCCGTGAACTGACGCTGAAGAACATACGCGGCACGCTCAAGCAGGTGGCCCAAGCCGCCAGCACCGGCGTGGCCAAGAACCTGGGCGCGGGCATAGACCCCGAAGCGCTGCTGGACAAGGCCGTCACCGGCATGGACGAAGCGCTGCTGAAGGCCGTGCAAGCCAACCGCATGGCGCTTTCCACCTTGACCGCGCAAGGCGCCGACCTGCGTGAAAAGCACCTGAGCAAGGCCATGAGCGACCTCGACAAGATGGAAGACGCGATGTTCTCGGCGATGAAGAAAGCTGCCGGCGGCGCCGCCGCACCGCTGGCCGGCGCCTGGGGCCAGGTGATGGAAAAGATGCAGGCCGGCGGCACGCTGTCGGGCGCCCAGGCCGCCAGCACCGCCGAGCAGATGGCGCAGCAGATGCAGACCGCGATGCGCAGCAGCCGCGCCACCGGCCTGCGCGCTGCGCAGGCGCTGGCCGAGAGCTACACGGCGATGGTCAGCGGCGTGTTGATAGGCATGTCTGACGCGCTGCAAAGCGGTGCCGCGAACAAGCCGCCGCGCAAGTAAGCGGGCGTCGCACCCTGGCCTCGGGCCAGGGTGCGACGCCAGGGCCTGGCGCGGGTTGCCGCCGATGCCCCGGCGGCGGCCGGGTTCTACACTCCCGGGCCATGCAAAACGCCGCTTCTTCCGTGGTCATTTCAGGCACCGGCCTGTACCAGCCGCCGCACGTCATCACGAATGCCGAGCTGGCGGCTTCCTACAACGCTTACGCCGACTTGCAGAACGCCCGGCATGCGGCGGAAATTGCATCCGGCACGCAGGCCGCGCTGGTGCATTCCAGCGTTGAGTTCATCGAAAAGGCGTCGGGCATACAGCAGCGCTATGTGCTGGATAAAGAAGGCGTGCTCGACCCCAGGCGCATGAAGCCACGCTTTGCGCCGCGGCCCGACGGCGAGCTCAGCCTGATGGCCGAGATTGCGGTGGCCGCCGCGCAACAAGCCATGGCCGCGGCCGGCAAGACCGGCGCCGACATCGACGCGGTGTTGTGCGCTGCCGCCAACATGCAGCGCGCCTACCCGGCGATGGCCTGCGAAATACAGCAAGCCGTGGGCGCCGGTGGCTACGGTTTCGACATGAACGTGGCCTGCAGCAGCGCCACCTTCGCCATCGAACAGGCTGCCAACGCGGTGAAAAGCGGCAGCGCGAAATGCGTGCTGGTGGTCAACCCGGAGATCACATCGGCCCACCTCGAATGGCGCGACCGCGATTGCCACTTCATCTTCGGCGATGTCTGCACTGCGGTCATCGTCGAAGCCGAAGACACCGCCACTTCCAGCGACCGCTGGCGCATCCTGGGCACCAAGCTGGCCACCCAATACAGCAACCACATCCGCAACAACGCCGGTTTTCTGAACCGTTGCGAAGACACCGACCCCGACGCCCGCGACAAGACCTTCATGCAGGAAGGCCGCAAGGTCTTCAAGGAAGTGGTGCCGATGGCCGCCGCGCACATCGAAGCCCACCTGCACACGCTGGGCATGGAGCCCACTCAGGTGCGACGTTACTGGCTGCACCAGGCCAACCTGGGCATGAACAAGATGGTGATGAAAAAACTGGTCGGGCGCGACATCGACGATGCCCATGCGATGGATTTGGCGCCCATCATCCTGAGCGAATACGCCAACACCGCGAGCGCCGGTTCGATCATCGCCTTTCACCACCACCACGCGGATTTGCAGGCGCGCGATGTGGGGGTGATCTGCTCGTTTGGCGCCGGCTACTCGATAGGCAGCGTGGTCGTGCAGCGTGTCTAAACGTCGGTTTGTAGGCGTCGGTTTGCAGAGGCCGCGCGCTGTGCGCTTCTTCAGGCGCTGCGCTGCATGCCGCTTGCGTGCCTGGCCAGGTGGTGCAGCGGCGGGCTGCCGTTGGCAGCCACCGGCCACAGGCGCTGGCGGGCTTCAATGTGCAGGGGCGGCGCTGGCGCGTGCACGTCCAGCCTGTCGTAGGCTGATTTGACGACGCCATAGCACTCGCAACTGCGCGCTTGAAGACCCGCGCGGTCAAGCACGGACACACAACCGCGGGTGTAGCGGATCAAGCCCGCCTGCTGCAGCTTCATGGCCCCGGCGGTGACGGTTTCGCGGCGCACGCCCAGCATGCCGGCCATACGTTCGTGCGTCACACGCATGTCGTCTTCGGCGTGTCGGTCGTGGTGCAGCAGCAGCCAGCGACACAGCTGTTGGTCCAGCGAATGGTGGCGGTGGCAGGCCGAGGTTTGTGCAAGCTGGGCGAACAGCGCCTGGGTGTAGCGCAGCAAGGGCAGCATGACGGCTTCTGACCGCGCGGCGTGGCCGGCCAGGTGGGTGGCCCGCATGCGCCAGGCCTGGCCGCCGGTTTGCACCAGCGCGCCGCTCAGCGATGGCCCGCCACCCATGAAGGCGCAGACACCGACGACGCCTTCGTTGCCGACCACCGCGACTTCGGCCGAGGCGCCGTCTTGCATACCGGAGACCAGCGAAACAATTGCCGTGGTCGGGAAGTAGACGTGCTGCAATACCGACCCGGCTTCGTAAAGCATCTTGCCCTGGCCCAGTTCGACATAGTCCAGATCGGGTTCCGTGCGCTGCCATTCGGCGGTCGGCAAGGCGGCCAGCAGTTGACTGGTCTTGATCGCCGTGCGGTGTGGTGTACTGAGCATGAAGGGCCTCCTTGGGCGGCGGCCGGATGGCCTGCGCTGGCCTTGACTGTGGCCGCCGCGCCGGCCCCGCAACATAGGCTGGGCAGGCGATCGGCTGTGGGAAGCCGGGCGGCAGCAGCGTCAGATTCGGACTACACCAAGGCCTTGCGCTATCGTGCTGCCATGGCTGAGATGACCTTCTTCTGGCACGACTACGAAACCTTCGGCCGCGTGCCGCGACGCGACCGCCCGGCGCAGTTTGCCGGTGTCCGCACCGACGCCGACCTGCAAGAAATTGGCGCGCCGGTGATGTGGTTTTGCCAGCCCGCGCCCGACTTTTTGCCGGACCCTGAAAGTGTGCTGCTCACCGGCATCCTGCCGCAGCAGGCCTTGGCCCAAGGCCTGCCTGAACACGCGTTTGCCGCGGCCATCGAACGCGAACTGGCACACGACAACACCGTCGGCGTGGGCTACAACAGCATCCGCTTTGACGACGAGGTGACGCGCTTTTTGTTCTGGCGCAATTTGATCGACCCGTATGGCCGCGAATGGCAGAACGGCTGTGGCCGCTGGGACCTGCTGGACGTGGTGCGCTGCTGCTGGGCGCTGCGGCCAGAAGGCATCCACTGGCCGACCCACCAAACGGGCGAAATGAGTGGCAAGCCGTCGTTCAAGCTGGAACACCTGACAGCCGCCAACGGCCTGGGCCATGAGGCCGCGCACGACGCATTGAGCGATGTGCGGGCCACGGTGGCGCTGGCGCGGCTGATCAAAAACGCCCAGCCGCGGCTGTGGGATTTCTGCCTGAAGCTGCGCAAGAAAGACGCCGTGGCGGCCGAGATCGGCGTCGGCAAACCTTTTGTGCACCTGTCGGGCATGTACCCGCCAGAGCGCGGTTGCCTGGCCGTGGTGTGGCCGCTGGCGCCGCACCCGACGAACAAGAACGAGTTGATCGTCTGGGACCTGGCCCACGACCCGCGCGAGCTGGCGACGCTGGACGTGGACACCGTGCGCCGGCGCATGTTCACGCGCCAGAGCGAACTGGTGGCCGCGGGTCACGGTGAACAGCGCCTGCCCATCAAGACCCTGCACATCAACAAAAGCCCCATCGTCATCGGCAACCTGCGCACGCTGGGAGATGCGGCCACACGCTGGGCGCTGAACGTCGACCTGGCGTTGCAACACGCCGAACATGCTGCGGCGCTGGGCCGCACACTGGACGGTTTGTGGGCCGAGGTTTTCAAGCGCCCGGCGCTGGCCACCCCCGATGTCGACGAAGACCTCTATGGCGGCTTCATAGGCAACGAAGACCGCCGCACGCTGGCCCGGCTGCGCGCGCTGAACCCCACGCAACTGGCGGCCAAGCGCCCGGCCTTCCAAGACCCCCGCCTGCAAGCGCTGTTGTTCCGCTACCGCGCCCGCAACTTCACCGACACGCTCAGCGAAGAAGAGCAGGCACAGTGGCAACAACACCGCGCCGAGCGTCTGCACGAAGGCGCGGGTGGTGCGGACGCTGCGCTGCGCCTGGCCGACTACTTCGAGCGCATCGACACGCTGGCCGAAGCGGCCATGGACAGCGGCGACGAACGCGCCCAGGCGCTGCTGGAAGCGCTGGTCGACTACGGCCAGGGCATCGCACCCGAAGCGGCCTGACCGGCGCGAGCGCCGGCAGCGGCCTGAGCGGCCTGAGCGGACCGTGCGGCCTGAACGGCCCGAGCGCCCCGAGCAGCCTGCGCCGCTTTGCCAGCCCGCACCGGCAGCGTCTGAGGGTTGTGCCCGTTGCAGCCCGGCAGCCACCGGCAGAGCATCGCGGTGCCGAATTCCCGGCCCCCTTTGCAAGCACCACCATGGCCCAAGTCATCGCGCTGTACAAGAAACCCGCCGACCCGGCGGCCTTCGACGCCTACTACTACGGCACCCATGTGCCGCTGGCCAAGAAGATCGGTGGCTTGCGCAGCTACCGTGTCAGCGCGGGGCCGGTGGGCACACCCGCCGGCGAAGCGCCGCTGCACCTGGTGGCGCTGCTGGAATTTGATTCGATGGCCGCCATCCAGGCGGCCTTGACATCGCCAGAAGGCGTGGCCACCGCGGGCGATCTGGCCAACTTTGCGCAGGCCGGGGTCGAGTTGCTGATGTTCGACACCAAGGCCATCTGAAGGGCCGTGGCGCCCGTCAAGCGCCGAACTTCGCCAGCCACAGCGCCGCGGTGGCCAGCATCACGGCCACCGACAGCAGCCGCTGCCAAAGCCGGCGGCCCCGCCATGCCGCCAGGCCTTGCAGGACAACGACGGCGCCTGCCACGGCGAGCGTGAAAGGCAGCCGGTTGCCCGCCGCGTCGAGCAGCAGTTCAGGCGCCGTGGCGGGGTCGATGTCGCTCATCCAGGCGTACTTGTGGGCTGGCAGTGTCAGCAGTACAAAGAGGCCCACGGCGCTGAGCCCATGCAGGCCAGCGCGCAAGGCTTTTCCGGTGGCGCCCGGCGTCGTCATCGCAGCAGCGCTGAAAACCGCGGCCAGAATTTCACGATGAAGTTGCCGTAGCTGGTGTTCTGCCTGATCTTCTCCAGGCTCAGCCCCATGCCGCGGTTGTAGCGCGCGCCGACGACGCGAACGGCATCCCCGTCGAGGTCAGGCGGGCTGGTTTGCAAGCCGTCCAGATCGATCAGTTGCCGCAAATGCCGGGCCACCGTCTGGATGTTGAAGATGTCGTTTTCCAGGCAGTTTGCCAGCGCCCGCCACTGCCCGCTGTCCATCGCCGCTTGGTCCAGGCCCAGCGTCTGCGCGGCGGTGCGCAGTTGCATGCTCGCGGCGCCAAAAGAAGTCTGCGTTGGGGCCTTGCTGATGGTCAGGTGGTGGTCGACCCAGTCGGGCCCGCTCCAATCGAAAGACCGCACCTCGAAGGCCACGGTGTCGATGACCGTCGGGTCGCCGCCGGCTTCAATCCAGCACACGCCGGCCAGCAGTTCAGGCGGGAACTTGAAGCCATTCGACGCCGCCCGAATGTGCATGCGGTTGTGCGCCACCCAGGTGTCTTTGAAGCGCTGGATGTAGGCCTTGCCACCCCCCAATCGCTCGGGCAGATAGCGCCAGGTCAGAAAGTCAACCACGCTCCAGCGCGCCGAGTTGTTGGATACGCTGCAAGAGAATTCCGGCATGTCACGCCCCCCTGCAAAGCCGATGGGTTGGTCCGTTGGGACGGCGTGAAACTACCACAGCCCGGCCGCGCGGTGGGGCATACCAGCAGCCCGTCAGCAGCCCGTCAGCAGCTCATCAAGCCGGGCACACCGCCGGTTCCAGCAGCAGCTCGTCGACCTTGTTGGGGGCCAGCGGGCGCGACAGCAAATAGCCCTGGCCGATGGTCGCGCCCAGTTGCTTCAGGCGCTGCAGTTGTTCGTGGGTTTCTATGCCTTCGGCGACCACGTCCTTGTTCAGTGAACGGCCCAGCGCGACCACGGTGCGCACGATCTCGATGTTCTGCGGGCTGTGCTGCATGCCGATGACAAAAGAACGGTCGATCTTCAGGCAGTCAAAGGGCAGCGTGCTCAGGTAGGCCAGCGAAGAGTAGCCGGTGCCGAAGTCGTCGATGCCCAGCTTGACGCCCAGGGCACGCAGTTCAGCCAACGCGGCCAGCGCCACCTCGCGGTGTTCCATCAGCGTGCTTTCGGTGATCTCCAGCACCAGCAGGTGGGCCGGCATGCCGTGGCGGTGCAGCACATCACGAACGTTAGGCACGAAATCGGGTTTGGCCAGGTCTTTGCCAGACACGTTGACATGCATCACCAGTTCACCCAAATGCGGTGCGCGCCGCAGCCACAGTGCATGCTGGCGCACGGCTTCGTCGACGGCCCAGCGTGTCAGCGCTTCAATGCAGCCGGTTTCTTCGGCCAGGGTGATGAACACGCTGGGGCTGATGGCGCCGCGCACCGGGTGGACCCAGCGCGCCAGCGCCTCAAAGCCGCACAGCCGGTGCGGTTCCAGCAAGTACAGCGGCTGGTAGGCGAGCGACAACTGGCCTTCGCCGATGGCGCGGCGCAGGTCTGATTCCAGTTGCAGCTTGTGGCCCAGTTGTTCGGTCAAGCGGGTGTCAAACAGCGCCAGCCGGCCCTTGCCTTCGCCCTTGGCCTTGTACATGGCCAGGTCGGCGTTGCGCAGCACCTCGTCGCAGTCGCGGTAGGGCGTGTGGCTGAAGGTCAGGCCGATGCTGGCCACCGGGCGCACATCGGTGCCGTTGATGTCGACCGGCAGTTCCAGCGCTTCCAGCAGGCGCTGGCCCAGGCGGGCCAGGTCGTCGGGCTGGGCAATGCCTTCGAGCAGGATGGCAAATTCGTCGCCGCCCAGCCGTGCCACCAGGTCACCCGGGCGCACGCCAGCGGCCAGGCGCTGGGCGACCACCTTCAGCAACTGGTCGCCGGCCGGGTGGCCCAGGCTGTCGTTGACGGTCTTGAAGCGGTCCAGGTCCAGCACCATCACGGCAAAGCCGGCGCGCGGGTCCTGGCGGTGGCGTTCTACGGCGACGTTCAAACGTTCGTGGAAACAGTTGCGGTTGGCCAGGTCGGTCAGGCTGTCGTGGAAGGCGATGTGGCGCAATTCGCCCTCGGCGCGGCGGCGCGAGGTGATGTCGTGCAACTGGTAGATCAGGCCCGCCTGCGCGCTGCCGACTGTGCCAAACAGGCCGCAGTGCAGCAACACCCAGGTCTCGACCAGATCGAAACCGACACAGCGCATCTCAATCGAAAAAGAGTCGTCGCTGCGCGTCGCCACACCGGCAGTGTGGCGCTGCAGCAGCGCGGCGTCGCCGGTGTGCAGCAGGCTGCCAAAGGGGCGGCCGATGATCTGCTCGCTGGGCCCCGCCAGCAGCGTGCACAGCGCCTGGTTGACCTGCAATATCTGGCCTTCGGGCGAGACGATGGCCATGCCGATGGCGGCGTGCGTGAAGGCGGCGTGGAAGCGCTGCTGGTTGACCACCGCTTCCTGCTCGGCGGCCTGCACGCGCGCGGCCTGGGTTTCGTGTTCTGCGCTTTGTTGCGCGAAGTGTGAACGCAGCAGCAGCAGCGCCGCCGCGGCCACGCCAACGCTGACTGCGGCCACGGTGTGGCCGAACTGCTGTGCACTGAGCGACAGCAGCCCGGCGATGAATGAAGCCGCCATGTACAGCGCGCCCATGCTGGCGGCCTGCGCGTACCAGTCGCGCAGCTTCAAGCTGCGGCCGTTTTTCAGGTGAATGACCTGCATCAACGGTATCGTGCTGGCCGGAAAGTAGAGCAGCGCAGCCAGACCCAGCGCGGCCAGGTGCGCACCCGCCGCGGGCATGCCCAGGCCGCGCAGCGCCGGTGCAGCGGCCTCGAACAGCAGGCCGCTGGCGTACATCGCCGCGGCAGCGCCGGCGGGCGTGGCCACACGGCTGGTCAGGCGCGCCGACGTGCGGCTGGCGGCGATGGCGCCTTCCACCGCCGCGGCCAGCACGGCCGGGGCCACGCCATACAGCGCCAGCAGCATGAACACCAGCACATCGCCGACGACGATGGAATGTTTGCTGAGTGGCAAACGCACCGGAAATGCTGCCGCCAGCGCCACGGTGGCCGTCCAGGCCAGCACCTGCAACACATCGGCCGCCGGCAGGTGCGCCACCTGCACCCCGGCGGCGACCACCGCGGCGCCGCCGGTCAGCGCCAGGGCCAGCCAGAAGCGGGTCGCCGCGGCGTTGTAGTCGAACAGGTGGACACGCCGCAAGCGTGTCCACAGCGCCCAGGGCCGCGGTCGATCAGCGGGCCCCACCGGGCCGGTGTCGGTGCTGTGCATGGCGGGGCGGGGGGTGCGGCTCTGTCAGGGCGCTGACGCGTCAGTCGCGTTCGCCGGTGCTCGACTCGCTCAGCACAAAGCCTTCACTGAGCACAAAGCCTTCGCTCAACACAAAGCCTTCACTGAGCACAAAACCTTCGCTCAACACGAAGCCTTCACTGAGCACAAAGCCTTCACTGAGCACGAAGCCGTTGGACAGCACCAGGCCATCGCTCAGCATGTAGCCATTGCCCAAAGCGGCCTGGTTGGCCAGCGTCACCACCGGCAGGAACAGGCCCCTGCCACCGCCTTGGGCCACGCTGTCGACCAGCATCACGCCCGCGGTGACGAGTGGCGTGCGCGCGGTGACCCGCACCTCTGTGATGGCCCTGGGCACCTTGTTCAGGCTCAACGTCCAGTAGTCGACATCGGCGCGCAGCACGACGTTGCGGGCCCAGGTCAGCGTCGGGTCATAAAAGGGCTGAAACTTGGTGAACAGCGCGTCGCCAGAGAACAAATGGTTGCCGCCGGCATACACCAGACGGCCCCAGTTGAAGGTCTGGCCATTCACGCTGGACTGCGCCGCCGGCAGCGTGCGGTTGGATGCCAGCAGCGGGTCACCGGCGCGCAGCTTGCCGTTGGCCACGGCGGTGTTGATGTCGGTGCGCAGCGCCCGCGCCAGCCGCACCGCGCCTTCGATGTTCAGCATGCCGGCGCCTTGTTCCAGCAGGCTGGCGCCCGGCAAGGGCTGGGCGGTGTATTGCAGGATGGCCTTCACCAGCGGCGGTGTCAGGCCCGGGTTGGCTTGCAGCAGCAGCGCCGCGGCGCCGGCCACCACGGGCGCCGCCACCGAGGTGCCGCTCAGTTGCATCAGCGTCTGGTTCGGGGCTTGTGAAGCGCCTGGCACGTTGGCCAGCTGCGGGTAGGTGCGGGCCAGGTAGTTCCATGTCGCAGGCAGGCCCGTCGGGCCGGCGCCCAGGGCGCTGACGATGGCGTTGCCGGGGGCCACCAGGTCGGGCTTGACGAGGTTGTCGGTGAAGGGCGCGCCGTCCAGCGTGGTGCGGCCGCGTGTCGGGCCGCGTGAACTGAAGCGGGTCACGGTGTCGTCAGCGCGCAGCGTGGTGTTGTGCAGGTTCACCGCGCCGACGGTGATGACGCTGGGGTCGTGCCCCGGCGAGCCTACCGTGCCATAGACCTTCACACCATCGGTGTTCAGGCCCGCGTTGCCCGCGGCCACCACGACCACGATGCCGGCGTTGCTGGCGCTGCGTGCAGCGCGGGCCAGCGGGTCGAGCAGGAAAGAACCCGTGGAGTCGGCCGCCAGGCTGAGGTTCAGCACGCGGATGTTCAACAGCCGGCCATGCTGGATGACCCAGTTGATGCCGGCCAGCACGTCGGCCACGGTGCCGCTGCCGCGTTCGTCCAGCACGCGCACGTCGTACAGCGCTGCGTTGGGGGCGATGCCCGAAGCATCGGGGCCTTGGTAGTCGCCAGCACCAGCGGCCACCGCGGCGACATGGCTGCCATGGCCGTAAGGGTCACCGACGCCGAACTTGGCCTCTTGCGAGCTCGACAGCGCGGCCGTGAAGCGCGTGCCGTCCAGCGCCAGCTGCGACCTCACGCTTTCGTTCACGCCGGCGCGCCAGCCGCCTTCGGCAAAGTCCTTGCGCATGCTGGCAAAGTCCACCGCCTGGCGCACCCGCGTGACGCCCGGGGTACCGGGCAGACCCGCGCCGGAGAAGTGGCGGTGGTTCCAGGCGATGCCCGAATCCAGCACGGCAATGCCGACGCCAGAACCGTCCAGGTTGCTGCCATTGATCCTGGGCACGTCAGCACTGCCGCTGGTGGCCTGCAACACGCTGGCGCTGCGCACCACCGCGCCGTTGGGCACCACGCAGCTGACCGCATCGTCCTTGGCCAGGTCCAGCAAGCTGCTCAGCGGCAGCATCACCGCCATCGAATTCAAAGCCGGGTACATGTAGTGCACGCTGCCACCCAGCCGCAACACCGTCTGCACCAGGCGCCCCAGCAGCAGCGGGTCTTCGGCTTTGGCGGTGATGATGAGCTGCACCGCCGGGCCGCTGGGCGACTGCTTGATCCAGCCCTGCACCGGCAAGCGCGCCGCGCCCAGCAGTGGCGACAAGCCACCGCCCAGCTTGGCGCGGGCGGTGTCGTCGTTGCCGGCGTGGGCAGCGCCCGTGACCAGCCCGAGTGCGGCCACGGCGGCCGCGACGGCATGGCGCAGGTGATGGGTGAGCTTGCGGGGTGCGGCGTGGGGCATGGGTGCGAATCTCCGAGGTTGGCGCGCAGGCCTGTCGCCTGTGTACACACAGGCCGACCCAGCTGTCAGGGATATCGACAGCGGCCCTGTCGGCTTGACCCTCGGCAGCGCGTGCGGGGTCTTGAACCGGAACTAGTGCGCACAAGCGGCGCTGTTTGGAGCTTCAAGGGCCTCGGAGCGGCCCGAACGTGCAGGTTCAGCGCGCAGGTTCAGCGCGCAGGTTCAGACGCAGCGCCGGCCACCGCAGGCTGCACCGCCGGGCTGCCCACCCGCGACACAAACCCGCCCTCGGCCCATTCGCTGTAGCGCCAATCGGCGCCCACGGCGACCACGCCCGCGGGCGCCAGCAGCGGCTGCACGGCCACGCCACGCAGCATGCGGGCCATGCTGTCTATCCATATCGGCAGCGCCAGGCCACCGCCTGATTCGCCTTCGCCCAGCGACTGCGGGTCGTCGTAGCCCATCCAGGCCACCGCCACCACGCCCGGTGCAAAGCCGCCGAACCAGGCGTCGACGGCGTCGTTGGTGGTGCCGGTCTTGCCGTACAGGTCAGGCCGCTGCAGCACGGCCTGGGCCCGCGCGGCGGTGCCGCGACGGGTCACGTCGGCCAGCAGCGTAGCCACCAGGAAGGCGTTGCGCGCCGGGATGACGCGGTTGTCTTCACCCAGCGGCGCCGGCGGCGGCGCTTCGTACAACACGGTGCCCTGCGCGCTGACGATGCGTTCTATCAACACCGGCGTGATGCGGTGGCCGCCGTTGGCCAGCACCGCGTAGGCCTGCGCCAGCTGCAGTGGCGTGACGCTGCCGGTGCCCAAGGCCAGCGTCAGGTTGTGCGGCTGCTTGGCCATGTCGAAGCCGAAGCGGGCGATCCAGTCGTGGGCCTTTTGCAAACCCATCTGCTTGAGCAGGCGAATGCTGACCAGGTTCTTGCTGCGCACCAAACCTTCACGCACGCTGATCTCGCCGTCGAACTTGCCGTCGCTGTTTTTCGGGTCCCAGCCCCCGGGGCGCAGGCCCGGTTCACCGCCCTGGCCGCCTTCGTCGCCGCCAAGCGGCGCGTCATCGACCAAGGTTTCGGGCATCACGCCGTGCTCGAAGGCGGCCGAATACAAGAACGGTTTGAAGCTGGAACCGGGCTGGCGCGCGGCGCTGGTGACGCGGTTGAATTGCTGGCGGTTGAAATCAAAGCCACCGACCAGCGCGCGGATGCGGCCGCTGGCCGGGTCCAGCGCCACGAAGGCGGCGTCGGCCTGCGGCCATTGTGCCAACTGCCACTCAGTTACTTTGTTACGCAACACAGCCACCACGCGCACGACGGCACCGCGGCGTATCGCCAGCCGGCCGGGTGCGTTCGGCGACAGCGCGGCCTGCACCCAGCGCAGGCTGTCGCCGCGCAGCACCACGACATCGCCACTGGCCAGCTTGGCGCTGATCTCGCGCGGGCTGGCGGCCAGCACGATGGCCACGCGCAGGTCGTCGTCGTCGCGCTGGTCCTTCAGCGCCAGGGCGGCCACACGGTCGGCCTCTGGCGCGTTGTCGGGCAGGCTTTCCTGGTCTTCGGGGCCGCGCCAGGGCTGCTTGCGTTCGTGCGCCATCACGGCGCGGCGAAGCGCGGCATGGGCCGCACGCTGGTCGTCGGCGCGCAGCGAAGTGAAGACACGTATGCCTTCGGTGTAGGCCTTTTCGCCCAGCCTTTCGACCACCGCGCGGCGCGCCATTTCGGCCACATGCTGCGCCGGCACATCGACAAAGCGCGGGCTGCGCAAGACCAGTTTTTCGGCCAGCGCCTGGGCCTGTTCGGCGTCGCTGATGACACCCGTCTTGCGCATGCGCGCCAGCACCCAGTGCTGGCGCTGGCTGGCGCGCTCGAGGTTGGTCACCGGATTGGCGTAAATCGGGTTTTGCGGCAGGCCGGCCAGCATGGCCGCTTCGGCCACCGACAGCGCGGCCAGCGGCTTGCCGAAGTAAACCTGGGCCGCGGCGCCAAAACCATAGGCGCGCTGGCCGAGGTAAATCTGGTTCAGGTACAGCTCCAGAATCTGGTCCTTGGTGAGCTGACGTTCAAGTTGCACTGACAGCAGCGCCTCCTTGATCTTGCGCTCTGCGGTGCGTTGGGTGCTCAGGAAAAAAGTGCGCGCCACCTGCTGTGTCAGCGTCGACGCGCCGTGCGCGCGGCGGCCAGTCAGGTTGCCCAGGCTGGCCCGCAACACACCGCGCCAGCTGATGCCGCCGTGGCTGTAGAAGTCGGCATCCTCGACCGCAATCACGGCCTGGCTGATGCGCGCTGGCATCTGCGCCATCGGCACAAAGATGCGCCGTTCGGTGCCGAACTGCGCAATCTCCGCACCATCGGCCGTCAGCACCTGCAGATGTTGCTGCGGCCGGTAGGTGGTGGCCTTGTCCAGCGGCGGCAAATCGTTCCAGTACCACGCGGCCATGGCCGCCAGCACCAACGCACCCAGCACCAGTGCCGCCAGTGCGCCCAGCAGCAGCAGGCCTAACAGCACAAAACCACGGGCCCGTGGCGCGCCCGACCTGTTCATTCGCAGCACGGCCAACAGCTTCACGGCGTCAGTTCGTACAGCGCCGAGCCGTCGCCGTTGTCTTTGACGAGCTTGATCTGCGGGTAGCGCGCCAGATGCGCTATGCCGCCGGCGCCAGAGATGAAGCGCAGCTTCACGCCCGGCACGGCCTGGATGCGCCAGTTGTTGTCTGCCGTCGGGTTGATGGTGCCGGCGGCTTGCAGGTACTGCACCACCGCCTCGCGGTTTTCATCGGGTGAATCCAGCACCGTCAGGCTGCTGTCCAGGTTGGGAAAGTTGCCACCACCGGCGGCACGGTAGTTGTTGGTGACAACGGCAAAGAAGGCCGTGTCATCGATGGGCTGGCCCTGGTAGCGCAGGTCGACGATGCGGTGCGCGTCGGGCGCTGCGACCTTGCCATTGCGGCTGTAGCGCACGGGTTGCGTCACGTCGATGCGGTAGGTCACGCCGTCCAGCGTGTCGAAGTTGTAGCTGGCGAAGCTGTTGTCCAGCAGGTTCTGCTCGGCCGCGCCGGCAGGGTCGATGCGGTTGAAGGCGGCGGCTGCATATTCCAGCCATTCACGCACCTGCGCACCCGTCAGCCGCACGACCTTGATGGTGTTGGGGTAGACGTAAAGGTCGGCCACGTTGCGCACCGCAATCGGCCCGGCGGGGATGTCGGTGTAGTAGTTGGCGCCGCCACGGCCGCCGGTCTTGAAGGGCGCCGCGGCCGACAACAAGGGCAGGCTGGCGTAGGGCGTGCCGGCCAGCGCTTGTCGGCCGTAGGCCAGTTGCGCGTTGCTCACCACCTGCACGCTGGGGTCGTCGGCCACCTGCGCAAAGTAGCTGTGTATGGCGCCTGCGGTGCGCGCCACCTCGCCGCGCACATAGGCCAGCGTGCCTTCGTGCTCATCGCGCACCAGCGCCATCACGGCCGCGTCGGGCTCGACCGTGGGCTTGCGCGCGGCGCGGTCGTAGATGGGCCGCAACTCGGCATGGCTTTGCGTGACCATCCACACCGTGCCACTCTGCTCAAGCGTTATGTCGATGACCCCCAGGTGGCTGCCCCAGAAGCCGGGCATGGTGGCGGGCACGCCGTTGATGGTGCCGGCGGCCAGGTCCACCCTGGGATGGGTGTTGAAGAAACGACCCGGAAATTCGCCGTGCGAATGGCCGAACAGAATGGCCGTGACGCCTGGCACTTCGGCCAATCGGGCGACGGTGTTTTCGGCGAAGGACACGGTTTCACCGCGCTCAAAACCAGAGTGCGCGATGACGACGACGATGTCGGCACCCTCGGCCTTGATGCGTGGCACCAGCGCGCGGGCTGTCTCGACGATGTCCAGCGCCTGCACCTTGCCCAGCAGGTTCTGGCGGTCCCACAGCAGCACCTGCGGCGGCGCAAAACCGATCACGCCGACCTTCAGCGTCTGCGCGTTGTTGGCCTCGTCCAGAAACCTGCGTTCGAGGATCACGTAGGGCGTGAAGACGTTTTTCGCCAGCGCTGGCTGGCCCTTGCCGTCGTCTTCAACAATGTTGGCGTTGACTATCGGAAAGGCCGCGCCCAGCAGCGCGAGTTTCAGGAAGGGCAGGCCGTAGTTGAACTCGTGGTTGCCGACGTTGCCGGCGTCAACCCCCAGCGCGTTCAAGACCTTGTAGGCCGGGTGTACCTGGCCGGGCTGCAGCGGCTTCACGCGCGCCACGTAGTCGCCCAGCGGGCTGCCTTGCAGCAGGTCGCCGTTGTCAAAGAGCAGGCTGTTGCGGGCTTCGGCGCGGGCCGCCTTGATGAGCGTGGCGGTGCGGTCCAGGCCGAAGTCTTCGACCGCCTTGTCCTGGTAGTAGTCGTAGCCGACCAGGTTCATGTGAAGGTCGGTGGTCTCCAGGATGCGCAGGCGCAGCGTGGGGGGTGTTGGCGCCACGCCGGCCAACAAGCTGCCGCCCGCGGCGCCCTGCGCCGCGGCCTCGCGCAAGGCCACGAGCTGCTTTTCATGCACGCATTCGTCCACCACGCGGCGCCCGGCCTGCACGTCCATCAGCATGGACTTGTAGGCGATCTGTAGCATCAGCATGCGGCCGGCGACATCTTCCAGGCGCCGCGCGCCGGTGCTGGAAAGCACCGGCTTCATGACCCAGGCTTGCTTGCCCAGGCGCACATTCACATAGCCCTCGTTGCGCGGGTCTGGCAGCACCTGCACGGCCTGCTTGAACTCGCAGGCGTAGTCGCCGAAGTAGACAAGCTCGGCTGCCTGGCGCTGTTCTTCGCTGGCCACCGGCAGCAGCGGCGGTGCGGGCGGTGCACGGCGCGCTACGGCTGCGGCTTTCGTCGCTGGCTTGGTGAGGCTGGGCTTGGCGGCCGCTGCCTGGGCGGGTGTCTGTGCAGGCGCAGACGCTGCAAGACCCAGGCCGAATGCCAAGGCCAGGCCTGCCAGGGCAGCGCGTGTGAGGGGGTGGTGCATGTCGCGGTGGGAAGGAGTCGGCAGCCCCTACGGTAACCCGCGCGGCTTGCCGTGCACATTGCAAACGTAATGACACTGGCGTTACGCTTGGCTAGAATGGGCTGGACTTTAAAGGGAACGCTCATGAAAGCTGCGGCTGAAACATCCACCCAGCGCGCACCGCGAGAAACACTGAACTTGCGCATGGCGGCCAGCGAACGCGGCTTGATCGACCGCGCCGCCAAGGCCAGCGGCAAGACAAGAACCGATTTCATCCTGGGTGCCGCGCGCCGCGCCGCCGAAGAAGCATTGCTGGACCGTTCGATCTTCGTTGTCAGCCCCGCGAACTACGCGAGGTTTCTGGCCATGCTGGATGCGCCTGCGCCGCCGAACGAACGGCTGCGGCGCACGATGCAGGCGCCACCGCCTTGGTCGAAATCTTGATCACCTTGCGATGATCGGCGCCCCCGGGCCTTTGACCGCCGATCACGCTCTGGGCACGTTCGACAGCGGCGTCGTGTCGCTTGACGATTGGCTGCGCAGGCGGGCGCTGCAAAACCAGGTCAGCGGTGCGTCGCGCACGTTTGTGGCCTGCGAAGCCGGACGTGTTGTCGGCTTCTACGCGCTGGCAGCCAGCGCAGTCGCACCCGACGCCGCACCGGGTCGATTCCGGCGCAACATGCCCGATCCAGTTCCCGTCGTGGTGCTGGGCCGGCTGGCCGTCAGCCGCGCCCACCAAGGCCAAGGTCTCGGACGCGCCTTGTTCCAGGATGCCGCCCAACGCGTGGTCCATGCCGCCGATACGGTTGGCATCAGGGGGCTGTTGGTGCACGCAATTTCTGACGAAGCGAAGGCGTTTTACTTGCGACTTGGCCTGGTTTCATCGCCGCTGGATGCCATGACCCTGATGACCACCGTCAGCGAATTGAGGGCCGCGCAGGTGTAGCACGCTGCGGCCAGCGTGAGGGCTGCCTCAGAACCGCAAACGCACCCCGGCCGCTACCGACAGCCCCCGCGTCTGGTCGCGCACCAGGTCGTTCATGGCGATGAGGTAGATGTCTGTCACGCTGTCCCAGCCGTAGACATAGGCGCCGCTGTAGGTGGTGTGGCGGCGGTCCACCGCCGGGCCTTTGGCGGTGGTGGTGGCCATCTGCGCCAGCACCGTGCCCGGCCCCAGTGGCAAGGCCACGCCGGTGGATGCGGTTTTGCTTTTCACATCCAGGCCGATGTCGTGGGCCTGGGTGTACTGCCCGAACACGCGCAGCAGGCCGAAGTTGTAGCTGGCACCCACCTGCACGGTGTTTTCTTCGGTGGCGCTGGCAATGCCGTTGTCGAGCTTTACGCGCTGCGCCGACAAGGCCACAGCCAACAGGCCGCGTGAATAAATCAGCGTGCCGCCAGACAGGCCGCCCTGGGTGTCGGTGGGTGCTGTGGCGCCCATCAGGCTGAGCGTGAAGCCCTCATAGTTGGGCGACTGGTAGCTGACGGCGCGGTTCCAATAAAAGTCGCCCTGCACGCTTTCCAGGTTGCCCGAGGCAAAGACATGGCGCACGGCTGGCGAAAAGCCTACCGAATTGCCCAAGGCATTGAAGCGCACCGTGGCGTCGAACAAGAAGCTCTGCAGGCGACCCACGCGCAAGCTGCCATAGGGGCTGGCCAGCGAAACGAAGGCGTTGCGCGACAGCAGCGGGTCGCTGTCGCGGCGGCCGGTCTTGCCGTCCTGGAAACGCACAAAGGTTTCCAGCGTGATGCCGGGTGTCCAGCCGTCGTCAAAACCGTGTTTGAGGTTGACGCCGACAAAGGTGGCGGTGAGTGAATTGCTGTTGAAGCGCATCTCGCGCAGCAGGCCGCTGGGTTCGAAGCGGCCATACGACAAATCGGCCACGCCGTAGACGGAATAGTCGGTCTGGGCCTGTGCGCCCAGCGCCAGGCTGCCCAGCAAAGTGAGTGCAGCGCAGCGTGCGGTGTGAAGAAGTTTCATGCGTCGGTTCTCGTTGTTCTTGACGGTGCGGCGCTACAGGCCGGCCAGCAGCCACAGCGCATTCATCGCGGCGTGCAACAGCACGCACCAGCGCAGCCGCCGCTGCGCGCCGTAGACGCTGCCCAGCAGCAGCGCCGGCGCCACCACGGCCAGGCCCAGCAGGCTGCCGCGGGCCAGCGCATGGGCCAGCGCAAAGGCCAGCGCGGTGGCCGCGTTGGCCAGCCAAGGCGACATGCGCAGGCGCAGCAGTTCTTCTTGCACGCCAGCGCGAAACACCACTTCTTCGGCCAGCGGTGCCAAGGCCAGCAGCATCGCCACGCGCAGCGGGCTGGCACCGGCTTGCAATGCCACCCAGGCGGCCACGCCCACGCACGCCCACAAACCCAGCAGTGCCATGCCCGCTGCGCCCGCTGCACCCCACATCCAGGGCGTGCGGCCGGTGGCGTGTGGCCCGGCCGTGGCCGTGTCCGTGGCCGTGACCGTGCGGCTGCTCATGGCCCTGTCCGACGGGCGCGGCGTGCCCGCCGTACAGCCAGCACGACCAGCGCCGCCAGCACCAGCAACCACAGCGTCGGGTCGGTGGCGGTATCCCCGCTGGCGATGGAGCAGCCGCCGCTGGACAGATCGGGCTTGGCCTCGCCTTGGCCACTGAGTGCCACTTCCACGGTGCTGGGCGCGGCGTCGGTGGTGACCGTCAGCTTGCCGGTGGCCGCGCCCTCGGCCTGCGGCGCGAATGTCACCGTCACCGTGCAAGCAGCGCCGGCGGCCAGGGTGAAGGGCGTTGCCGGGCAGGTCTTGTTCTGCACCACCCAGCCCGCGCTGGCGGCGATGGCGCTGACCCGCACCACGCCAGACCCGGTGCCAGACAGCGTCAGCTCGGCCGGCAGCGACTGTGCGCCCACCCGCGTCAGATCAAAGCGCAGCGTTGTGGGCGACAGCGCCAGCCCCGGGCTGGGGCCCCCCAGGCCGGTGCCGGCCAGCGCCAGCGCTTCTGGCGCGCTGCCGCTGGAAGCCAGTTGCACGCTGGCGGTTTTGGCGCCGGCCGTGCCGGGTGCAAAACGGATGTCGATGCGGCAGGTCTGGCCCTGGAACAAGGGCGTGCCCAGCTCGCAGTTGCCGGCCGTGACAGAGAAGGCTGCAGCGTCAACGCCGACTGCATTCAGCACCGAGATGTTGGCGCCACCCGGCCCCTGGTTCAGCAGCGTCACAGACTGCGTGGCCGATACCGTGCCCGCGGCCACGGGGCCAAAGTCAAGCCGGGCGACCAGGGGCTGCCAGACCAGCACCGGCACCAGCGCCGCCGTGCCGCGGCCATGCAAAGGCAGCAGCAGCGGCGAGCCCGCCGCGCTGCTGGCCACGCGCAGGTTGCCGCTGTAGTCGGCGCCCGCAGCGGCGGCGGCAAAGGCGACCTGGACATCGCAGCTATCGCCCGCGGCCAGCACCGCAGGGCAGGCGGTGCTGACGTTGCTGCCGGCCAGCGTAAAGCCGCTGCCATCCACACTGAGCGTGAGCCCTGTCAGGCTGGCATTGCCGGTGTTGGCCAGCGTGACCTTGCGCGGCGCGTACAAACCGCCCACCGTCTGGGTGCCGAATTCCAGCACGTCGGCCGGGGTCAGCGTCACTCTCGGTGCCGGCACGGCCACGCCAGTGCCTGTCAGCGCGATGGTCGCCGCGCCATTGCTGGCGTCAGACTGCACCGTGACGGCCGCGTTGCGTGCCCCCACCGCGGCGGGTTTGAAGACCACGACCAGCGTGCACTGCGCCGCCGCGGCCAGCGGCGTGCCGACCGCGCAAGTGCCGCTGCCGATGTAGTCGGCGGCCGCCGCACCGGCGAAGCTGAAGGCGCTGAAGTTCAGCGCCGCGTCACCGGCGTTGAGCACCACCACCGTCTGCTGCGCCGTGCTGCCCACGGTGGTCGCCGGGAAGGTCAGCGACAAGGCGCTGAGCACGATGCGCCCCTGCGGCGCTGCGGTGGCGGTGCCCGACAGCGCCACCGTTTGCGGGCTGTTGGCGGCGTTGTGGGTGATGGTCAGCGCCGCCGTGCTGGTGCCGGCGCTGACCGGGGCATAGCGCAGTACCAGCGTGCAACTGCTGCTGGGCACGAGCGTGGACGTGGCCGTGCAGGTGTTGCCCGCAGCGAGTGTGAACTCAGCTGCCGCGACGCCGCTGAAACCCAGGTTGGTCAGCGCCAGCGCCGCCGTGCCGGTGTTGGTGATGACCGCCGAGACCGTGCCCGGCGTGCCCACCACCGCGGCAAACACCAGCGCCGTGCTGGTGATGCTGAAGCTGGGCGCCGGCAGCACCGCGCTGCCGGCCAGGGCCACGTTGGCTGCGCTGGGCGCCGGGTCGCTGCCGCTGCCGGCGTAGACCAAAGCCAGGGTGGCGCTGCGCGTGCCCGCACCGCCCACCGCCGTGGGCGCGAACTGCAAGGTCAGCGTGCAGGATGCACCGCCGGCCACGGTGCGCGTGGCGCAAGACTCGTTGGCCAGCGTGAACTCGGCCGCATTCGCACCCGCCAAGGCCGCCGTGTAGCCGATGGCATTGGCCCGCGGATTGGTCACCGTCAGCACCCGCGACACCGCACTGGTGGTGCCTGCCAGCGTCAGTGGAAAGGCGTCCAGCGGCAGCGGTGTCAGCACCGGCTCGGCCAGCGCCACGCCGCTGCCACTGAGCGTGACGGTGGGCGCCGGTGGTGTGTTGCTGGCGTTGGAAGACACCGTCACCGTGGCCGTGCGCGGGCCGATGGCAGCGGGTGCAAAAGCCAGCACCACGGTGCAAGACGCAGCCGGGGCGACCGGCGTGGTGGTGGTGCAGGTGCCGCTGCGTGTGAAGTCGCCCGCCGCGGCGCCGCTGATGGCGATGCTGCTCAACGCCAACGCCGCGGTGCCGGTGTTGCGCACCGTGAAGCTCTGCGTGCTCGTCGCCCCCAGCGACACGTTGCCATAGGCCAGCGCGGTGGTGCCGGCGGTGTCGATGACGGGCACCGGCGTGGCCGTGGCCGTGCCATCCAGCGCCAGGTCGTAGCTGCCGCCGCTGGCGTTGTGGAAGATGCTCAAGGTCGCTGGGCGCGAGCCCGTGGTGGTCGGCGTGAACTGCAACACCAGCGTGCAGTTGGCACCGGCGGCAATCGTTGCACCCACCGGGCAGCCATTGCTGGCAGCCAGCGCAAATTCGTCCTTCGCCGGGCCCGCAAAGGTGTAGGCGCTGATGACCAGGTTGGCGCTGCCGCTGTTGCTGAGGGTGGCGCTGCTGCTGCCCACCACCACCGCCGTGAAGCCCAGCGTGGTGCAGGGGTTGGACGTGCCGCAGGCGATGCCAAACACCGGCGCCGGCGCACTGGCCAGGCCCGAGAAGCTGGCCGTCTGCGCGCTCGGCGCCAGGTCGCTGCCGCTACCCGTGAAAGTGAGTGCAAGGTTGGCGTTGCGTGTGCCGGCGCCTGGGGCACTGGTGGGCCTGAACTGCAGCGTGATGGTGCAGGCGCCGCCGGCGGGCACCGTGGCCGGCGCGCAAGATTCCGCCGTGATGCTGAAGTCGGCCGCGTTGGTGCCGGCCAGCGTGCGGCTGTAGCCGATGGCATTGCTGCGCGGGTTGCCAATGCGCACCACCACCGAAGTCGGGCTGGTGGTGTTGAACAGTGTCGCCGGGATGGCCGTGGCCGGTGTCACGCTGACGCTGGGCTGCAGGTTCTGGCCCGTGCCTTCCAGCGCCAGCGTGGTCAGCGTGTTCAGCGCCGATGAAGCCACGTCCAGCGTGGCGCTGCGCTGCCCCGTGGCGCTGGGCGTGAAGCTCAATACCAGGCTGCAAGTCTGGCCTTGCGCCAGCGTCTTGGGCAGCACCGTGCAGTCGCCGCTGGTGGCGTAGTCAGCGCGTGCCGTGCCAGCGAGCGTGAAGGCGGTGACGACCAGGGCCGGCGCACCCGCCACGCCGGAATTCGACAACACCACCGTTTGCGTGCTGCTGTTGCCCAGCGACACGGTGCCAAAGCTCGGCAAGGCCGAAGGCGCGGCCGAGATCACGGCCTGCTGCCCGCCGACGCCGTCCAGCGGAATTTGCGCTGGTGAGCCGGCGGCGTTGTGCGTCACCGCCACGGCTGCAGGGCGTGCGCCCGCTGCGCCGGGGGTGAAGTCGACCACCACGTTGCAGGTGGCGCCCGCCGCCAGCGTGCTGCCACTGGTGCAGGTGTTGGCGGCGGCCAGTGCGTAGTCGCCCGGGAAAGTGGGCGCGGTGGTGGCGGCGATGGCCACGCTGGTGAGTGTCAAAGCCGCATCGCCAGAATTCTTGATGACGGCCGTGCCTTGCACCGTTCTGCCCAGCGCCGCCTGGATGGCGATGCGCCCGTTGGCCGGGCTGCTGATCTCGAACACCGGCGCCGGCGCCGAAGCCGTGCCAGACAGCGCGACGCTCTTGTCCACCGGCGAAGGGTCAAGGTTGAAGCCCGTGAAGTCGATGGCCAGCGTGGCCGCGCGGGCCCCGGCGCCGCCGGCGGCCAGCGGTTTGAAGCGGATGCTCAAGGTGCAGGTGGCGCCACCGGCAATGGCGAAATTGGGCGCCGTGCCGCAGGCTGCATCACCGGCCACGACAAAGTCGCCCGGGTTGCTGCCCAGCAGCGCGCTGGTGAAGGTGATGGCGTTGGCGCGCGGGTTCCTGATCGTCAGCGGCTGCGTCGTCGCGTTGAAGGTGTCGAAGCGGGTCGAAGCGAAGGCGGGCACGGTCAGGCTGGCGGGTGTGATGTCGGGCTCTGACAGATCGACCCCGCTGCCGTTCAGCGCCACAGCGGGCGTGGCCGGGGCGTCTGAAGTGAAGGCCAGGCTGCCGCTGCGCAAGCCCGCGGCCGTGGGTGTGAAGGTGACGGACACGGTGCAACTGGCGCCCACGGCCAGCGCGCTGCCGACGGCGCAACTGCCGCTGCGCGCGTAGTCACCCGTGACTGTGAAGGCCGTGAAATTCAGCGGCGCGGTGCCGCCGTTGGTGATGACGAAGCTCTGCACCGCGTTGCTGCCGCGGTTGACATTGCCAAAGGCCAGCGCCGGGCTGGCGGGCAGGCCGCTGAGTGCGCTGCCGCTCAGGTCGGCACGCGCCTGCGTCGCCGTGGCCGACAGCGCCACATCGGTCTGGCTGCCCGCGTTGTGCGTGATCTGCAGCGTGCCGGTGCGTGTCGCCGGGCTCGTGTTGGCAGGCGCAAAGCGCACCGCCAGGTTGCAGAAATCGCCGGCCACGACATCGCCTGCAGCGCCGGTGGTGCAGTTTTTGGTGGCCGCCGTGGCCAGGCTGTATTCACCCGCGTTGGTGATGTTGACGACTGCCAGCGTGTTCAGCCGCAGCGCCGCAGTGCCGGTGTTGCTGACCTGGAAGACAGCCGTCACAGGCGTGCCGACGACGGTGTTGAAGGCCGGCGTGGGGCCGCTGACGCTGATGACCGCAGCGGTGGTGGCATCGCCCTTCAGCAACACCGTCTGGGCGCCGGGCGCCGGGTCTGTGCCGTTGCCCAGGAAGGCCAGCGACAGCGTCGCGTTGCGCGTGCTGGCACCCGCCGTCGCCGTGGGCTTGAAGCGCACAGACAGCGTGCAGGTGGCGCCGACGGCAACCACGCTGGGCGCCGGCGCACAAGCGTCGGTGACGATGAAGTCGGCGCTGTCGCCCGTCACGCTTGCGGTGTACCTGATGGCCGCGTCGCGCCGGTTGGTGATGAGCACCGTCCCCAGCGTGGCGTTGGTCACCGTCACCGGCGTTGCCGTGAACTGCATCGTCAGCGGCAGGGCCAGCGTGGACGGCGTCACGGCCAGCGTGGGCTCGGGCAAGGTGGCGCCTGTGAAGATGACCGTGGGCGCGCCGCCGTCAGAGGCCACGGCCAGCCGCGCCGTGTCTGCGGTGGTCGTGCTGGGTGCAGACGCGGCCGTGTAGCGCAACTGCACGGTGCAGGCCGCAGCGCCCTGCGCCAGCGTCGTGCCGCAGCTGTTGCTGGCGATGGCGTAACACCCGGCCGCCGCCGTGCAGGTGCTGGTGGGCGAGATCGAGAAAGGCGTGCTACCCGTGAAATTGAGTGTGGTGCCGGCGCCGCCGGTGTTGCTGACGCTGACCGGCAGCAAGGCCGTGCTGCCGGGGGCCAGGCGGCCGAAGGCCAGCGACGTGGGGCTCAGTGTCAACACCGGCTGCAAGGCCGTGCCTATGAAACTGAAAGTGTTGGGCGTGTTGGTGCCGTCGTCGGCCACCGTCACGCTGCCGGGGTAGGAAGTGGCAGAACCTGCGGGTGAAAAAACGGCGTACAGCTTGCACCCTGTGGCGCCGGTGGCCACCGGAGTGCCGACACGGCAACCGTCGGACGGCAGCGTAAAAGGCGCAGCCACGACGGCATAAGAGGTCGTGAATGCCAGGCTTTGCAGGTTCAGGCCGGCACTGCCGCTGTTGGTGATGGTGCCGATTTCCACCAGCTTGGGCGTGCCCGTGGGCGTGCTGATGGCGATGGCGGTGGGCACGAAGGCCAGCGTGCCGGCCAGCACGCCGCCGCTGAAGCTCAGGCGGCGCGGGTTGGGTTCGCCCGCGGGCACCACCTGGCCGTTGGGCGCGGTGGCAGCCAGGTTGACGGTGAGCGCGCCAGTGCGGGTGGCGGCCGAGATGCCGGTGGGCTTGTAGCTAACGCTGAAAGTGCAGGTGCCGGCGACGCCGGTGCTGGCCGCTGGCACACTGCCGGCGGTGGTCGAGCCGGCATTCAGGCAACTGCCGCCAGACACAACCTGGAATTCGGTCGCGTTGACCGAGGTGAGCGTGAAGCCGAGTGCGGTGGCGCGCAGGTTGGACAGCGTCAGTGTCCACACCGTGGCGCTGGTGCCGCCCGAGGCGATGCTGTCGAAGGCCAGCGGCGTGGTGTCGCTGCTGCCGATGGAAGGGTTGGCCGCGGTGGTGGTCTTGCCCGGGGCCGATGCCGAGGCGATGCCGTGGCGGGCCGAAAACAGGTAGTTGTAGATGCTGCTGGAAACCGTCGTCGGCGATGTCGGAATTGCGTTGATGCTGTTGGTGTAGGTGGCCGATGAGCACATCAACGAGCCGCTGTGCGCCGCGTTGCCGCACATGGCGCGCAGCGACGTGTTGACGGTGCTGGCCGACGCTATCGCCGGCGGCGTCAGCATGAACAGATTCAGGATGTTGTGCTGGTTGCCCGAGCTGCTTTGCAGGTTCGATGCACCCGAGGATTTCAACGGGTGCGCGCTGTGGCATCCGGTGCACAGCGTGGCCGACGTGTTCCAGCCGCTGATGAGCGCGGCGGCGTCCTGCGCCTGCACCGCCGGCGCTTGCATGAACAACAGCACGGCCGCCAGCCGCAACCCATTGACCCATTGCCCCGCCCAGCGCTTGCAGTCCATCCAGCCTCCCCCCAGTTATGTTCTTTCTCTCCGTCCAGCACCACCGGCTTCGGTGATCTTCAGCCCCGCACGGGGGCTGCGTCACCGATAGACCTGTGCGCTAGATGCAATCGACCACCCGAAACTCGACCCGCCTGTCCAGCGCGTCACGCTGGTCGTCGGTGCCCAGCCCCACCAGCGCTTCACGCGAGCCGACGCCGGCGGCGGTCAGGCGCGTGCCCAGGCCGCGGTTGCCTTGTTCCAGCATGCGCTGCACGGCCTCGGCGCGCTGGCGTGACAGCACTTCGTTGCCACGGGCGCTGCCGGTGCGGCTGGTGTGTCCCACCACGCGCACGCAAGACTGCGTTTTGGCCGCCTGCTGCGCCAGCGACGCGATCCACATTTGGTATTGCTGCTGCAAGTCGCCAGCCACCGCAAAGCTCGTCTTGCCGGGCTGGAACAGCAGCTTCACCGGCAGGCGCTGTTGTTCCAGCCCCGAGCCCACCAGCGAGTCGAAGGCCTTGCGCGCGGCGTCTTTCTGGCCCAGTTGCCAACTCGTCAGGTACAGGCCGTTGAGCACCCGCAGGTCGCCCGGGTCGGCCAGCGGCGCGGCTTCCTGGTACAGCTTTTGGGCTGCCGGAATGTGGCCGGCGCCATAGGCCAGCATGGCCTCGTTCATGACCGCGGCGGCAGGCAGGCGGGCCAGATATTCGGGGTCGGCCGGGTCGCCGATGCGGGTGTTGCGCTGGCATGAATTGATGTAGGCCAGCACCGTCTTGTCTTTGTGCCAGGTCGGGCTGTCGGCAAAGTATTTCAGCGGTTCGTTGTTGACCGAGGCCACGGTGGCGGCATCGATCTGCTTGGCGATCACGCGGCCGTCGCGCAGGTCTATCAACGTCACCCAGACGCGGAAAGCATCGGGCGGCGTATCGACAGCGCGCACCGTGTTCACCGGCGTCAGCGTGCCTA
Source organism: Betaproteobacteria bacterium (assembly GCA_031371275.1). Taxonomy (GTDB): domain Bacteria; phylum Pseudomonadota; class Gammaproteobacteria; order Burkholderiales; family Burkholderiaceae_C; genus Rubrivivax. Next base: position 31,403 of record JANMJI010000044.1, read on the forward strand.
TCAGCAGCAGCGGTTTGTCGGCCAGCGCCTGGCGCGTCAGCGCCTTCACCTGCCACTGGCTGTGGCGGGCCTTGATGATCGATTCAAGCTGCACGCCCATTTTTTCGGTGCTCACCGTCTGCGCGCCGGTGGCGCCGTCGATCAGCGGGTCTATCACCACCGTGCGCTGCTCGGCACCCAGGCGTTCTGCGGCCTGGCTGAACAGTTCGGTGCCCGAGCGCGCAATGGCTTCATCGAAAGGCACCGGCGTGGGCGCCTCAAAGCTGTTGACGGGGGCGGCGAGGGCCTGTTGCGTGGCGATGGCCTGCAGGTTGCGCGGCGTGTCTGCGGCGCGTGCTGTCGGGGGTGCGGCTGAAGGTGCGGCCGGCGCTGCTGCTGTGGGCACCGCCGCCGGGGTCGCCACGGCGGCGGCCAGCGGCGCTGCGGCGCTGCGGGCCGGCGCTGCTTCACCCGCCAGCGGCGGGCTGTTGCACGCCGTCAGGGCCCATGTCACCGCCAGGGCCAGCAGTCTTGTCACAGGGGTGGTGCGGGGCATGGGCTTCATGGGTGCGTGGGTCCGGTGGGGGCGGGGCTTCAAGGTCTGCAAGGTGTGCCTTGGGCGCGCTTCAACGTGCCGCGTAAGCCGGGTCGGGCAACGGGGCTGAGCAGCCCAGGAACTTGGTCATCAAGGCGGCCAGCGTCGGGTCGGCGTTGACGCGTTCCAGCACCCGGTCGCGCGAGATCAAGGCGTTGGGCATCGAAGCGTTCAGCGCCACGTCGGCGGTACCGCCGCAGACATGCACGCTGGCCCGCGCCGGGCTCAGCACGGTGGTGTCCCAATTGAAATTGGCGCCCAGCGCGGCATGGCAGGTGCGGCATGACGCGCCCACCACCTCGCGGTAAAAGCGTGCGGCGCCTGCGGTGTCGGGCTGTGCGTCGGCGGTCAGCCAGGCCTGCGGCACGTAGCGCTTGTCCTGCTTCTTGGTGCCGCTGGCATACCAGCCCTTCACCAGTTGGGCCACCGATGTGCTGTCTGTGACCTCGGTGGCGCGCACCAGTTGGTTCAATTCGTAGATGGCATCGGACTGGTCGGCCTCGGTCAGCCCGGCGCGTGAACTGAACAGGTAGTTGCCAGTGTCGAAGGCCTGAAAGCCCGCGCCTATGAAGCCGCTGGGCGTGCCTTTGTCAGGGAAGTGGCCGTTGTATTGCGTGCCGCCATGGCAAGCCACGCAGGTGCCGGGCAGGTATTTCTCGCCACGGCCGTCCAGGTTCACCGAAGGCATCAAGCCGCCGTCGGGGCCGAAGGTCAGGAACTTGGTGTAAGGCTTGCCGCCGTTGACGCCTGGGCTGGCCGTCCATTCCATCGCCACGCAGGCCACCAGCCGTTCACCGGCCTGGCCGATGTCTATCACGGCATCGATTTCGCGCTGCGTGTTGCCCTCGGGCCCGGGGCTGTTGCAGACCACAAAGGCGATGGCCTGCGGGCCGTTGCGGGTGGCCGTCATGCGGCGCACCAGGTTCAGGTCCATGCGGTTGACGTAGATCACCGAAACCACCGTGTTGCTGGCCTGGTAGGGCGGTATCTTGTGCTGGCGTTTCCAGTCGTCCAGTGAGATGGCTTCCTGCATGCGGCCTTGCGCGTCGCAGCCCTTCACGGCGCCCAGGGCGCGGTAGTACAGGCAGGCGCTGAGCGGCGTGTCGCGGCCTTTGTAGGTCAGGAAATGGGCGGCCCCTGGCGCTGCGTTGGAAGACACCCCCGCCTGGGGCACGACCATCACGCCGCGCACATTGCCGTCAGGCCCATTGGCCACCATCTTCAGCAGCAGCGGCCGGCTGTTGTTGATGGTGTGCGAAAGCTCCACCGGGGCCGCGGCGCCGTAGCCGGCAGCGGCGCTGGCCGCGGGCACATTCAGCGTGCGTGTGTAGCCTTCGCACTGCACGGCCAGCTTCAGCGCGGCCTTCACGGGCACTGCGGCTTCCAGCGCGTAATCACCAAAACGGTTGACGCGCACCGGCTGCGACAAGGCCACGCCATCGGCCTGCAGCAACTGCACGCTGGCGGCAGACTGGATGCCGAAATAGTCGTTCTGGTAGCCGCAGGTGCCGCCATCGGCCAGCGCCACATGGCCAAACAAACGCAGGTTCTGCGCGTTGGTGGTGGCCGGGCTGACCAGCACCACGCCGGCCTCGTTGCCCAGCGCCACCTGCCCGCAGGCCGCCAGCGCAGCGCCTTCGGCCGCGGCACAGCGCACGTCGTAGGTCTTGCCGGCCACCAGCTTGGGCAGGTTGACCTCGCCACTCAGGTCTGATGCGCCGCTGAACACGACCTCGGCGGTGTCGGCGGTTTGCACCTGCACACGCACATCGGGCACGTAGACGGTGCGCACCGCGGTCGTATTGGCCGCGCTGCCCGGCACCGCAAAGGCAAAGCTGTTGGGTGAGACGAAGCGCAGCCGCGCCACGGTGCCTTCGAAATCGGCCACGGCGGGCGGCGTGTTGGTGACTGCCGCACGCAGCGGCGCGGTGGTGCCCAGCGTGTCGGATGAAACCGCGTACTGCTGTTCGGTATAGCCGCCCTGGCCGTCAGAGATGGTGACGTAGGCGAAGTGCAGGCCGGGGCCGTCGGGCAGTGTCCACACGGTCTGCGCGGCGTCGCGGTTTTCGACCGTGCCGCCGGTCACGCGCCACTGGTAGTGCAGCGTGTGGCCGTCGGCGTCGCTGGCGGCCACCGTCAGCGTCGTCTTGTTGCTGCCGCTGTCGCGTTCGCTGCCGGTGTTGCCGCTGCACGCGGCCAGCAGCAGGGCGCTGGCGATGGCACAAGCGCAGGCAGTGGCGCAAGCTGCGGCGGCGCCACGCGGCAGCCTGGGGGTACTCAGACGGGACATGCGGTAAGACCTCCGGAGACGACAGGACAGTCGGTGCGAATGCGGCGGGATATGGGCTGCGGGACGCGGGACACGGTGGGCCGGTGGCCGCGCATCCTCACGAAACACAGTTACATGCTCTCATGCGCATGATGGCGCCGACACCCCTATCTGTGCCTCCTACATCGGGGCTATCCCTTGACTGCGGGGGTGTACCGGCTTGCTGCGCGGGCCTGCGGCGTGGGCCTACTGCAACAAGGCCAGCGGGAAGTCGGGCACGCCGCCGGGTGCCTGCGTCACCGGGCTTTGCTGGCCTTTGGTCAGCGCCTTCACGCGTTCGCTGATGTACAGGTCCAGCATCTTGTGGGTGATGCGGCCGGTCTTCTGGTAGTCGGCGGCGCCGTCCAGGCCTTCGACCAGCGCCTTGGTGAAGGCGCCGTTGCCCCAGTCGGCAGATTCCAGGCTGAACTGGCGGCCGGTGCTGGAACTGAACACGACGACGCCGTTTTCAGCGCTCGTCAGCTCGTTGATGACACCCAGCACGTCGTTGCGCGCCGATCGGCGTGCCGGGCCTAACACATTGCCTGAGTGGCAGGTGTCGAAGAAGAAGACCACCTTGCCCGGCAGGTTGGCCAGCGTCTTGCGGAACTCTTCCATCGCCACGCCGGTGCGGCGCAGGCGTTCCGGGTCGGCGTCCACGGGCAGGAAGGTGTAGCCCTGGGTGGCGTCATTCAGGCCATGGCCGGCGATGAAGATCATGCCCACGTCGTGCTGCGTGACCTGCTTTTGCATCCACTCCAGGCCGTTGACGACGGCGTCGGCGGTGGCGGTGGCGTCGGTCAGCAGCCGCACTTCCACTTCGCGGTACAGCCGGCCTTGCTGGCGCCGCATGGTGTTGGCAAAGTCGGTGGCGTCTTTGGCCGACAGCGCCAGTTGCGGGATGTCGGCATGCTGGTAGGCGCCGACGCCAATCGCCAGCACGTAGAGCTTGGGCCGGATCTGAAAGTCGCCGGCTGCCGGTGCCGCGGCCGATGCTGCTGCCGCTGCCGCCGCCGACGGTCTGGGTGGCGGCGGCGGTGGCGGTGCTGGTGGTGGTGGTGCACCTTTCCAGGCCACCTTCACCGTCGCCGGGCTCGACGTGCCGTGGCGGTTTTCTGCGAAGAGCTGCACCACGCTGTCTTGTGCCGGCACGGCGAAAGACAGCTCGCGTTCATCGGCAGCCGGGCCGCTGCCGCCAGCGCCCACGGTGGCCGGCGCGGCCTGGCCGTTGACACGCACGCGCCAGCCCGTGACGGGCGCATCGGCAGCGCTGCGGCTGCGCACCCGCAGCTTCATGTTGGGCGTGGTGGTGGCGACATCGGCCGCGGCCAGCAGTTCAACCACCGGCGGCAGTATTTGCGCCACCAGCGGCGCGGCCACCGCCGCAGTCGGCGGGCGGTTGCGCGCGGTGTCGGCCATGGCCAGGGCCTGGGTTTCGTCCAGCGTGTCCAGCACATGGTCTATGACATCGGGCCGGTAAAACGTGGCGCGCAGGCGCGATGCCGGAAAGAAATCGGCCGCCGCTGTCTGGCCGCGGTTCAGGTGCCAGCCGATCAACTCTTCAGCGCCGGGGCTGGCGTCGTAGTAGCCCGTCGGTGTCCACAAGACCCAGCGCTTGCGGTCGGTGTGGGCGTACAGCGCCAGCACTTCCTTGCCGTCAGCCAGGCGGTACCAGCGCAGGGTGCCATCGCCCAGCGCGGCGACCAGCATCTGGCCTTCGCGCGGGATGTTCACGCCCCAGGCCACGCCAGGGGTGGTGGTGGCCCAGCGCCGCTGGCCGTTGCTGGCGATGTAGCGCAAAGACCAGTCGCCCCCCAGCACCAGGCCGGCACCGTTGTGTTCAATGGCCAGGCTGCGTGAGGTTTCACGCGGCGCCAGCGTGATGGGCAGGCCTTGCAGCATCGGGTTCAAGCTGCCCTGCCAGTCGGTGACGGGCAGACCGCTGGTGCGTGGCGCCGCACCGTCGTTCAAGGCGCCGGCCTGCAAGGCCCGCGTGGCCATCACGAAGCGATATGGCGCGCTGCCGTCCAGCGCAAAGCCGAACTGCACGCGTTTGCCGCCGTCGGCCAAGGGCAGCGCGGTGCCAAACGTCGTGCGCAAGTCGGGCATCGGCGCCGCGCCGGCTTCGCGCCAGACGCCGCGCGCGTCCAGCACGCCCCAGGTCGGGTCGCTGGCTCCCAGCAGCCAGCCGCCGCCGGGCAGGGCTGTCAAGGCGGCCACGGTGTTGGCGGCCACTGCGGTGTCCACCGGGGCGCCACGGCCGCCCTGCGGCCACACGCGCGCCAGCGTGCGCCCCTGCACGCGCCAGGTGCCGGTGGCGGCCAGTGCCTGGCCGTCGCTGCTGAAGGCCACTGCCGCCAACTGGCCGTTGTCGACAGCCGCCGTATCGGCTGCAAACAGTGGCGCCAGCGTGGCACCGTCCAGCACCTCGACCCGCGCCACGTCGGCATAGGCCACGGCCACGCGCGTGCCGTCGGCCGTGGCGGCCAGGCCATGGGGCCGCGCACCGCCGCTGGCCTGCACTTCGGCCAGCTTGTCCAGCCGGCCTGCAGCCAGCGTGTAGCGGCGCAGCTTGCCGTCGTGGCTGCTGGTCAATAACTGCGAGCCGGGCAGCCAGACCGCACCAAAGCTGCTGTTGCCGTAGTCGCGCTCGGCCAGCGGCTGGCCGCCATGGCGCCAGTCCCACACGCGCACGCCCTGGGTGCCTGACAGCGTGGCCGCCAGCCAGCGGCCGTCGGGGCTGAACGCGAGCTTGACGATGCTCGACGCCACCGGGCCTTGCAGCCGCCGCAGCAACTGGCCGCTGGCGCGGTCGAACAGCAGCACATGGAACTGGCGGTTCCAGTCATACCCCGTCCAGCCTGCGCTGGCCACCACGCTGGCGTCGGCCGCCAAGGCCACGGCGTACAACATGCCTTCGTTGCCCGGGCCTATCGGCGGGCGCAGCACCTGCAGCAGCCGGCCACTGGGCAGGTCCCACACGCGCACGGTCTTGTCGGGGCTGGCGGTGACGGCCACCCGGCCACTGGCGTCGGTGGCGATGGCGCTGACGGCGCCGGTGTGCATGCCGGCTTCGATGCGCAGCAGCGGTTGGTCTGACGGCGGGGCGGGCGGGGCGGGCGGGGCGGGCTGGGCCGATTGGGAGTTGGCGGCGCCTGCGAAGGCTGCCAGGGCCACGCTCACAGTGCCCACCATGCAGCGGTGCAGGGCGCGGCGGGCTGCCGTCACGATGTTGCCCCGGGGCCGAACCGTCGCTGCGCGCACATGGTCTCCTTCGGCCGATTCTGGCAGACGGCCGCGGCGCCAACGCCGCAGGTCAAGGCCGCAGGGATCAGCCGAACCAGGCCAGGCGCAAGTCGGTGGGCAGTTGCGGCCCGCCGTTGAAGGACGTGCGCTCGGCGCGCTCAATCACCTGCCAGAAGTAGCGGTAGCTGGCGCGGTCGTGCAGCGTGTCGCGGTAGTTGATGGGTGCCCATTGCGCGGCCTGCGCGGCGGTGATGATTTCTATGGCCTGGTCAACCTCGGCCACCGTCGGCGCAAAGGCATCGACGATGGGCCGTATCTGCGCCGGATGGATGCTCCACATGCGCGTGTAGCCCAATTGTCGGCAGGCTTTTTCAGCCGCTTCCTGCAAAGCGCGTGCATCCTTGAATTCGGTCACCACGCAGTGTGAAGGCGTCTTCGCAAAGCCGTGGCAGGCGGCAGCGATTTCCAGCTTCGCGCGCAGCACCAAAGGGTGTTCGAACTGGCCTTGTGCGCTCATCGCGCTTTGCGGCACGGCGCCGCGGTGGGCCGAGACAAAATCCATCAGCCCGAAAGACAAGGACTCGTAGCGCGGGTGCGCGGCGATGGCCGTCACTTCGCGCAGTGCGCCATGGGTTTCGATCAGCGTGTGCAGCGGAATCTGCCGCGCCAGGCCATGGCGCAGGGCGGCGGCGTCCACCACCTTGGCCGCACGCTGCACGTCGGCCAGGCCGCGGGGTTTGGGAATCATCAGATAGGCCAGGCGCGCGCCGGCCTGCTGCACCAGCAGGTCGACCATGGCTTCGAAGTGAACATGGCCCACCGGCTGCACGCGCACACCGACGCGGCCATGGCGGTTGTCAGTGCTGTTCACCAGTTCGGCCATCAGCGCCGCGTGTTCCAACTCGCCGCCCACCGGCGCGCCGTCTTCGCCGTCCAGCGTCACGTCGAACACCGGGCCGAGCTCGATTTGAAGCGCCAGGCTCTTGCGCATGCGGGCTTCAACGCCGCTGTAGTGGTCACACACCGGCAGCAGCACCGGCGTGGCTTCGTCGGGGTCGAACAAGGCCTGGCGGGGATGTAGGGCCATCGTCATCGGCGCTGGCTCGAAGGGCTTGAAATCAAGGCGCGGCCTTGAAGCCGGGCAACACCGCACCCACCCTTTGGCCCATGGCCTGCCCCAGCGCTTGCAGGCCGCTGATGGGCCGCACCATGACCTCGAATTCGCAGATGCGGCCTTGTTCGTCAAAGCGGATCAGGTCTATGCCTTTGAGCTGCTTGTCGCCGACGTGGGCACTGAATTCCAGCACCACATTCAGGCCGTCGTCAGAAAACAATTCGCGGTGGTAGACGAACTGGCTGAAGACGCCGAACACCGTGCGCAAGATCAGCACCACCGCTTCGGCGCTGTGGTAAGGCTTGAAAGCCATCGGCGAGCGGAACAGCGCTTCGGGCGCGACGATGTCGGGCAACGAGCCCAGGTCGCCGCTGGCGATCATCTGGTGCCACTTTGCCAGGCTGGCGGCCACGGCCGGGTGCGGGCTTGCGCTCATGGCTGCTGCTTCGCTATGGCGTTCAGAGGAGGTGCTTGACGCCGTCCTGCTCGCCCGTCAGCTCGGCCAGCGTCTTGTCTATGCAAGTCTGGCTGAAGGCGTCGATGGGCAGGTCGGCAACGATGCTGTACCGGCCGCCTTCGCAAGTCACGGGGTAGCCGAACATCACGTCCTTCGGGATGCCGTATTCGCCGTTGCTGGGCACGCCCATGGTCACCCATTGCCCACCTGTGCCAAGGGCCCAGTCGCGCATGTGGTCGATGGCGGCGTTGGCCGCGCTGGCAGCAGACGACACACCCCGCGCCGCGATGATGGCCGCACCGCGCTTGCCTACCGTGGGCAAAAAGGTCTCGGCGTTCCACACCGGGTCACCAATCATGTCCTTGACGCTGGCGCCATCAATGGTGGCGAAGCGGTAGTCGGCATACATGGTGGGCGAATGGTTGCCCCACACCGCCAGACCCTTGATGCTGGCCACCGGCTTGCCGGTCTTGCTGGCCAACTGGCTCAGGGCGCGGTTGTGGTCCAAGCGCAGCATCGCGGTGAAGTTTTCACGCGGCAGGCTGGGCGCGCTTTTCATCGCGATGTAGGCGTTGGTGTTGGCCGGGTTGCCGACCACCAGCACCTTGACATTGCGGCTGGCCACGGCGTTCAAAGCCTTGCCTTGCGCGGTGAAGATTTCTGCGTTGACGGCCAGCAGTTCGGCCCGTTCCATGCCCGGGCCGCGCGGGCGCGAGCCGATGAGCAGCGCGTAGTCGGCGTCTTTGAAAGCCGTCATCGGGTCGCCATGGGCTTGCATGCCCACCAGCAGCGGGAAGGCGCAATCCTGCAACTCCATCATCACGCCCTGCAGCGCCTGCTGCGGCTTTTCCATTGGCACTTCCAGCAGGTTCAGGATGACGGGCTGGTCTTTGCCCAGCATCTCGCCACTGGCAATGCGGAACAGGATGGCATAGCCGATCTGGCCGGCGGCACCGGTGACAGCCACGCTGACGGGCTTCTTGGACATGGGGGTCTCCTGGTTCGAAAGGGGTCTGAAGGCGGGGGCAGAAAGGCGGGGTGGCGAGCCTGTGATTCTAGTCACCGCACCCTGACCCAAGTCTTATGTCTTATGCAAGACAATCGCGACCATGCCCGCCGCTGCCAACGCCCCCCATGCGCCGCAGACGCCGGCCTTCAGCCCGCTGTATCAGCAGATCAAGGCGCTGCTGCTGAGCAGCCTGCAGAGCGGTGAATGGTTGCCCGGCCAGGTCATTCCCAGCGAGGTGGAATTGGCGGCTCGTTTCCGCGTCAGCCAGGGCACCGTGCGCAAGGCCATCGACGAGATGGCCACCGACAACATGCTGGTGCGCCGTCAGGGCAAGGGCACCTTTGTCGCCACCCATGCCGAGGTGGATACGCAATACCGCTTTCTGCGCTTGATGCCCGACGACGGCAGCCCGCCTGCGCTGCAGCGCCGCTTGCTGGAATGCCGCCGCATGCGCGCCCCGGGCGAGGTGGCGCGCAGCCTGCTGCTGAAAAGTGGTGAAGCTGCGGTGCAGGTGCGCCGGCTGCTGCTGGCGCCGCTGGGCGGTGCACTCAAGGCCGTGGTGCTGGACGACCTGTGGCTGCCCGGCACGCTGTTCAAAGGCCTGACTGCCGAACGGCTGCAAGCCTGGCGCGGGCCCATGTACCGGCTGTTCGAGGCCGAATTTGCGGTCCACATGGTGCGCGCCGAAGAAAAGCTGCGCGCCGTGGCCGCGGCGCCCGAAGACGCCGAACTGCTGGGTGTGGCGGCCGGCACGCCGCTGCTGTCGGTGGAGCGGCTGTCTTTCACCTATGGCAACAGGCCGGTGGAGTGGCGCCGCGGTCTCTACCACACCGACGCTCACCACTATCGCAACGAACTCAATTGACACCGGCATGCTGCTGTTCTCCATCAAGCCTGCTGCATTGCAATAAACTCATTCGACTTCCCCCGGTTCAGAGAACAGTCCATGCCCCAGATCACCAAACAAAGACCCGGCACCATGCGCCTGGTGGACGCGGTGAAGTACCGTTTGCCGCTGGCCGGCTTGGTCTCCATCCTGCACCGGGCCAGCGGGCTGTTGATGTTTGTGCTGTTGCCCTTTGTGATCTGGCTGTTCGATGTCAGCGTGACGTCGGAGATCAGCTTCGAGAGCTTCACCAGCGCCTTTGGCGCCGGCATCGGTTTCTTGCCAGGCTGGCTCATCAAGCTGGCCACACTCGGCCTGATCTGGGCCTATCTGCACCACTTCATAGCCGGCGTGCGCCACCTGTGGATGGACGCCACGCACAGCGTCACCAAAGAGTTCGGCCGCCAGTCGGCGGTGGTCACGCTGGCGGCCAGCGTGCTGCTGACGCTGGTGCTGGGCGCCAAGCTGTTCGGCCTGTACTGAGGGTTCAAGAACATGTCGGTCAACTACGGTTCAAGACGCGTTGTCGTCGGCGCGCATTACGGCATGCGCGACTGGCTCAGCCAGCGCGTCACCGCCACGCTGATGGCTTTGTTCACGCTGCTGCTGCTGGCGCAAGTCATCTTCAGCAAAGGCCCCGTCGGCTACGACACCTGGGCCGGCATCTTCTCAGCCCAGTGGATGAAGGTGCTGACCTTCGTCATCTTCGTCTGCCTGGGCTGGCACGCCTGGGTCGGCATGCGCGACATCTGGATGGACTATGTCAAGCCCGCGGCC